>NZ_JBHSMC010000015.1:0-108557 GCF_042655485.1 Lederbergia graminis
CGGCGTTAATTCATTTTCTACTTGCTTCACTACCATTTCGATTTGACCTTTTTCAATTGTAAAAGCAATTGGGCTTGGATCTAGGTCGTAACCAAACGGTGCTTTCGTTTCAACAAACTGGTAAACACCTGGTTTTAAGTCGTTTACGACAAGTTTACCATCGGCATTTGTTACTAAATCCTTATGCAGCACATTACCTTCGGCATCTTGAAGTTCAAATTCTGCATCTTCAAGAAAGATTTCATTATTGTCTTTGTCAATTTTAATTAATTCTACAGAACCAGTTGTTAATTCATTGCCAGCAATCACTTTCGTTATTTCCGTTTGACCTTTGTCAATCGTGAATGTAATTGGGGTTGGGTCTAGGTCATAACCAAATGGTGCTTTTGTTTCAACAAATTGATAGTTTCCTGGTTTTAAGTCGTCAACAACTAACTTTCCTTCTTCGTTCGTTGTTAAGTTTTCTTGTAATGTCTTGCCGTTTCCATCTTGTAATTCAAATACTGCAGGATCTTTAATTGGTACATTTTTATTATCTGTATCTACTTTTGTTAGTTCAACAGACCCAGTCGATAATTCATTCTTAGCTGTTACTTCTATCTGCTTCACATCATCCACAGTTTTAGCCTTTTCAATCGTAAAATTGATTGGGGTTGGGTCTAAGTCATAGCCAAATGGCGCAGCCATTTCAACGAATTGGTAGTCACCAGGCTTTAAGTTATTAACAATTATTTTCCCTGCTTCATTTGTTTTAAATCCTTCGATAATCACTTCACCATCTGCATTTAGCAATGTAAACACTGCATCTGCTAATGGAGCATGATTGTTATCAATATCCACCTTAGTTAACTCGACTTTACCACGAATTAATTCGTTTTCTACCGTGACTACAAGTTCTTCCTTTTGGCTTTTTACAATTTCGAAAGCAATTGGTTTTGCATCCAGTTGGTAATAATCTGGTGCCTTTGTTTCAACGAATTGATAGCTTCCCGGTCTTAAGTCTTCAACAACAATTTTACCATCAGTATTAGTTGTCAAACCTTCTTGAAGGATATTCCCTTCTGAATCTTGTAAAGTAAATTCTGCACCCTCAAGACTAGTGCTAGTATTGTCTTTATCCACTTTTACTAATTCCACAACACCTGGAATTAATTCATTTTCAGCAGTGAGAGAAACTACATTAACATCTGCTTCCGTCTTACTTCTTTCAATTGTAAATCCAATTTCCTTACTATCTAACTGATAATGTTCTGGTGCTTTCGTCTCAATAAACTTATATTTACCTGGTTTTACGTTATCTACGGAAATTTCACCCTCATTATCGGTGATTAAATTTTCATGTATAACATTCCCCTGGTCATCCACAAGTTTAAATTCTGCACCCGCTAATTTAGTTTCATTATCATCTTTATCTATTTTAATCAACTGGGCTTTACCAGTAATTAATTTGTTTGGCGCCTCAATTGTGATTGTTTTTGATTCTCCAGTTTTAAGTTCGAATGTCAATGGAGTCTTGTCTAGTTGGAAAAAGTCAGGTGCTTTTATTTCAACGAACTGATATTTTCCCGGTTGTAAGTCCGATACAAAGATACGTCCATCTTCATTCGTTCTTAAAATTGGGTGTACAATTGATCCATTGTCACGAAGTAACTTAAATTCTGCATTGGCTAAAAATTCGGCTGGATCATCAGCATTAAATTTTATTAACTCCACAGAACCAAGTTTTAAATTTTCGGCTGTTACCTTTCTAACGACCGTTTGTTTTTCATCAATTATAAAATCTATTGGCTCCGTTATCTTTTGGTAACCTTCAGGTGCAATTAGTTCTATAAATTGATATTCTCCTGGCTCTAAACCATCTTTATAAATGGCTCCATTATTATCAGTAACTAGAATATCAACAAACCCACCAGTTTTTTTCTTTAACATAAATGTGGCACCCGATAATGGGTCACCAGTTTCCGCATCTACCTTCAAAAGTTCTACTGCACGAATAATTTTCTTATTATTGATTGTAACCTTTGAAACTTCAGCATCTACTTTAACTTGTTTCTTATCATTAATTCCAACCACATATCCGTCTGGAGCGTTTGTTTCTTTTAAAATATAGTCACCATAAAGTAGATTCTTGAATGTTACCTTTCCATCTTCACCTGTTGTGTAACTGCGAATAAAGTTCCCATCTGTATCAAAAAGTTCAAATGTTGCTCCTGATAAAACTTTCTGATCATCGGCATCCACTTTCGTTACTTCCAGGCTTCCGACTTCACCATCAATTCCACCACCGATATTACCTAATTGAATTTGCTTTCTGATGGAATTATTAGTATCTTTCCCTTCTGTTTGCGTACCATTAAACTTCACAACATTTTCTAGATAGCCATCACCTTTATACATAATCCGCGTATCATATTCGAGTACATATGCGAGATCTATTATTTCTTCGATAAAGGTAATGGTAAAGGTTTCAGTACCATCTTCGTTTTCAATAATGTCTAGTGTATAATCCTCACCCTCGGTAAGTTGGTTCTTACCTTTGTTGATGCTACTTTCCGTAACTTCTGTATCATAAAGCTTAATCGTATCACGTAGTAACAACTGATTTATGCCCGGAGTATCGGAAATAGAGACATTGGATACCGTTGATTGCGCATAGTTAATATTGACACGCCAGTTTACAATTCGTGGGTTTTCGTTATTCTGTGATGCATTTTTCTTCGTATACTCGCCCCCATGAATTGGTGAAACGGAAGCATTTAAGTCAAAACCATCACGATTATCACTTTTTACTGTAGCTGTATTATGATATGTTTTCTCTACTAGTAATTCGTTAAGGTCAGTCGTGTATTCAATCAAATATGGAGTTGTAATATTACCTAGATAGACTTGGAATCCTGGTTTACCATCGACATCTTTTACAATACGGATATCTTTTGGATCAACCTCAGCACCTTTTATAACGCCATTCGCTCCACCTGTTAATTCCATGTGATACACTTTTACGTTATTTACATTAAAGTTTTGTTCCCCTAATATAATGTCTTCCACAATCGCATTATTAAGGGTTGCTTTGTTATAGTTAACACCTATTTGCCATGTTATTTCTTTTGTTACTGGGTTATACTTTGCCCCTTTAAAACCATTCTGTTTTGTATACGTATCCGGATCAAACGTAGCGGTTCCTTCTTTCTTAATTTTCGTTGTTTCATTTTCCGGGATCCATTCGAGAACTGCATGGTTCGTATATTTCACATCTTTCGGATTTACATAATCAAAATCAATTTCGGTTGTATAGGTGATATACACCCTTTTTGTAATGTTATTTTTGAATTCGATTGCTATTTTCCTTGTGTTCTGATCAAAATGATACGTATAATGTGTATCTTTCACTAAAGGTTGACTATCATGTGTTACTACTACATTTTTCGGTGTGAAGCCTTCCGGTAATGTATCGAAGAATGCAACATCACTCATAACGTGTTCATCTCTGTTAATGAGGACAGTCCAGCTTGTTTCTTTCGTATTGTATTTCGGCTTATTATCATGTGACTTAATGAAAATACCTTGGTTTACATATCGACCACTTTTTATAGTATTTTCAAATTCATCCGTAATAGTGTTTTCTATATTACCATCCTCATCAATACGATCAACCGCGGTAGTTTGATAAATAATTTTGTATGCCTTTTTAATTCCTTCATTAAATTGAAAATCAAAGCCTTTCTTGTCATCATGAAGTATGGGTGTATAAACTTCGGCGCTAACTTCTTTCGTCCCTTTTTCTTCACCTGTATCTGGATCAATCTCCACTTCCAAAACTATGAAACTACCATTCACCAATTGTTGGTTTTTACCAAAAATATCTGTTAATTTCGCTTTCTCTTGAGAAATAACTTTTTCATCATAATTATATTTCACTTCCCACGTAATCGTTTGTGTAACTTTATTATAATCTGTCGAGCTCTTCTCAAGTGGCTTTCCACGTTTAACACCAACAGTTGCAGATGCGCGTACTGGATTTGTATTATCACCATCTAATGTTGCTGTGTTAGAGTAACTTGTTCCCTTATCATCACTTGAGATTACAGTCTCATAAACAACGCGATAGGCAGAGTCAATATCGCCTAGTTCAAGAGGGAATTCTGAACCAAATTCGTGATTCTCCAACTCTTCCGTCTTACTTTCATCTATCGTACCGTCAGCATTCATATGAAGCTTATATACTTTCAGCGAATCAGCTACAAATTTGTGATTGCCTACTGTCTCATCTCTCAAAATTGCATTCTTTATTTTTTGTAAATTTTTATTAAAATCAACCGTCCATGTAATCGTTTGTGTGTTGTATGCTCGATCTGCTACACCTTGTTTATCAATGGATGTTCCTTTTGGAATAAATGTAATCGGATACGTAACAGTTCCTTCCCCATCCACTGGAAAAGTGATTTCTGTTTCCGCTAATCCAGCATAGTGTGCTTTAAACTCTGACTCCAAATTGATGTACCCTGATACATTAGAGTTGTTTTCAATGTTTTCATTAAAAGTAATCACAATTTTGTTATCGCGTGTTACGATAAATTCAGCAAATTCCACTCCACTTTCATTTTTTAATGGTGTTGACTCTGGATTTGCTAACAAACTAAATTCATCAGGGATTTCGATTGTAAAAGTAGAACCATCTCCATAATTATGACCATTTGGAAGGGCAAACTTATACTCTAGCTTTACCTTAAATTCATCATAGGGATTATCAACAACAACTTCCGACCCAGGAGGTAAATATTCAAATTCCCCTTCTCCTATTTTTTGCGATAACTTCACTCCGGTGATAATATTTTCGGTAATTTCTTTGGTATTATTTAATGATAGACTTTCCTTCGTTTTTTCTACTTCTACCTTTGATTGTCCCTGAAACTTAATAATGATATGCTTCTCTTGATCTGTTAAAGGGAATGAAATATCAATAGTTTCATTGTCGACGATAGCCTCTTTATTGAATATAGCCTTAAATCTAAGCTTCCCAATAGCAGTGCCATCAGTTTCAAGTTGTTGAATTGAAAATACTAACTCACCATCAGTAGTGACCTGGAATGTTCCAACCTCCTTTCCCTCATTTGTTAGCAGCTTTCCATTTTGTTCTTCTGCAATTTTTATTTCTGATGGTAAAGTATACGAATACGTTTTGTCATCTGCATCATCAATTTTATTCAACGACCAATCAAAATCTATATTCACTTCGACATCAACTTCTGGACGATATTCCGGATTTTGATTAACATCGAGAATATTCCCTTTATCATCTGTTAAAGTAACATTTGAAAAAATAGCAGTTCCTGTTTCTTCAGCTTTCGCTACTAACGGAACAAGATTCGTAAAAATTGAATTTGAAACGATAACGATGATTAAAGTGATCATGCTCAATTTTCTTCGCATTTAAGAACCCCCACTCCTTTATAAAGATAAATATGTCATTCTTAACTCCAAATAAATATTGTAATGACTATATCTAAACAATTTCTGAACGAGTGAAACTGCTAACTGAGCATAAAAAAGGTTCTAGGACTTTATTCTCAAAGTACCTAGAACCTTTTGCTATATGGATGTAAGCGATTAATTACATTAACACTTTATTAAGATCTTTTTTCTAATTTGTATTTCCACTCACCTCATTAACACACAACACCTAGTTCTTTATGACTATTTTCTTCATTTTTGCTTTCAGTAGGTTAATTTACCTAAAACTACTTATTAACTAAGAATGAAATTTCCGTCCCTTCTCCTACCTTGCTTTTAATACGTAGCCCTTGACCATACAATTGCCTTAATCGTCTATCCGTGTTAATAATACCAATTCCAGAGTTCGCGGGATCCCCATTTAAAAGCTGTGCGACTTTTTCTTTCCTCATCCCTACGCCATTATCAGCTACAGAAATTAGCACTTTTTCCCCAACATCTTTAATAGATATCCGAACTTCTCCACCTTCTATGCGCTTCATTAGTCCATGATGTATCGCATTTTCTACAAGTGGCTGAATCGTTAAAGGTGGGATAAGAAATTGAATTTGTTCATCTGTATTCCAAATTACATGTAGTCTTTCCCCAAAACGCTGCTTTTGAATAAACAAATAAGATTGAACTAGCTGAAGTTCATCCTCTAATGGTGACAAACCGTCTATATTTTGAAAATCGATACTAAGGCGAATATAATTAGAAAGTTCATGAATTAATTCATCCATCTTGTCCAAATTCAATCTACTTAATGATGCAATTGAATTAAAAGTATTTATTATAAAATGGGGCTTGATTTGAGCTTGCAACCATGCGGCTTCCATCCTCAAGCGTTCGCTAATCGATTTTTTTACTTTAGTGAGGGATTGCACTCTCGCCTTTAGTTCAAGAGAATTTACCGGCTTTGTTACATAATCATTTGCACCCACTTGGAATCCTATTTCTATATCCTCTGGTCTATGATGAGCTGTCAAAAGCAAAATTGGCAACTCTAATATTGAATAATGCTTCCTAACATTAGTTGTTAATTCATACCCGGACATATACGGCATCATAACATCCACAATCATTAAATCCCATTCATGAGCACTTAGCATGGAAAGTGCATGCTGTGCATTCTGTGTTGTATATATATGATAAATTTCCAATTCAAAAATATTTTCAAGCACCTTTAAATTTATAGGATCATCATCCACAGCGAGAATTCTTATTGGTTCTACAGATTTACTTTGCCTTCTCTCAGCCATTGAAGCAGCCATCTCGTTTAAAGTTAGGTGCTCTTCTTGGAATTGAAATGGTTCCTTCATAACAGAATTGAGATTTTGGGTTGATGACGATAATTTAAGAGAAAAAGAAAAGATGGATCCTTTTTCGGGTATGGATGAAACACTCATTTTCCCCCCATGTAATTCAACTAGCTTTTTACAAATACTGAGACCTAGACCAAATCCACCTTCATGCCCAGAAGTAGATTGGACATATGGTTCAAATAACTTTTCTTGAATCTCTTCATCAATTCCTCGCCCTGTATCACACACATAAATTTCTGCCCATTCCTCCTTTATAGTTGCATAAACAGATATCTCCCCTTCATTAGTGTGTTTAATCGCATTATGAAGCAGGTTAAATAATATTTGATTTAGTCTATTTTCATCCGCTCTCACATTTGGAAAGTTTTTCGGTATTTTATTTTCTAGTTTGACATTCTTTCCATCTGTCATAAAACGAAGTATATTCATAACCGCTTCTGTAACAGAATAAATTGATATATCCATGGGCTTAATGACAATGAGATTTTCTTTGTACCTTTCTAATTCCAATAAATCATTTAACATTAACGACATGCGCCTTCCTACTGCATTTAGTAATTTTAAGTCTCGTAAGCTTTTTGTCTGCAGATTATCCTTTTCTCGCTCTGTAATAGCATGTGAGATATTTAATATACCATGCAGTGGGTTTTTCATTTCATGAGCAACAGTAAGGAGAAATTCGTCTTTTTGCTCATTAGCCTTTTGAAGTTCACCCATTAAAACTCTAGATTCTTCTAATATATAAAAATATCGCTTAAACCAGTATATAGCAAAGCAAATCATTGCTATCATTAAGTCAAACGGATACGGCTCCATTTCAATCTGTAGACGTGTTAATATAATCAACCAAATTAGACTCCCTACTCCAGCAATCAGTGCCAACAACAAATAAATATTATTCTTATCAATATGTTTTGTAACATTGTACATTAAGAGTAGAGCTAGGAAACACGGAATAAGCATCACCATCGTATAGAAAAGAGTAAACTTCAAATTGTATTCTGCTGATAATATTAGGATAAGGAAAACTAGCATACCACTTATCAAATTGTATATAGGGACGAATTTTCTATGAAGAAATTCTGGCAATTGCTGTCTTATACACTGCAATAAAAAATAGCCACCGAATATAACGGTAAGATATTTTATTTTAATTCCCCATTCAAAGTTCAATGGAAACCACTCGAATAATAATCGCTCTCCTACTAATGTACCTAGAATGATACAAATTACGGTTACGGAGAAATATAGAAACCTTTTGTCACGATTTCCAATAAAAAATAAAATCAAGCTATATAATGCATGAATTAAATACAACATACAGGAAATTAATGTTATATTTTTTGTGAAATTAATACTTTTCCGTAGTGGCTCTTCAAGGCCAAACTTAATAGAACGAGCTATTCCGCCTTTTCCGAGATTGTCAAAGTTAGCAACTTGAATAACAAGTTCAATTTCAGATTCATTTTCTATAGGAAAATAAACTGTATATGGTGAGTTCGATGGCTTGTATTGATTTTTTGTCGCTGCCGGTTTTCCTGAACTCGACAACAACTCACCATTTACATACACTTCTGACGAGCTACTAATATATGGGACTCTTATTCCATATGTACTTCCAAAAGATGGATCGATATATATTCTCAATCGGTACGATCCATAACCGTAGTTATTTTTTTTACCAGTGGAAACATTCCAATTACCTGGAACTTGAACATATTCCTGACTGTCTATTTGTGATGGATGAACATTTTCTTTTATGATAAATTCCCCAGGGTAAAACTCCCACTCACCATCAAGTATTAGCGGAGAATTAGTAATAAACCCCCATTCACGCAAGTCCAATTTACCATGCGACACCCTTGGATGATCAGGAAATGAGTGATGATTAATCCAAAGTATTCGAAGTGTCAGAAGAAATATGACAAAGGCTACAATTATAAAGGTTATTTTTCTAATAGACACAGTATCGTAATCCCCCGAAAAGTTATTCTCTAAAATCTTCTAGTAAACTTAGCCTATTATATCATTCCTCATCGAATACTTCTCAAACTATTACAACTCTTTCATACGATAACAAAAACAGCACTTCCAAATATTTAGGTTAATACCTACAAGTGCTGTGTACCAATGAGCACAACAACATAGTTATTATATTAATCAAAATGAAATAGCCTGAGCCTTTTTGTGTGATTTGCTTTACATTAGAACCATCTATTTTTTAATGCAATCGAAACAGCATTCGTCCGACTAGTAGCATTTAACTTTTTCAACAATGAACTTACATGATTTTTTACTGTTCTATTCTTGATTTCTAAGTGATAAGAAATCTCATCATTACTGTATCCCTTCGTCAATAACTCCAATATCTCCCATTCACGCTGTGTTAAGAGTGTTTTCGGCTTCTCAACTAGAGTACTTTCCTTTTTGATATAAGCATCTAATAGAATAGGAGATAACCTAGGATGGATGTAAACCTCTCCCTCTTGAACCATTAGTATTGCAGAGATAATTTCCTCCTTCTCCATTCCGGAATAAAAATAGCCATCCACTCGCTGTAGAAATAGATTCTGCAATCTATCTTTGGGGTTACCCGAGGTCCATACAATTACTTTTTTTTGATGATCTTGATAAAACTTGATAGCTTTTAAAACATCAACATTTGCCTCAACATCGATAAAAAGGAGATCCCCTATATTTTCAGGCTGATATATTTTCTGTTGTTCTAGAGAGCTAATGGTCGAAACAACTACATTTGAAATTGTATCTTTAATTATGTCTAGTAACACTTCTCTCAGCAGTTTGGACTCCATAATTACACTAATATTCTGCATTGTTTATCATACACACCTTTACAATTACTTTCTAAGTAAATTTATGAAATTGATATGTACAAAAACTGTACAGAATTAGGTTCAGACAACCCACTAGACGATTAGACTATTATTAAAATGGGTATTCGGAATTTAGTGTGGAAACACATTTTATTAAACTAAGGACCATTTAAGTGCTATTTCGGATTATCGTGTGGAAGCACTATAGAATTTTTGAAATCGAAAATAAGTAACTTACATATAGCAACCCAATTGTTTTGCTAAGTTAAACACGCCAATAATGAATGAATTCCCCACTTTATTTACATAAATAATATTCACGGCTCTTGAAACTATACACTAATGTCGTTATAATTTATATTAGAAAACGACATTAGTGTATAGTTTTTTGTGTGTCTTTTTATCAATTATTATGGAGGTGGCTACATGGCACCTAAAGTTAGCGAAGAATACAAAAGGGAAAGAAAAAAAGAAATAGTAGAAATAGCCAGGAAGGTTTTTATCAAAAAAGGGTTTGTTCACACATCTATGCAAGATATTATGGACAACGCAGGAATCTCAAGGGGTGCATTGTATAGTTACTTTGATAATATTGAAGACGTTTTTCTCGAAGTCTTAAAATATGATGATCAAAAAGACATTCAATATTTAGTACCGTCTGATGAAGGTTCAATATGGCTACAATTAAAAAACTGGGTTGAAGAACAACGATCTTATGTTGAAAGAATTGACCAAACATTGCTTTATGCAAGGGCAGAATTCTTTTTGTCATCTAATTACGCAAATGATAAAGATAATTTTCCTTACATTTCTGAACGCTACAATAGGATTGTTGAAGCTATAGAAGAAGTATTGAATGAAGGCAAGCGTAAGGGAGAATTTAGACCTCAACAATCTACTCGTTCTATTGCACGGTACCTTATATCATTTATAAACGGCTTAATGTTAGACTCTTTTCAACTGGGACATGAACAGACAAAAGGAAAGGAGCAATTATCTGTTTTTCTTTTTACTTTAGAAATATTAATTAATCCAAATTCTGCAAATGAGGAGTGATTGTTATGTTGTTTGAATCATTAAGAGTGAGATTAAGAAAGATGACAAAAGAAGATACTGAACTTTATAACAAGTGGAGAAATGATTTGGAAGTTATGCATTCCACCAACCCATCTTTGGATGTTTATCCTATGGAAGAAACTAAAGAGTTTGTTAGTCATGTTATTTTGGGATCACCTACAGCCAAAAGTTATATCATTGTTGAAAAAAGTAAGGAAATACCAATTGGAATTGTATCATTAATCAACATAGATTATAAGAATAGAAATGCTGAATGTATTATTGATATCGGGGAAAAAGATTATTGGGGAAAAGGCTATGGTTCAGAGAGTTTAAAATTACTGTTGAATTATGTTTTTTGCGAAATGAACCTCCATCGAGTTTCCCTTAAGGTATTTTCATTTAATGATAGAGCTATTCGTTTGTACACTAAAATCGGTTTTCAGAAGGAAGGAAATAGTAGACAAAGTCTATTTAGAAATGGTGAATGGCATGACATCATCCATATGGGAATTTTACAAAATGAATACTTGAGAAACAAGTAAAGATATATAAAATTATCCGGCCATAATAGCGAGGAACAGCGTTCGTAAAAATTAAGTACTTTATCAGAAAAAGTATTACTCTAATCATCAGGTAATGCTTTTTGTTTTTTTATCTAAAATGTTGCAAAAGCAAAATGACAAAATGATAAATAATATGCTCAACCTACCAAGCCTTAAAATTATTGATATGCATGAGAGTGAATCTGATTATAGATTCTTAGTTGAGACTGCTTTACCGCCTCCTACCCACTGTTCAAAGTGTGGTACTATTGCAAATTTAAATAAGCATGGTAAAAAGAAACAGTTATTTTTCGATTTATCAATGCACGCCAAACGTGTCGGTTTTTATGTAAAACGGCAACGTTATAAATGTAGGGAATGTAACGAAGCGTTTTTTGAAAATCTTCCGGATATGGATGTTAATCGTTCGGTTACTAATAGACTTATAGATTGGATTCAAGAAGCAAGTCTTGAAAAGACTTTTACCAGCGTTGCAGATGATATAGGTGTTGATGAAAAAACTGTACGTAACATCTTTAATGACTATGTTGCTGAACTTGAAGTACAAACAGAGTTTAGAACTCCTAAATGGCTTGGTCTTGATGAAGTCCATTTGTAAAAAAACTATCGTTTTGTCGTTACAGATGTTGAAAACAAATCGGTAATAGACATTTTGCGAAAACGTAATAAAGATGTGGTTATCAGTTACCTTTCAAAGCTCAAAGACATTGATAAAATTGAACTTGTAGCAATGGATATGTGGAGACCATACAAAGATGCGGTTAACATGGTAATTCCTCACGCCAAAATAGTTATCGACAAGCTTCACGTTGTTAAATTAGCAAATGAAACCTTAGAGAAGATACGAAAGGCCAATCGTCAAAATGTATCTGCCAAAGAACGTAGGCAACTCATGAGAGACCGTTATGTGCTTCTGATAAGGCGTAAAAACCTCAATGACTTTGATGACCAAATAAAACTGCAAGTATTGACTGATATGTTCCCATTACTTGGTCAAGCCTACGAACTCAAAGAACAGTTCTTTGACATTTATGAAGCTAAAACAGTCGATGAAGCATATAAACTTTATCAAGAATGGCTTTCAAATGTACCTAAGGAGTTAATGATCTACTTCGAGGATCTCATTAGGGCTATGACCAATTGGGAAGAAGAGATATTCAATTATTTCACTTCACCTATCACAAACGCCAGAGTCCTTAAATCGCTTAATTAAGACGATAAATCATGTTGGTCGTGGTTACTCTTTCGAATCCCTCAGAGCCAAGATTTTGTTTACACAGGGCTATCGTAAAGTTAAAAGGAAAAAGAAATTCAAAGAAGTTGAAGTTACTTTCGGAAAAATGTTACCCGATCAACTTCCAAATTGGCCAAAAACTGGTTATAAATGGGTGTGTGAAGAAATTTATGGTGCTGATTTTTCCACACTGATTAAAGCTATGGAAGAGGGTACTTTTTAACCCTCTTTCTACACTATTTTCCGATTACCAATTAAAATTACAAAAGCAGAAGAAGAAATAAAAAATCTATTTTATTTTATGGATATTTATTTTAGATATAAAGTGTCGACCAAGGACCCTAATCCATCTTCGTATCCATCCTCTGGTAAAAAATGCAGTCCAAAATCGAGCATGCAATAATCTGGGACTATTATTCCCGCCATGCCTCCCTTTATCGCTCCAAAATTAAACGTTGGCGGTGGCAAGAACGGATGGCGCTTCCTTATCGCATATTCGCGCTCGAAATCCTGCAATGCATGAATAATCTTCTCTTCAAATCTTTCCATTCCGAACCCTTGCTGGAAAGCGCTATTTCTTCTTTATTCCCGGATAACTTTAAGATACCGAGATTTCAGATTCGAGTGAATGAGCTTTTTGACAAAATCCGCTAGTAAATTACTTGCTATTTCCTAAGAAATAGCATATTATGCTAAATTCTTTAGGGATTTTGGCATATACATAGTAAATTTTGATATGGGGTTCGTTTCCTCTTAGGGCAACTTTCCTGACCCCAGAAAAAAGAAGTAATTTGGACCTCTCTGCCGTGAGATGTCGAGATTACTTCTTTTTTTATTGGGTTACTATGACTATAGATTGGTGTTGACTATTACTTCAATAGCCGATTTATCTGTTCTTTATCAAATTCTTGGTATCCTTGTTGACGACCCCAAGAGGAAATAATATGATAATCGGGGTGATTGCTGTCGGCAATGGTAGCTAAAAATTCGTCAAATCCGTATTCTCCACCAACATCTTCAGGTGGTGCTGCTCCTGCTCCATCCAAACAGATTGGATGATTCATATTAAAATCAGCAATTATTTCTTCACACTCCACGATATGTTCCCAATTATCCCCGAAATCATATATATATTTCATGTTGGCTGGTAAGTATTCTGCTAACTTAATACCATTTTCCATTTTGCACGGTATATCTTCGCAAGCATAGGATAGTGATTCTTCATAGGAAACTAGATTTACTATAGGCTGATATCCTTGAGGATGAAAAGCCGAATGATTTATATGTATCCCTAATTCATCTTTAGCTTCTTCATTAATATAAAATTCATGAAGGTGATAATTTTGCCACCCAAAGCAGATTTGCAGTACTTTATGAAATTTTTCAAAAGTAATGTCTAATGGAACAATAATCCTCCGCCAAATAGAATGATTTTCTAGAAGTAAAGTTACTTTTAACTTTACGGCCTTGCATTGAAAAATCTCTTGTCCACTATAAACGGCTAAATCTTTATACAACTCCTCGTTGGGATGAATATGTTGATTATTCCCAACACCAACAAGTAGCCGACTTGCATTTTTTCCCATTTCCGTTTAGATTAATTTATCTGGCTCTAGATCTCTTTCGTAAAAATAAACATGATCACACGCCTTATTTAATTGGGCTACGAACGATCTATTCTTTGTCTTCGTGAATGATATCGTAGAGGCAGTTTGAATATATTGTTCCATCACCTCTTCCTTAATAAATTCAATTTTAAAACTTTCCCTCACCGCTTCAATGATAAGTTTATCTATTCGTTTCCAATCTTTCGCCTTCATTCCGTATAATACAATCACATAGCGATTTTTATCATTCATTAGAACGAGCACTTTCCGTCTATTAATTGTAATAACATTCGCATGAAAAGAAAAAAGCGGATCCTCTTCTTCCACAATGGACGGCTTTATTTTTAATTCATCGAGCACCTTTTTTGTGCATTGAATAAGCATCATGAACCACCTCAGATAAGTTGATGTTATCGTATAATCAACATTTTCTTTAGTGTAACACATCCTTACTCCATCATAATTGAAAACCTATGAATTAAAAAATCTGGAACGGCTAGTACCATTCCGACGATGCCCTCAATGTTTCCGGTAGCTAGGTGGACATTTAGGTTTTTGCCAAAAATAAGTGAGGAGAATGTATTTCCTTCTAGTTGCTTTTCAATAGATAAAAATTAAACACAGCCATTGAAACGAATTTCAATTACCGGCTGTGTTGTACAGTCTGCTTTATTAATTATTCTCTGTGTATTCGCATTGCTGGCTCAATCTATAATAATGATTTTATTCCCCTACACCCCCATCGTGGAAAATGCAACCTCTGTATCAAACGGAAACAATGGCCTTGGTATATTTTTAAACTCTAGTTCTTCAAAGTGTTGATAGGTTGCTCCAGATGTGAGGGCAAAAATATCTAACTTTGATATTTTGCTTAGTTCATCAAATAAGTAGCCTTGTTTCACAACTACCACATCATAATCAAAAACATTTAATCCAGCAGCAATAAAATGTTGAAGGGAAATAAATGATCCGGCTTTATTAGCAATCACTACATCCAACTGGTCATTGTCTCCTATCGTCAACGTGCATACTTTCCCTACTTTATCATTGGTACTTCCTAAGTATCCCAGCAAATCTCCTTTTGCCTTAATGCGTCCTCTAACGCTTATACTTTTACTATTCTCGTCATATCCAATCCCTATGTTTACTTGAACAGTATCGCCAATTTCTTTCCTATCACAAAGCGTATATGCCTCATCGTCTAAAATTGATGCTATACATACCTTTTTCCTTCTAAGATCTTGTTGATTGAGCAATGATTCTAGCAATATTGTATTGATTCCTGGAGCACCACCCGTTGTATTATCACCTGTATCCGATATAAATACCTGAGAAGCACCTGAGTCCAACGCTACTCTAACTGCATGTTCAGGATTTAATGCTAATGCATCAAACTCAAAATCATATCTCCTAGAAAATACATAGCCAGCAAGTTCTTCTGCCATCTTATCAGCTAATTCCTCATAGTCCTCTGATTGTGGAATTACGACAATCGAAGATGCGGTATTTTCGGTATCCGCCCAAGAAAATCCAATAAAAAAGGATGCTGATACAATCCCTTCGACCTTTTCCATTTCCTCTAGCCTTTTAAATATAGATTTTAAGGGCTCTCTTGCCCCGACAGCACTGTCACCACCTATAATTAATGGTAACCTTTTGAATACTGGCCTAACCCTCATCCTATCCATCACACTTTTTACCAATAACTTTGCTGTTATCATTTCTGTATCACGCTGATCAATATGTGGTACAGTGCGATAGGAACGAATAATATTGGCATATTTCGGTAATTCCAATGAATTATTTGCATGAATATCGAGACAGACTGCAATTGGTATGTCACTTCCTACAATCTCCCGTATTTCCTTCAGAAGTTGCAATTCAGCTGATCCTACACCTTCCACAGTCATCGAGCCATGAAGATGGAGCCAAATAGCATCCAAATTGCCCTCACGTTTAATCACTTCAAGAATCTTATCTGCAAAAAAGCGATACGCACTCTCCAATACTGTACCTGATGATAATCCCACTGCATAAATACTTGGTATAATGTCTACGCCGTATTCCTGAAACACTTCCGTGCTAGCAACTCTTTCTAGCATATCCTCCCCTTCTACTAGAACAAAGTCTTTCTCTGTAGTATAAAAAGGGTTAAAAGTGTTTGACTCATGATATAGGCAACCTACTAAAATTCTTAAATTTTCCATCTAATCACATCCCACTTGTAAAACTTTCT
Organism: Lederbergia graminis; assembly: GCF_042655485.1. Lineage (NCBI taxonomy): Bacteria > Bacillati > Bacillota > Bacilli > Caryophanales > Bacillaceae > Lederbergia > Lederbergia graminis. The sequence continues at coordinate 16,349 of NZ_JBHSMC010000015.1, forward strand.
CTTTATAACATTATCTGTCCAGCTAGATCCAACTGAATACAACTTCAGGTGAACTATAATAATGAAGCTGCCGCATCATCCATAATGAACGTAACATTTGGATGCAATCTCAAAATGGACGCTGGACACTCATCAGTAATTGGCCCTTTCAGTGTTGCCTTTACTGCTGCAGCCTTTCTTTCACCTGATGATGCGACTACAATATGTTTTGCATCCATAATATCTGCAAGACCCATCGTTAACATTTGGGTTGGCGCCTCTTCCCTTGTTAAACCACAATATTTCATCGTACTTAAAATAGTGGATTCATCGCTGTCGGCAAGAAATAAACGTGAATCAAAAGGTGTTCCCGGTTCATTTGCTGCCAAATGCGCATTTACACCTAAGCCCACTAACTGCAAATCTCTTGGATATTTTTGCAATACCGCTGAATAACGAGCTAATTCTTTCTTAATATCTATTACACTACCATCTAATAAACCAATATATTTGGGGCGAGTTTTAATTAAGTTGTAGAATTTCTTATGCATATAGGTGTAAACAGTAAAAGGTTTACCCCTATCCGCAACATACTCATCTAAATTTGTGATAACAGCATTTTCGATGTTAATTACATCGTTATTTATTGCATCTACTAACAATTCGAAAGTGCCGTCATAGCTAGCACCTGTTGTTGTATTTATAACAGCATGCTCATTTTGCTGAAGAGTATCGGCGATAATTTTATAAACCTCTTTCGATAATTCTTCATAGTTTTTTGTTTGAATAATTTTCATCTAATGCAATCTCCATTTCCTTTAAAATTTTCATCCATTCCTTCATTTTGTAACTATCATTTATATATCCTTCAAAAATGAACATGGACTATTGTCCATGTTCATTTCTATGGCAATATTCTCTTCAACTCTACTACAAGTGTATTATTCCACTACCATCACCATTTCAGGATTAAGCCATAAAGGATTGTAATATGCTGGGTTACTAGATAATGGCAGTAGTTCATCCTTAATATTAATCCCCAGCTTCTCTCTGATGAATGATTGTTTCGCTTCTATTCGTGCCCAGACTGCTGGATATTTTTCCTTTAACTCCTTCCGTAATGCTTCATCTGCAATAACTACGGTATCTTCACAATTCAACCCTACCCCATTTGGAAGTGGAGTTGGAATAATATCACATTGAAAAGCCATTCCCGACACAATAACTTCATTACTATCTGGCCTTACAGGAGTATGCATCCATTCGTCTGTACTAGTGAGATGGCCGGGATTGAGTGCCGGTTTTAACCCACCTTCTGCTAGTACAGATGCACATTTCTCAAACAAATCTCCACCCCGCACTCCAATACCTGTCATTTCATACCATGTTGCAATTGCTTTATAGTAAGGCTTAGCAAACCTCTCCATAAACTCGTCGTTCTTCGAGTCTATCATTCCCGCTCGACAGCTAAGTCCACCCCAGTAGCCTACCGCTGTTGTTACTCCATCCCCTAAAGCAATCTTCGTCGCAGAAGGACTACGTAACCCTACCATCTGTTCTTTTCTCGCGGAAAACATGACATGTGCGGTTAATGGTTCACCAGCATATCTCATATGAGAAACAGCTTCTAACTCTGAAATCCCCACCTTCGTGCCTTTCATAATATTCATAACAGCTGCAGATGCCCTCGAAGCACCCCATTCATATAAAGCTATCTGATCAACACTATTACGAGAGCGTAATCCCTCAGTTGGATGTAGTAACACAGGTGTTTTATCTTGTAATGGTTGCCTAACTACCTTCTGAATACTATCTACAATTGCGGCCGGGATAAAGAAATGAGGTGCATCCGAAACCATTTCATTCTCCTCAAAATACTTCCATCCACATAAACCGACTGTATCGTTCTCTTTTATTCCTATGTTTAGCAATATTTGATCTAATTTAGGTGAACTCGTACGATCTTGTCCTAATAATCCAAATGATTGATAGAGAATAACATTTGCCTCAATTTGTTTATCCACACTATAATCAAGACCTTCCATTCCAACTAACAAGTATTTAGCATTTCTCGGTCCTAAAATTAAGAGTGCCTCCTCGAAGCGTGGATCATATCCTGATAGAAAATGTATATTTGCAAAATGCTCGCGATCTCCATATACGACTAACCAATCAGTCGCAGCTCTATCGTATGCTTTTGTACAACGCATCTCATGTTCTTCTTTGCTTATGACCGGAATCTCTTCAGGTACACCAAAATCAGGTAGTTCAACTTTCTTCCAATTAATATTCATCTTCCATCCTCCTATAATATTGGGAATTTTCAATCACATGTACATATAAAGTGGCCAGCTCCCAGATCTTCTAAGTCCGAAGAGAATCTATCACTCTATTTCTTTTACCAGCTTCACGGTATAGTGAAGAGATTCTAAATCTGTAACAACACCTTTTTCAATTTTTCCTTCTGCTTCCATAATATCTATTACTGCCTGGAAACGGTCCTTCCAGTAAAAATCACCATCTGGATGAAGAACCTCTTTTTCGTAGAATTCAACGCCACTAGGGAAGAACTCCATCTTATTCCAGACATTATTAAGTTGGTCTACTGAAATTTCAGTTCCAACATTTTTCATTTGTTCCACAATGATCGGAAAAGAATCATCTGGATTTTGCTCAATATAGTTTAATGTTTTGAAAAACGCCTTTAATAGCTTTGCTGCTAACTCCGGATTTTTTTCTATCCAATCTCTACGCGCTGCAAATCCATTGTGAGAGATGGTGTGTGGCAGAGTTGTTTGGTCAATCAGCGTGTCATACCCTTCCTTTTGTACAGCTAAGCGCTGCGGAATTCCACTAATCATAATATCTATAGACCCCGACAACAAAGCAGGAGGTAAATCTTCCTGTGACATATCAACAATTGTATAATCATCCGAATCTAATCCAGCGTGATTTAACATAGAGATGAAGCTTGTATATTCACTTACACTAGTATTCAATCCAACTTTCTTTCCTTTAGCTTGCTCTAATGTTAGGCGCATAGCCTCTTTATCATCATTCGTTTCCCCAAGGAACTCATCATATGTTTTCCAATCATGCTTATCTCCGTCAAACATCAGAGCCGCACCAGCAAAATAAAAGATGGGAAAGGCTAAAGTAGTATCAACACCATTAGAATTTTGCAATACAATGTCGGAATCACCTGCTGTAGCTAAATCGACTTTCCCTCCAACAAGAAGATCATTTCCTCCAGCCCAATCTGTTTCTTGGATATCTAACTCAATACCTTCCTCTTCAAAGAAACCTTTCTCCACTCCAACATGGATAGAATACACGTCTTGGAAAGGACTTATGGCTAGTTTTACCTTTTGTAAACCTCCGTTACTAGAAACATTCTCATCATTACTACATCCTGCAAATATGATTGCTATTATTACAATCAATAAGCCAATTAAAGCCTTAGAGCGTTTCATAGCTAACTCCCCCTTTTCTCTCGTTTTAGTCCCTTTGTGTTACGCTCTTTCCGTCCATCTCGTCACATGCTGCAAAACTTTACGAACAGCTGTATCAACGAGCGCAGATAAGATACCAAACATGACTACTCCTAAGAAAATTACATCTGTATTAAACATTTTTCTTGCCTGTAAAATTCGATAGCCCATTCCAGCCTGAGCACCCATGAATTCTGCAGCAACTACTAGCGTAAAAGATATTGCTACACACACGCGGATTGGTCCAATTAATGCTGGAATGATACTTGGTAATATAATTTTTCGATAAATATTTCCTTTATTTGCACCCAATGTTTGTGCTGCCTTAACATATATCGGCGGCACATTTCTAATTGCTTCAATTGTGTTAATGACGATTATGGCGAACACACCTAGTGTTACGAGTAAAAACTTTCCAAGCTCTCCAATTCCAAACCACATCAAGAAGAATGGAATCATGGCAATAACCGGTACAGGTCGAGAACTTTCTATGAGTGGGTTTAGTAAATAATATAGTTTGTTATTAAAACAAACGAGCATCCCAATTATTACCCCTAAGACTGTACCTGTTACTAATCCACAAACAACACGGTACATAGTAAAAAATACATCTGTTCCAATAAGTGAGCTTGTGGAAACAGCAGCTTCTACAACCATTAAAGGAGATGGGAAAATAACTGGCTTTACTATTCCTAAACCATCTCGTGTAATTAAAAACCAGAAAACAAATACACCCATAATCGAGAAAATACTTAAATATGAATCTTTAAACCAACCTTTTCCCTGTTTTAAGGAATTACCATTCATTTAGTTTCACTCCCCTCTGCTTCTTCTTGTTTTAATATTGCGTGAATCCGCTTTCTAAAATCAACAAAAGCAGAAGAGGTTTTAATCGACATATCCCTATTCTTAGGGAAATTCGGTTTATAAACAGAATGAATTTTACCTGGTCTAGGTGTCATTACAACAATCCGATCACCAAGAAACAATGCCTCTTCCAAGTCATGAGTAATAAAAATAACCGTTCTAGGTGCTTGCATCCATAGTCTTCTTAGTTCTTCCTGCAAATGTTCCTTCGTCATAATATCTAACGGGCCGAATGGTTCATCTAATAACAAAACCTTGGGATTAGCGGCGTAGGCTCGAGCAATGTCTACCCTTTTTCTCATTCCCCCGGATAATTGCTTTGGCCAAGCATGTCTGAAATCCTCCAACTTCACTAGATGTAAAAATTGATTCACTGTCTGCTGAATTTCCTGCTTTGATTTCTTTTGCATTTTAAGACTAAAACCTATATTTTCTTCTACTGTCATCCAAGGAAATACTGCATCATTTTGAAAAACAACCGCTCGTTCTGGACTCGGCTTTTCAATATTTTTACCACCAATGGTAATTGAGCCAGAGGTAATGTTTTGCATCCCAGCAATTGTATTTAGTAATGTTGTCTTTCCACAACCTGAAGGGCCCATTACACAAATAAACTCATTTTTATGCACGGTGAGATTTACCTTATTTAAGGCAATAACCTTATCATTTGTACTCGTTTGAAATTCAACAGAAAGATCATTTATTTCGATTAAAGGCTCGGTTACTTCTGTTAAACTCTTTACTTTAGCTTCCATACACCTTTTTTCCTTTCTTTGTGTCAAATTTGACTAGTTGTCCATCCTTCATAACAAAATCCACTTGCTGAAGAACGGTAATATCATCAAGAGGATTACCATCAAATGCAATCAAATCCGCCTTTTTACCAACCTCAATCGTGCCTATCTCTTTATCCAATCCGAGCACTTCTGCTCCTAACTTCGTACCTGCCACTATTGCATGTAATGGCTCCATTCCCCACTCTACTGCTAATTCAAATTCCTTCGCTGCCTGATCTTGGGGGTGGGTTGGATATCCGATTAAATCCGTACCAATAACGTATTTCACGCCCGCTTTCAAACTTTTTTGAAAATCTGCTTTCATCACTTTCGCATGAGCAGAATAGATACTACTTTCCATCTCTGAATAGTTAAAGGGCTTTGCTGCTTGCTCATGGAAAAATAATTGGGATATCGTTGTCACAACAGGAATTTGCTTTTCCGCTAGCCTTTTTCTTGTTTCTTCCGTAATCCCATATCCATGTTCTATAACATCAACATTTCCATCTAAAGCTAGATTAACAGCTGCGTTCCCAATACAATGTGCACTTACTTTAATGTCGTGAAGGTGAGCTTCATCTGTTAGCGCCTTCACTTCATCCAATGTATAAGAAGGAAGAGTTTGATAAGGATCATCTCCCCACGAGCTATTTAAATCATCAATTTTGCCTTTAGATAACCCTACCTTAATTACATTTGCTCCTTGCTTAATGCGTTCACGCACTAATTTGCGAATTTCATCAGGTCCATCTGCCACATCTGTTTCTTCCATAATTTCATACCAAGTACCACCAGACGACACAATGAATTGACCTGATACAACTAGTCGGGGCCCAGGTATGTGGCCAGCATTGATTGCTCTTCGCAACGCTGGTGAGATATTGGATCCTAAACAACGTGCGGATGTAATTCCTGCTTGGAGCATTTTGGCAGCTTCTCCTGCTCCACGGAGTACACGGTCAACATCAGAATCACTAATTAACTTGTGTAATTGGTGACTTGGAACTGCAAAGAAATGCATATGAGAATCGATTAATCCTGGCATAATCGTTTTGTCGCCTAAATCATATATAGTACTATTTTCAAGGTCGTCGTATTCTTCTTGGCTAACAATGGCTTCGATTATATTATCTTTTATCACAATTACTACATTTTCTTTAGCGGGTTTTCCTGTCCCATCTATAAGCGTCTTTGCTTTGAGAACTTTCAACATCTTTCCTTCCTTTCCAATTTTTCTTTGAAATGCGTGTGTCCATGTCTATTAATCTCAAATTCTAATCAATTCACCCCCAAAAAAATATCTATGTAGTAGCTCCGCTGTTGTTCTTTCTGTAAATGGAATATTGTCGTTCTTTGTTGTTTCATTATGATATTCCATTTACATACATAATATCGTAAATAAAGTAATTGTCAACATATTTTATCGTTATTTACGTAATTTATTGTTGTTTTTTGTAATTTTTACGTATTTAGAAATACTATAATAGAGGAAGGTGATGTTAATGGATATTGGAAGTCGTATTCGAAATTTAAGAATTGCAAAGGACTGGAAAGTATCAGAATTGGCAAAGAAAGCCTATATTTCACAATCATATTTAAGCGATATTGAAAAAGGGCGAACAGCACCTTCTCTTGATAAGTTATCAAGTATATGTGAAGCATTAGGAATTTCATTAAGTGAATTTTTTGGGGAAGTTCCAGCATTATCGAAAGAAGTAATTCGGTTAGTAGAAAACGCACAAAAATTGTCGGAAAAAGAGATAAACCATCTTTCTAATTTTCTAGAGGCAATGATAGAACGAAATCATAATAAAGAATAAAAGCCATTCTAATTTTTAATTGGGTGGTTTTTTGTTGTTGGTTAATTGGCTATTTCCAAAGATGAGATGTTTTATTTTTTTACCTATCAAATTATATATCTGCTACTTTTTACCTTGAACTAACAACCAAAATATAGGAAACTATACCTATACGCCTGCTTTTATTATAAAAAATGAAAGGTGGTGAATTTTGCAAATTAGAGAATTACAATAGTTGGCGTATGCAATTAATCCATACATCATTGCTTATTACTTTCAAATTGATTAATTCAACATGATTAATTTAGAAGGGAAGAGGCATGAAGTTGAAGAAAGAGAAGAAATATCTTATTAAGTATGAAACAGTATTGCTAGAACCTGTGTTCAACAAGTATGGTTCTTTATGGACACAAGTAAGAGAATGGAGACATTCCTTTATTGTTACTCAAAAACCAAAGGAGATTATTGAAGACAGTTTACTCTATTATGGGAGAGGTGACCTGAACGCTGCAACGAAAGTATCAAGATCCGCACTAAATAAAAATGTGGATATGCCACCAATTATGATTAGTCGTCAACATGGACTTTATTGGTTTCCTACGCAATCACCTTCCAAAGAGGATATTTGTATATGGATAGCGGCTCACCATATATCTAATACTTCCCCAAAGACATCCACAGAAACAGATGTTTTTTTCTATAATGATGATAAAATCTCGCTACCATACAGTCAAAAAACAACAGAGAGAAAAATATATCAAGCTGAACACTTACAGAGAACAATGGAACATAGATCAAGAAAAATTCAGTATAAACTGGAAATCAATGCTAGTTTGATAAAAGAATTAAGTAATATTCTATATAGCTATTTCATTATGAATAAATACAAAAGTGGAGATGACAATTTAACTAATCATAACGAATATCTTTCATTAGAACGATTGAATAATCGAGACGCATATACATCTTGATTTCAGTACTTATTCCTTTGCTTACTATTTAACGTTTGGGCGATCAACCAATATTTTTATAAATTGTGCATATTATATGGACCGCCACCATTGACTTACTATTGTCCGTGTTTTGGAAGCAATGCATGTCTGTCTAAATAATGCCTAAAGGCACACCTGCAATTTATGATAACACGGACAAACCGATTCTAAGCATTTGCCTGCGGGGCCCCGCCCCCTTCCAGCAAATGCAAAGAATCGGACGTTACAGTCAATGGCAAGCAGCTTCGCTGTGGCTGCAAGTTTGTTGATAAATGGTTGTGCAATTACAAATGCCCAGCCAACAGTAGCTCAAAAGTTTTCGCAATTTCGTTTTCAATCTATACTCTCATCCCTCTTTTCAATATTCTCCTTTATTTTCTCCATCGCTTGCTTCCTCCACTTTTTAACAGCTGATTCAGAAACATTTTCCTTCTTAGCAATTTCCTTCAGTGTCAATCCAAGATAAAACGTATCTATTACCCATTGCTTCTGCTTTGGAGTAAGGCCATTGCAATAAGATAATAATGTTGCTAATTCAAACGGATGCTCCGCATTTTCGTCTATTTTCATTAGCCAGAATTCTTCATCTGGATATGCACTTCTTTCTTCTATCCTATTTTTCCTTTTCAGCTCATCCAGAATTCGACCTCGAATGTAGGTATAGGCAATAGTACTGAAATTTCCCCGCTCTGGATCATACCGCTCCTTTGCTTCCCACAGTCCAATCACTCCTGTTTGAAAATACTCCTCTTCATCCTTGTATATATGCAACGTATGAATCACTTTATAAATCATCGGCTTATACTGCTCTACAAGCTCCTCAAAACTTTCCATTCCGAACCCTTCCTGGAAAGCGCGCTCTCTCTTATATTCCCGGGTACTTTCAAGATATCGAGATTCATAGAGTAGAGCGAATGAGGATTTTGACAAATTCCCTTAGAAAAACCTTAAATATTTCCTAAGAAATAACGAATTCTGTCAAAATTCCTAAGAGATTTTGGCAGAATCCTATTATTTTTTGCAAAGAATTATGGATATTTCCCTTGTCTCATTGGAAAACAGCACCAGCCCCATTTCTATCTTCTTAAAAATCTTTTCCCAGCAAGGTGTCCTTTTTTGCACCTTTCTTCTATATAAAAGGTGAGAACATTGAGCGCATCGATGAACTCAGTGCATCTCATAGTTCTTACTTAAAAAATCAGGAGGAATTGAAGATGAGTAAGTTATTGGTGAATGATTATGCGTTTATGGTACAACCCTCGCTAGCTGCAGAAATAGGGTTAAACGAGGCAATCTTGCTACAACAAATTCATTACTGGTTGCAAACCTATTCCACGGTAAAGAACGGTCGTAAGTGGGTGTATAACACATATGAGGAATGGCAAAAGCAGATTCAATTTTGTTCAGTAGGAACAATTAAACGGGCAATGAGATCACTGGAAAAGCAAGGCTTTATAATTACTGCTACATTCAATAAGCACAGAATGGACCAAACGAAATGGTATACGATCAATTACGATAAAATTCGTGAGTTTGAAAAAGCAGCACAACTTGAACCTATGGAGGAACAAATTGAGCTCTTGGATAACACAGACTGCCCTACCCATGAGGTCAATTTGAGTAAAGCAATACCAAAGACTACTACAAAGACTACAAAAGAAGATGTATATATTCCCTTTTCGGAGATCATCGATTATTTAAATGCAAAAACAAATGCAACATACAAAGCAACAACGAAGAAAACACAACAATTGATTCGAGCTCGTTGGCAAGAAGGGTTTCGTTTAGTTGATTTCTATCAAGTAATCGATATAAAAGCTACGGAGTGGCTACAGGATGCCTACTGGAGTAAATACTTACGACCGGAAACACTGTTTGGCACAAAATTTGAAGCTTATTTAAACCAAAAACCAAAGGAATCCAAATTACGTGAGGAGGATTTTGATTTAGATGACGAAGCGTGAAACCTTTACTTTACTTGCCTTAATAGCTGTCTATTACGAACAATTTGAGGTGAACCAAGAAAAAATAGATACATGGCATAAAGCATTAAAGCAATATTCATATGAAGAACTTGAGGAGAACTTACTTGCTCATGTCGCAGCATCTCCCTACCCGCCAAAAGTTGCCCAACTGATTCAAAAGAAGCAAGTAGATTCAAGGGCTATTCCTAGTTTAGAAGAGACAAGTCAACTGATTCAAATGGAAACAAAACCTGCACAATCTTCCGTCATTGAAATGGAACTAGAAAAAATGCGAAGTATCCTCGATATCAGGAGGGAATAATAAGATGGAACCCCAACTTTACAATCAAGCTGCTGAGGAAGCGCTAATTGGATGTCTATTTTTAGAACCCGAACTAATTCAAGAATGCACAATACGTCCCGAACATTTTTATACGCATAGGCTTAAGTTTTTATTTTCCACACTATTAAACATGGCGGAAAAAGGTAGCCCAATTGACATCGTTACACTTACGATTGAATTAAATGAAAGCATCAAGGATGCTGGTGGGATTAGCTATATTTACGATGTTGTAGCTAGTGTCAAATCTTCAGAGGACTTCCATTACTATCAATCTGTTGTAAAGGAATTTGCCACTAAACGTGAGGCATTAAAAGTTGCTGGGAAAATTCAGGATGATGTAGTAGAAGGAGAAATAACAGATTCACTAAGAGAGGGCATACAGCAATTAATGATGCTAGAAGTCAACTTAGAAGATACAGACCTAGGAGACATTTCCCCTAGCCTCACGGAAATTTATGATGATTGCGAAACAGACTTGGGTGAGATAACGGGGATATCCTCAGGGTTGGAGCAACTAGATGCTTTGACAGGGGGCTTTCAAGATTCGGACTTCATTGTGATTGGAGCTAGACCAAGTGTTGGTAAAACAGCCTTTGCCTTAAATCTCGCATTACATGCAGCAAAAGAACACGTCTCCATCATGTTTTCCCTCGAAATGTCAAAAAAGCAACTATTGAAAAGAGCCATAAGTGCAACAGCGGGAATTAGCTCTATCAAAATGCGCAACCCACGGCGTAACTTTACAGACGAAGATTGGCCAAAGTTCACGAAAGCAATCGCATCTATCTCCAAAGCAAACCTACATCTATTCGACAAAGGCGGTATCGACATGGTCTATATTTGGTCACGGGTGCAAAAGTTACGCAGAGAATATGGTCCCGATCAGAAACTTCTTGTCATCGTCGATTACTTACAACTGATCATGGGTGATCCAAAGCACCGTGCCAATCGCCAAGCAGAAATCAGCGAGATCAGTCGCTTACTCAAAATCATGGCCCGTGAACTAAACGTCGTTGTTATTACACTTTCGCAGCTCAGCCGAGGTGTCGAAAGCCGTGAGAATAAACGGCCAATTCTATCCGACCTAAGAGAAAGCGGCCAAATTGAACAAGACGCAGATGTAATCGCCTTTCTCTATCGTGACGATTATTATGAAAAGAAAACTCCCGAAAACAATATACTGGAAGTCATCCTGGCAAAACAGCGAAATGGACCAATTGGAACGATTAAACTAGCGTTTGAGAAGGAAGTTGGGAGGATAGAGGATGTGAATCACAGGGACGGTTCTATGATCTCTTCCTAGAAAAGTAATGAAAACCGTCCCTCAGATTTAGGGTTACGCGCCAATGGCCATCTTTATTATGAAATTAAAATCTATTAATCACTAAGGGAACAATTATCTCTTTCCCCTTAGTATGCTCTACAGTTTAAGGGATCCATCACATGGTTATTTTTTAGTTATTATATACTTTTACGCATCTTTCAATTGTTTCATATATTGCTGCTCTTACATCTGCTTTATTATATTTTAAGATGTTCATTGTTTCTTCCGGATCGATATAGGCATCACGGTCATCCATTTCAGCCTTTAGAGCGAGGTGAATGCCATGTTCTCGTCCATTTGCTGCCTCTTGTTTATCAACTTGCTCGTAAGCTGCTTTTACTTGTTCCTTTGGTACCACTTGTACTACCGTATCTTTTTGACCCAACACTTCTGCAATGATTTGGAAAAATTCTTGGTGCTTCATATTTGTATCAGAAATAGCATATGCTTCCCCATGTATTCCATATTCAAGTGCTCCAATGGTTGCTTCCGCTACTTGTTGCACCGTGACCATTGCCGTTCCTCCTCCGAGAACTGGAACAAACTCTTTTCCTTTAACTTGAGGGAGAAACATCGTCCAAAGTGGATCGCGTCCTGGCATCGTACCAAATATATATGGTAAGCGGAGAGATGTAACGACCATTTCTCCTTCTCCTTCTAGAAATGCAACTTGTTCTTGAAGCAATCTAGTACGTGGATACGCCTGTTTTCTTAACTCTAGATCTTCCCATTTTTCTGCAAAATGCGCGAAATAAGAACCATATACAACGAATTTCTTCACACCTGCTTTTCTTGCCAATCTTGCCATGCGCTGTGTAGGAAGAACATTCTCATCATAGAAAAACTTCGCTGCCGGAATTTCCGGAACAATCCGCTCATCTGCACCTGCAGCATAGACAAACATATCTTTCCCTTGCAACATTTCCAATACTTGCTCATCTGTCATCTCATGAATATTGCCTAAATGACACTCCACCTCAGGAGGTAGTAAATCTGCTGTTGGCATTGGAGGTAAAGCTACAGTTGAAACTTCATACCCTCTCTTCAATAATTCTTTCACTGTATAATAACCTAAAAATCCAGTCCCACCTAAAATAAATACACTGCTCATGACAAGACCTCCTTGTAATAATTGAAGTAATGAATGAACAACCATTAATTGTGAATAATTTCACATAGTTGTTATCTTTAATATAGCGTAGTTTTACATAAAACACAACTACTTTGTTCATGTTTTCACATTATTTTATAAGGAGACAGATGGACTATTCTGGTGGCTTCTATATCGCTCCTATAACATAGTTGGGAAATACTAGACTAATAAAAGCATAATGAACTTTTTTATCATCTAGAAAGAACTGGAATCTACTTATCTGTATTTTTCAATGTTAGATTATGACAGGTAAATCGAACCACATATGGGGAGTGTTTAGACTGACGTATGGAAAAAGAGGCAGGTCTCGTCCTAAAGCTTATCCACAATTTCCGAACGACAAACCTGCCTCATCCCTACTCGAACCTAGCTAATGCAGACGAAATTAAGATAAATTCCACGCTTCCACATCAACAATCTCTCGTTCATCACTTGTTCCATCACCAACAATCGTAAATTCCACGATTGCTTCACTTGCATTTAGTGCATCTAGATTGTTTAGGTCCTCTTTATTTTGATGCATATAATGGACGATGAAAGCAACATAACGAATCCGATTTTTCCCTTCCATTTCAAGGGGAATGGCTGTAAGTGTATGGAACTTACTTTTTAAGCTTTCGTGATCGATAAAAGATAGTTCTCCGTCATTGGTGTCAATTTTCGTATTTTCTACAATATATGATTCTACAAATGAACTATCTTCACCTAATAAACTGATATAACGCTCACGCATGTCATCATACTGCTCTCCACTTTCCCAATCGAAAGCAGGGCTGAAAAACTCCTTTGCTAGTTCCGTATCTTGTTCGATTTGTTCCGTAGTGATTAGTATTTCTTCCTCTTTCGCTTCCGTTAAGCTCCCAGCATCTTCCATATCTACATCTATGTTTTTTTCTTTTGCTTTCTTTTCTAGCACAACAATTTGTTCCGAGAGCTTAGAGTTTTGGTCACTCAACTCGTTTTTCTCATTGTGTTGTAACCATAGCATGACAAGAAGTATGATTAGAACAACAATGCCACCAATAAATATGTAATTAGCTCTTTTATTTGATGCCTTCATTTGTTCTACCTCCTTATACGACACGATCTCTTTCCCCTGCTGGTGTATATTGCTTTTTAATATCGGTTAACTTATGTTCACTTACAATATATGTAGCACGTACAATACCAGCAAGTTCGCCTTCAGCTGTTGTCATTTTAAATAACACAGGGATTTGCTCCACATCGCCATAATTAATTACTGTTTCTAATGTTAGTGTCCATTCAGGGTTTAATTGCCATGTTGCAATATGATTTTGTTCACCAGCGCCTGTTAATTCCGTATTTTTCTTTTGAGCCGATTCTAGTTTCCGAAGATAACCATCATCCTCTGGAACTGGATCCCAAGACTGATAGAATTCGGTTAGTGTATTATCCACTTCAATCATTTCTGCACCTATTTCTTTAGCAGATATTATACTTTCTCTTACTTCATGAACAATCTGTTCTGAATCCACTGTTTCTCCAGCTTCTTCTAGTTTCATTTCGATTTCATCTATTAATGACTGCTTCTTTGAAATCTCGCTTTCTAGCTCATTAAGTGTGTTGTTTTGAATAAACATAAATATAGATAATCCAATTAGAAGAATCATCACAATTATGTTTTTTACATTTCTCATCATAATTCACCCCAATAAAATAGCTTTCTAAATATAAAGAACTAGATTTAAGGAAGTTTTCCTATCATTCTATTATATAGCACCTATGTATAATTTACTAAAGTTTATGAATTTTATAAGAGAAGTGTAATTGTTAAACTGCATTTCATCGTTGATCCGCCCTTGCCCCTTCTGCTTTTTATGATATTATAGACATGATGATTAGTGTCCTAATAGATACTTTCGGTAATTTTTATATCACTAAGCAAAAAGTAACACTACATACATCTTTGCCCTATTACTTAGAAGAGTGTTTCGCTTAATATATAGAGAATAGAGGTAGAGTAAAATGATGGAAATGCATAATGAGTGGAAGAATTTTTGGGTACATGTAAATGGAATGGATATTGAAGTCGAAGTCGCGGTATATAATAAATACGTATCTGCCCATGCAAATTACTATTATTGGCATGAAGATAGTATTGTAGGATATCACGAAGTGTCACTTATAAAAAAACGACCCATCATCTCAATTCGTGAAGCAGTTAAGGGCGCTATCAAACACTTATTTAAAGAAATAGAGGAAGAAAGATTAGTCACTTGGTACTCGAAGAATCCGAAAACAAACGCTCTAGTTCAATTTGCTATGTTCCTTCCAGAGCAAGATGGTAAAGATGAAGATGAAAAGGAAGATCCTTCGCAGGTGGGGGATTAATGAATAAATATGGGATAATCAAAGAAATCTTGTTAGCAGTAAAAAAAATATAAAACACAGCCATTAGAAAGGACTTTCTCTCATCGGCTGTGTTTTGCGTTCTAATTTAATCCATTATTCTAATATTCACATAATTATAGTCCTGTTTTATTCGCAATAAAACTATGTATAAGTGACTCTATTCACCTGCAATAATAAATGTGATTTTTGAAATAACTAATTTAGTTGATATGCATATGTTTTTTCATAGAGATTCGAAAGCCTAAAATAAACATGAAAATTGCAAAAAGTACGCTTAATACAAAATGAAGTGACAATGTTAGAATAAAACCCAGTACTAACCATACAAGTCCCCAGATGATGCTCATTATAATGGAATACATTTTATAAAAACTCTGATATCTCATTAAAACCATTAGAATTATTGTGACAGGAATAACTAAAGTGGGGTCTATCATTGTTATTTCTTTTGAATTTAGAATTAAAATTGTAATGAAACTAATTACTCCTAACAACAATATTTCTTTAGCTACAAATCCCCTATTATGCGTAATTTGTCTAGCCTCTAAAATTCCATCTTTCACTTTATTCATACTAGTATTGTTTTCCATTGAGATGCACCCCACAACAAACTTATCTAAAGTTTACTATATTACATATATTCAAGGGATTAGATCTAATCCTCTAAAAAACTTAATGCCTAGTTACTTGTTTTTACTGATGTCTGTTATTACAGATGATTATAAAGTATTGTAAAAGAATCAAATGTAATATTCAGCGTTATATCTTAAGTTTATCCATTTCTATAAATGACAGATATTTAATCAGTTTATCTTATCAGTTTTACGATTTTACATTTCCGCATAAATAAGCTCTGCAGTCCAACTCTGAAAGAAATCCAATGAGTTTTCTACGTCAGGTATACTATCCTTATATCGTTCAAATGAACATCGACTAAAGAATCCCTTCATGAGTTCTTTCCTCTCTATAAAATAATTCTGTTATCAAGGTTTTTTCTCATGTAACATTTTTGCTAAATCTATTTTTATTTTCCTGAACTGGTCTTTAGCATTTTGATCATTTGTATCGACCCTCATGTAAATTCTACCAATTTGGTAATTACTAGCTAAAGCTTTAAAAATCTTCGATTCTCTAACCCAATGTTCATAACCTGCAATTGTATAATTTTCATTTTCATCCTTTCTTAGTAAGACTGCTTTTTCATTTTCTAAATCCTTTAAAGGGTTATCTGATAGGAAGTTCGTTCCAATAACATACTTAGGGTAATCATATTTCTCTAAAACGAAATTCTTAGCATCTTTTAGTATGTCGTGAATATCTTCCTTTCTTTCACGTCCCTTTTCTGGATGAACTTCAATTACTCTTTTCCATAACCTTCTATTCATTAAATCGTCTATTGTCCTTTCATTCTCGCCTTGAAGATTATTTTTGACATCTATTAAAAATTGCTCATCTGATAATTCTATGTACCTATTAAAAAAACCTTCCGCAGAATCACATTCAATGAATTTATAATTCTCTTCCCTTAGCTTCTCTGTTGCTTCTGATAACATTGTGTTACACGCTTGATTTGTTTTATGGAAATAAACTTGTTTAAACAATTCATATCGAGCCTGTATAAAGTTTTCAATAGCAGGTAAGCCGCTTTTTTTAATTCCTAGTCTTACTATTCCATTTTTAAAATCTATAAAAGGCAAAAGTGACTTTAATAGTCTATGTAAATCATACGTCCCATATTTTACTCCTGAGAAGTAACTATCCCTTAATAGATAATCCATTCGATCACAATCTAATGGGGCACCAGCTACAATATGATTTAGAAATGGTAAAATATCGATTACTTTACCTTCCGATTCAATTTCTATCCTAGAAAGTTCTAAATCACTATTCATAATTGAAAGGATTCTTTTTATTCTATTAGCACTAAAGTTCAAATCCTTTAATACAATTAATGCAAAATAGTATGAAACAAATTCATGCTCTACATGATGATCCAGATTACTGTTTTTTATAACTAATCTCTCTAATGCATCTACTAGATACGTCCCAAGGTTTTGATTATCTATAGTTAGCCCATCATTGTTTCTAATCATTTCAAAAAAGTCCTTATTCGCTGGTGCAAATTTATCAAATAAATGTGACATAGGACCGTGACCAATATCATGCATTAATGCTGCAATTCTTAAATCAAAAAAGAGCATTTCAAAGTTTTGTACCATTTCTATACTAAGAATATTTGCATTGCCTTTTATCTTATACTTTGCTTGTTTATTCTTATGGGTGCTAGCATTATGAAAAGCATTTAGGAACATTTCACTTGCAAGATGCATTACACCTATGGAATGCTCAAATCGTGTATGATTTGCCGAAGGAAATACATTGTATAGAAAGGTATTTTGTCTTATTCTCCTAAGACGATTAAACAACCTATGGGAAATTATTTTCATTTCCTCATCTGTCATTCTGATTAACCCATGAATTGGGTCAAGAATACTCTTATTAAGTTTGTCTGAGTAAAAAAGCATTTAAATCCCTCTCTTTATAGTTTTATTATTAATTATACTATAATAAATACGTTATTAAAACGCTTACATTTACTGTGATAAAAACAAGACATCTAGCAGTAATATCCCTGCTAGATGTCTTGTTTTGAGTTAGTCTCTACTAAACAAATCCCTAGTATATACTTTATCACTTACTTCTTGTAAATCCTCAGATAATCTATTAGCAACAATAACATCTGATACTTTCTTAAACTCTTCAAAATCATTAATGATTCTAGAGTTATAGAATGTTTCCTCTTGTAGTGCTGGTTCATATACTACAACTTCAATACCTTTAGCCTTAATTCGCTTCATAACACCTTGAATTGCTGATTGTCTAAAGTTGTCGGAGTCTGTTTTCATCGTAAGTCTATAAATACCTACAACTTTAGGGTTCCTTTTAATAATCATTTCAGCAATATGGTCTTTTCTAGTTCTATTTGCATCAACAATTGCTGTCATTATATTATTTGGAACATCAGCATAGTTAGCTAATAACTGTTTTGTATCTTTAGGTAAGCAGTAGCCACCATAGCCAAAGGATGGATTATTGTAATGAGTACCGATTCTAGGATCAAGTCCGACACCATCAATAATTTGTTTAGTGTCTAATCCCCTTACTTCTGCATATGAATCAAGCTCATTAAAAAATGCGACTCTCATCGCTAGATAAGTGTTAGCAAAAAGCTTAATAGCTTCAGCTTCTGTTGAATTAGTAAATAAAACATCAATATCTTCTTTCAATGCACCTTGAGCTAATAAATCAGCAAATACTCTAGCTCTCTCAGATTGTTCACCTACAATAATTCTTGATGGATATAGGTTATCATAAAGTGCTTTACCTTCTCTTAAAAACTCTGGTGAAAAGATAATGTTTTCTGTTTCAAATTTCTCTCTTACTTTCTCAGTGTATCCTACTGGAACCGTTGATTTTATAACCATTACTGCATCCGGATTAATTGATAAAACATTTGCTATTACTGCTTCTACAGTTCGGGTATTAAAATAGTTTAATTCTGGATCATAGTTTGTAGGTGTTGATATGATTACATAATCTGCGTCTTTATATGCTTTATAATTATCAGTAGTAGCAGTAAGATTTAAATCTTTTGTAGCTAAATATTCTTCAATCTCATTGTCAATAATTGGAGATCGCTTATTGTTAATCATATCTACTTTTTCCTGAATTATATCAAGTGCAATTACTTCGTTATGTTGGGCCAGTAGGATTGCATTAGATAATCCAACATAGCCTGTACCTGCTATTGTTATTTTCATTGTATTATGCGCTCTCCCTACATTTATACGTTATATTGTTTTTCAAAATAACTTTGATATTCTCCACTTATAATTTGCTCCCACCATTCTTTGTTATCGAGATACCATTGAATAGTTTGTGCAATTCCAGTTTCAAATGTATATGTTGGTTTCCAACCTAATTGCTCTAATTTTGTAGGATCAATTGCATAACGTTTATCATGACCTAGACGATCTGTAACAAACTCTATTAATTCCTCAGATCTACCTAGAGTACTAATAATAGTTTTAACAACTTCTAAGTTTGTTCTTTCATTATGCCCCCCAACATTATAAACCTCACCATTAACGCCTTCATGCATTACTAAATCAATTGCTGTACAATGATCAAGAACATGTAACCAATCACGAATGTTCTTTCCATCACCATATACAGGAACTTTTTGGTCATTTAAAACACGGGATATAGTTAATGGGATTAACTTTTCAGGGAAATGGTATGGTCCATAGTTATTAGAGCAACGTGTAATATTGACAGGTAAACCATACGTTTCATGATATGCACGAACAAGTAAATCAGAAGAAGCCTTGCTAGCGCTATAGGGACTATTTGGTTCTAATGGTGTTTCTTCAGTAAAAAATGTTGTTGGATCGAAATCAAGTTCTCCATACACTTCATCTGTTGATACATGAACAAATTTTGTTACACCCACTTTTTTTGCAGCATCTAATAAAACCTGAGTTCCTAATACATTGGTACGAACAAATACACCTGGATCTGTGATTGAACGATCAACATGGCTTTCCGCTGCAAAATGGACTACAAAATCAAATTTTTCTTTTTCAAAAAGAGCATCAATCTTTTCATGATCAGCAATATCCGCTTTTACAAAATAATAATTATCTTTTGATTCAATCTCACGATGTTTTGTTAAATCACCAGCATATGTTAGGAGGTCTAAATTATAAATAGCATATTCTGGATATTTGTTAACCATATATTGCACAAAGTTTCCACCTATGAATCCTGCACCACCAGTAACTAACACTTTTTTCTTAAACATTGTTCCACCCGTTTCTATTTAAAAAAATAAATCATACTTTAGTTAATACACTTTCATTTGTTTGTAAAGCCACTTCAACTAAATACTTTCCATATTCTGTTTTCATTAAGGGTTCGGCAAGATTTAATAGTTGATCTCTGCTAATATATCCTCTTCTAAATGCAATTTCCTCTATACAAGCAACATATAAACCTTGTCTTTTTTGTATAGCTTCAACAAAATTGGATGCTTCCAGTAATGATTCGTGAGTTCCAGTATCTAGCCAAGCTAACCCACGTCCTGTTATTTCAACCTTTAATTCGCCTCGTTGAAGATATTCTTCAATAACAGATGTAATTTCAACTTCTCCGCGGTCAGAAGGTTTTACATTTTTTGCTATGTCAACAACTTTATTATCAAAGAAATACAATCCAGGCACCGCATAAGATGATTTTGGATTTTCTGGTTTTTCTTCAATAGAAATTGCATTCATATCATTGTCAACTTCTACAACTCCATATGCTCTTGGATCTTTTACATAACAACCAAAAATTACCCCGCCATTAGCTAAGGAAGAAGCTCTTTTTAACCTATTACTTAGATTAGAACCATAAAAAATATTATCTCCTAAGACAAGCGCTACAGAAGAATTATCTATAAACTCTTCTCCAATTATAAATGCCTCAGCTAGTCCATTGGGATTTTCTTGCACAGCATATTCAAATGTCATCCCTAATTGTTTACCATCACCTAATAATTCTTTAAACCCATCTACATCTCTTGGTGTAGAAATTATTAATATTTCCCTAATACCTGCTAACATTAAAACAGATAATGGATAGTAAATCATTGGTTTGTCATATACTGGTAACATTTGTTTAGACATCGCTTTTGTTAATGGGTAAAGACGTGTCCCAGATCCACCAGCTAAAATAATACCTTTCACGTTACTCACCTCATCCCTTAATAATCCTACATATTCTGTCAACATTTTCAAACTCTAAATCCGCATAAAGTGGGAGTGTCAGTATCCTATCAGCTATATATTTTGCAATTGGTGTTTCATCCGTATTAAACATCCCATTATAACATTCAAAGCTACTAGTTAATGGGTAAAAATACTTACGAGCAATAATATTATTTTCTTTTAGTAATTCAAAAACTTCATCTCTTTTTAGTTTATACCCATCAAAAACAACTGGAAAGTATGAATAGTTTCCTTTAACTCCAATTTGTGGTTGTACTAACTTAATACCAGGAATACCCGCAAGGTTCTCTACGTATCTTTCTACAATAGCTTTTCTCTTCATGATTTCAACATCAATATACCTAAGATTACAAAGTCCCATAGCAGCCTGAAATTCATTCATTTTAGAATTACCACCAATAAAGTCAACAGTCTCTTGGCTAGTAATACCAAAATTTTTCAATGCATTTAGTTTACTTATTAATTCAGAATTACTGAATGTAAGTGCACCACCCTCAATAGTATTAAAAACCTTAGTTGCATGGAAACTAAACATTGATGCATCACCGAAACTTCCTATTCCTCTGTCATTTACTTTCACTCCAAAAGCATGAGCTGCATCATAAATTACTCTAAGGTTATATTTACTGGCAATTCTTTCTATTTCGTCTACATTACATATATTCCCGTATACATGAACTGGAATAATTGCTGATGTTCGTTCTGTAATTAAGCTCTCTAAATTATCTATATTAATTGTATAATTTTCCTCATTTATATCACAAAATACCGGTTTAAGGCCATTTCTTACAATAGCATGTGTAGTTGATACAAAAGTGAAAGGTGTTGTAATTACCTCTCCTGATAAGTTAAACGCTGCAATCGCAGTTTCTAATGCAAGGTGGCCATTTGTAAATAATGAAATGTTAGAAGAATCTAAGTATTCCGCCAACTGCACCTCTAATCTGTCATGTTTTACCCCCATATTTGTTAGCCATCGACTTTCCCATAGGTCTTTTATTTCAGCGATATACTCCTCCAAATCTGGCATTGATGTACGTGTTACCGGGACTATCATGATTGATATCTCCTTTAGTTTAAACTAATTATTTTATTATTCGTGTTACATATTCTTCATATTTCCTTGCTATAATTACTTTTTTAATAGTACCTTTCTCGGAAATTACTTTATTACTAAAACAATTCAAATGATTACCTACTACATCATAACCAGCTATGTGGCTAAATTCCACCCCTCCTGAAAAACGGGGGTTAATTTCAAGAAAATAGTATTCACCTTTACTCGTCTCAATAAATTCAAAATTTACAGCCCCAATAATACCTACTTTTCTCGCAATTAAGCTACATAAATGCTCTAGTTCTTCATTGTCTATGATTTCAATAGTGGTGCCTGCTCCTGATTTATTCCGTAACAATTCTCTCCTAGAGATACAAACGACATTATCTGTTTTAGGGTCTCTAATTACGTCAACCGTTATGATTCTTCCCTCAATTAATGGTTGAATAATATACTTACTTCCTTCAAGTTCTTCTTTTATGTTTCCATACTCTTTTTGATCTAGAATTGGTTGACAACCTTCACTACTTCTTCCGGATCTAGGCTTAATAAATAGCGGGAATGTTGTTTCTTCAGTATCCTGTAATAAGCTTGTAGGTATTACATTTTTTATTTCTTGATTAATTAGAAATTGCGATAACATGTACTTATCTCTACACAACTTAATAGTTTGTTCATCTGCTATACATACTTTAATTCCTTTTTGTTGAAGTCTATTCTTTTCAGTAGCAAGAAGATCAACTTCAGGATCAGTTAAGGGAAGAATAAATTTTATTTTATGCATGTCACATATTTTTTCAATGAATGTAATATACTCCTCTTTATTTCTTGCATATGGAGCTTGATAAAATTGATTAACATCATATGCTTCTGCAACCCACTCTTTCGGATTAATGTCACATCCCACTATATAATGACCATAGGACTTTAGTGTTTTTATTACTATATCAGCTGAGAAAGATCCAATTGCTGTTATTAATACATTTTCAGACTTTTCACTACCTTTTTCCATGTTGATATTTAGGTCACAAACCAAATATATCTCGTTATCTCTATCTTTTGGTTCTACTTCAATTGTAAAATAATTTCTTTGGTAAAACCTAATTGCTGATTTATTAGATTTATGTGTATACAAAGATATTCTATGCATACCATTCTTTCTACAAAATTCCTTCATTGTAGATAATAATTGACTACCGATACCTTTACTTCGATAATCTTTTAAGATTCCAAAAGCACTTATATATGCATTCTTGTTAATTTGATCATTGGCATATCCTAATAGTGCTCCAATTATCTGGCCTTCATGTTCAGCAATTACAATAACTCCATTTGAATGTATTTTTTTTGCATAACTTTCTATACTCACAGTAGTATGTAAAGGAATATAAAATACATCACCTATAACATGTAGAAATTTTGTTATTCTCGTAAGATTACCATCTGTTTTCTCCATTATACTTATTGAAATATTAGTGTCCATATCTATCCTCACTCTCATTTATTTGCACTAGATTTTTTTCAAATTATCAAAAAACAAAGGAGTACCCCCTGTATGTAAGAACAATATATTTTTACCTATTATTTGATGCTTCTTCAACAATTCATTCATTCCCCAAAACGCCTTCCCAGTGTATGTTGGATCCATTGGAATTCCATCAGTAGTTAAAATCTCTTTGATTATTTCAAGAATCTTATTATTATAATGGCCATACCCATCTAATCTCCAATTATCTTCAATCTTTACCTTTTCTCTTAATTCACTTGTGATTTCTCCAAAATATTTCTCGATATAATTTTCAACCACCTTATAGGAATGTTGCCTTTCCCTAGCGATAGAAATACCAATTATCTCACATTCATTTCCAAAGTTATAACTACCACAAATTAATCCTGCTAGCGTGGTTCCAGTACCACATGCAAGAAAGATATAATCAAATTCCAAGCCTAATTCTTGCTCTTGTTTTTTTACTTCAAAAAATACTTCCGCGTAGGCTTGTACAGCAACTTTTTCATTACCTTTTCCGAAGATATCACCATATATATAATATGGATTTAACCCTTCTTTTTTACACTCATCAATAACCGCTGTAACAGTTTGAGATACATTAGTCTTTAAACAAGGGATTATTCTTGCACCCATTTTTTCTACAATAATACTATTATTACTTTCATGTCTTTCTCCAGAATCATCTGCAGGAGATATTACATAACACGGAATACCTTTAGATTTACTCATATTCGCAATAACTCTGCATAGATTTGACCTACTATTACCATAAGCTATTATACAGTCGTAGTTATTTCGATTCATATCTTCAAAGTACTTTTGTGCAATTCTCACCTTATTTCCACCAAAGGAAAAAGGTAACAAGTCATCACGCTTAATAAATAATCTATTATTATTAATAGAATAATTTAGTTTATATATTGGTGTATTGAAATTCTTTATTTCCAATTTTTCCCCTCCTGTTTAAAAAAACGAGCTATTTTTTTGCGAAATTCTTAATATACTTTGTAAAATTATACAGTTCATAAGATTTCAAAATAATTGACAAGCCAATAAATACTACGCACCCAAATAATATTTGTAAAATCAATATATATATATCCAATAAAAAATTTAATCGTAATCCAATAAAAAAGACTAATATTCCCATTATTGCGGCAGATATAAATGTTTTTATAATATCTAAAAATTGAGATTTAATTGGATAATTAATTAACCTTCCCGAAAAATAAGTATTAATAAAAAGGCTGCTTATTGAAGATATTACTAACGTCCAGACTAACCATATCATTCCTAATTTAAGCACGACTACAAATATGATTAAACAAACCCCAATTATTTTTTTAATGATTTCCAACCGCAAAAACAAGTCTGATCGACCTTTAACTTGAAGAATATTTAGGTTAATTGCCTGTAATGGGTAAAGCATGCCTGCCAAACATAGTATTTGAAAGTATGGCACTGTTCCTTTCCAGTTTTCACCAAATAAGAAAGGAATTAAATTATTCGCTATTGCTGCAAGACCAATCATTAATGGAAATGTGACAAAAACGGAATTTTTAATTATAGTTCTATATCCATTTAACAATTGTTTCTCTTTATCTTGAATCTTGCTTAATACAGGATAGGTAACTTTCTGTACGGCTAATGTAATAGAGTTAGACGCAATATCTCTTAACATTGTTGCTTGTGTATAATACCCTAATACTGTAGTTGAATAGGTTCTTCCTATGATGATATTATATATATTTTTATAAGTTGTATCTATTAAGCCTGATACAAGTAATCTCCAGCCAAAACCAAATAGTCGTTTAAATGATGAAACGCTAAAGATAAAAGAGGGCTTCCATCTATTGTGCAATGATAGAAGAATTGTCTGAATAAGTTGCCCCATTACGTTTTGAACTACTAAACTCCAAACGCCTAGGCCAACTAAGGCCAAAATAACAGCTGTTACTCCAGAAAAGACAGTTGAAATAATGTTAATAAGTGTTTGCGTTTTAAAGTTAATTTTTTTTGTCAAAATAGTTCGTTGAACAATGCCAAATGCGTTAATTATGATAATTAACCCCAATACTCTAAGTAATTCTTTTAGAATTGGTTCATCATAAAATGCACTTATAATTGGCGCAAAAATAAAAACAACTCCATATATAACAATAGAAACAAATAGATTAAAATAGAAAACCGTAGAATAGTCTACCTGAGTTGAATTTTGCTCCCGAATCAAAGCATTTTGCATTCCACTATTAACGATAGATTGTGATATAGCTACAACTATTAATATCATTCCTATCAAGCCAAAGTGCTCAGGTAATAAAATTCGCGTTAATAGTAGCTGTATGATAAACTTAATTCCTTGAGATGAAAAAAAATCCACAAAAGTCCAAAAGATACCTTTAGTAGTATCTTTTTTAAGCTGATTGTTTTCTATCATAGTATACCTACCGAATTATTTCTATTTTTCATTAAATATTCTCCTCCAAATATCAACTGCAGATCTCTCGCTATAATTTTCCTCCATTAATATTTTATTTTTAATTCGGTCTTCATTGCTAAACTCATTTAACTCCTCAAATTCTATACTCTTTATCATTTCTACAGGATAGACTACGAATTTTTTTTCTTCATGTATTTCATTCCACATTGTTGTTCCCTCACGAAGGTAAACTTTTTTGCCTAGATGTAAGAGTGAGTTAATATTTCCAAGCCCCTGCTGTCTATCATTATTGAATATTCCAATATCCATTGAATCTAATAATTCTATATAGGTATCCATATTCATAAATTCTATTATTGGTTTAAACTTTTCTTTAAATGTTATGGTACCGTACTCTATTACCTCGTTTGCATATGAAGAATCACCATATGATAAAGGACAATATATTTCAATATTTTGGTGAGAGAATCTCTTAAGTAGTTCTAGGACCTCAATATGATGATTAGACTTAGTTGCTGAGTTACCTATTAATATTTTTACAATATTGTCTTTTCTCCTAGTTGCATTTTCTAGCTGACGACAAATAGCAATGTATCTGTCCTGACTAAGATACATTGCTGGTAGATACTCGCCTCTCACGTTATAAACTTCTTTTGCTATTTCATAATCTTTTTTAACAAGTGTGCAAACATGACGGAAATTCTTAATTACTTTTTTTCTTGTTATTTCTTTCAATATACTCTTTATAGTCTTTTTAGGTTCTCTATATGAGTATAGATCTGCACCCCAGACTATCCATGAGCATTTTCTTAATAACCACGGTTGTAAGAATAACAATAAAATAACTCTCGAGTTAAATAACCCATGTATATAAACTCCATCGTATTGATAAAATAATTTACTCAAAGAAATTATTGAATGCTTATTTTTATTTTTAAAATATTCAATATTTGAGACTTCTTGATTAAAGCTCTCTTCTCTATTGTTAATAATAACTGCAAATTTATGTGAATTCTGATCAAAGTGTTTATTAATAAATTTTATATATGGTAGTACAAACTTATCCGTATTGGTAACATGTAAATACTTCATATTTTAAATTATCATCTCTCTTTATAATTCCTGTATTAATACTTTTTATTACAATCTCATATATGCAAAATCCAGTTAGTATTTTATAAAGTCAATTTCATATTTAATGTAATAACAAGGTTTACATTAAAAGCCTAAGTAATATCCATAATTAGGATTATACACACCCATATTATATAAAGCTCTAATAAAGATATTAAAACTTAAGTATATTAATAGCCAAGAGTACATTATAATTTTTTTCCCCTTGTAGTACTTAAATAAAATTTCTTTAAGTAACAAAAAACTTCCAATACTTAATAAAAAATTAAGTCTTAGTCCCATTTGACTTGCATCAAAAATAATTGTAACTAATAGTATAATACTACCGATAATTTGTGAATTTAAAAGAAGTTTATAAAATTTATCTTGTACAATTTCGCTGTATTTAAAGGTAATTATTATTATAAGGAAATATAGAAATACTATTAAATATTGCAATAGGAATTTTAATATAACATGAGAATAACTCAGATACTCATATCTATTATTATAATATAATAAGTAATTTTGAAATTTTCTAAAAATAATATTAGTAAAAGTTTTTGTTTCAAAGTAGTTAAACAGAATATCCCTAGTAATAAATGATACTATTATACATGTTATGATAATCAGAATATACTTAGATACGGTCCATCGCATTTTTATAAATGGTCTAATAAAAAATATTACAATGTTTGAGTAATGCATTGTAACTGAAATGAAACTTTTAAAGTAAAATTTCACGTTGTTGTTTTTGGACAATGAATAGAGGGCACTTAAGTATATAATCGCAGAAAAAAAATGCCTAATTATATCGGAACTGAACAAATATAGAAACAAGAAAAGAGCGAAAGTGGTTAGTGGTAAATCTTTTTCTTTATTCACAATAATTTTGTAAAGTATAAACAAAGGGATAAATAGGAAAATAAATAAAAATGTTTTGAATCCTAACCCAAATTGTTTAATAATTGAAATTAAAATTAAGAACATTGGTTCATAATTATAATAAAAAATATTTTCAAAAAAATTGAAAGATGTTATTACTGGACTATTCTCAAAAATTAACCTGTAATTTTCTAAATCAGATCCGACAACTCTGAAAGCGCCTATAATGGAAGTAAGGAATATACCAAATAATATTATTTTCTTTTTAGTATTGTAATTAAATTTCTTTTCAAAAAAACTTAGTAGTATAAAGATTAATATAATAAAAACAAAAATAAGTACATTTATTATCTTTTCCATAAAACCTTACTCCCTTGCGCAAAACATTTTTAATCCTACTAACCATATTTTTTTACAATATTTTAGTTTATCTCTTCTAATCATGTATGTTCATCTTTTCTTTAAATAAAATTTCAAATTCACTTATTTGCAACCATTTGTCGTTACTTATTTAGCTTGATATGAAGTTTTATTCTTTTTAATATAAAAATATAATTTATTAAGTACCTTTCTGTTTAGAAAGGTAGATAAATATAATAATATAGCATTCAAGGAATTTGGAAACGGAAAAATTGAATCCTTTAATATGATTCTCCCTTTTTTAATAGTTGATTTATTTTTATCAACAATCCCTGAGATTATTACTTTTCTAGCAATTTTATAATAGAAGTGTCTACTTTCACTTTTCTTCAACTTTTTTATTATGCTAATATATTTATTATAAAAGTCTATGTGTCCTTTGACTACCGATGAAACATTGGAAGATATTCTAGCACCTTCATGTTGATTAAACAAAACTAATGCTTCACTTACAAAATCAAATTCTGTAATATTAGCCAGTCTTATCCATAAATCCCAATCCTGGCAACTTAAAAGTTCAGTGTCAAAACCACCAACTTTTTTCAAAAGATCTGTTCTAACCATAACAGTCGATGTAGTACCTACACAATTACCCTTCAACAATTCTATATATATATTCCCTTTTTTTTGGGGTAGTACTTCTCTTTCATCCTTATCCTTTAATATACTTCTAAAGCCAGTATACACGACACCAGTATTACTATTATTTTCAAACACTTTCAGCTGTCTTTCCAATTTTGTTGGTAACCATTCATCATCTGAATCCAAAAATGCAATGAACTCTCCGCTAGATGCTTTTATTCCTGTATTTCTAGCCTCTGCTGCACCTTTATTTTCATCATGCCTAATATATTTAATACGGACATCATTTTCCAGTAAATTTTGTGTGTTATCATTTGAAAAGTCATCTACAACAATTATTTCAAAGTTTTTATAAGTCTGGTTTGTCAAACTTTCAATTGCCTTCATTATTAGTTTTTCCCTATTAAATGTAGGAATAATAACACTTATTTTATAATGCAGGTTTCCCATCTACTCTCCTCTTCCTCTAAGAACTTCTTTTTTTAATATGTTAATATTCTTTATTAATCCTTTTAATCATTTGCTGCATTACAACTGAAGAAGCATAGTTTTTAGCTTCATCTATACAAGTACGCTTCATTGTTATTATGGAATCAGGATTACTATAGATATACATTAATATCTCTTCAAGTCCTTTAGATTTATTTGCTGGATCCAATTTATAAATAAAGCCGGTAACATCATTTTTAATTATCTCTTTATTATACCGCCAGTCACTTGCAATTACAGGTAATCCCGATGAATATGCATCAATAATAGTTCCAGGAAAACCCTCACCCTCATAATATGTTGGAAACAACAATGCAAAATACTTTTTTAGCACCTCTGTTGATTTATCAAATTCTACAAGGCCCATATATTTTGCGTTATCATTACTTTTTTCAAGAGCTATTTGTAATTCGTTTTCAAATTTATTGTCTACTGTCCCATAAATATCTAATACAAATGCTTTTCTTCCTAACTTTTTATTAACTTCATTAACCGCAGAGATAGCATCAATTATTCCTTTTTCTTTTATTACTCTGGAAAAGGTACATAATTTATACGGCTCCTCATATTTAATAGGTAAATCATTATAAGAAACTAGCTTTATATCTTTGAAATTTGGCATGTAAACAACATTATCCAATCCTAGATTTACTAGCTTACTTTGCATTGTTTTTGTTTCTACATAAACTGTATCCATATTCTTAACACTTTTTAATAGTCTTCTATTATTATTCAAAAATTCGGGCAACCAACCGCCTATTACTGAGTATTGAAGTTTACAATTAAATATTCTACAAAGTATATTAAATAATGGTGCAAACACTTTTATACCTTTATGTGCAGGTAAGATTATTATAGTATCGCATTTGTATGCTAATCTTACACATTCATTTAATATTTTTAGAGGTCTTTTCTTCCACAAGTATGAATCAATTGTATACACATGTTGATTACCAAAATGAGCTGTCAATTTATCTCTAATAACTTTAGTTTTTACTATTTGACCATTAGCTATATTTTGATTGAAGCCAAAATTTCCGCAGATACCAATTCGTTGCAATTAATTCACCTCTTCTATATAAATTTATATAAAACTAGATAATTAAGATATCAGAACTCAACTTTATGTTGATTTATTTTTTTTATATGTTTTACTAATTCTAAAATACAATCAACAGGAGAAGTAATTATTGCCTTTAACAAATGTTCAATAGTTACGTAGTATTTACCACTTCTTATACCTACGACAAGCATAACAGCATGATGTCTAAACTTAATATATTGCCTTTGTCTAAATGTTAAATACTTAAAGTACTTCTTCTTTAAATTAAATAATTCAATTTCTTTATTAAGTTTATTTTGTCCAACTGATATTCTTTCACCGGGATGTACATACTGAATAACTTTAGAAACCGGTAGATAGCCTATCTTCAAATCTTGTTCTATTGCTTTTAACATTAACATAAATTCTTGACCTACTTGGACATCATCAAATCTACCAATTTTATTAATGGCTTCTTTTTTAAACATGTAAGTTCCTGTAGGTGTTAAGTGGTGCATTAAATGTTTAATTAAAAGTTCTTGTTTTGAGAAATCTTTTACATATGGATGTTCCCTAAAATCTATTAACTTGTTATTAATGTTATAGATACTTACATTTGTGAACGATAAATCCAAATCATTCTTTATCATGAATTCTAGTTGTAAGGATACTTTTTCTGGCAAGTATATATCATCATCATCTAAAAATGTTATATAATCTCCGCTTGCCCTAGATATACCTTCATTCCTAGCAAGGGCACCACCCATATTTCTTTTATTTTTTATAAAAATAACACTACGGTTATTTTTAAACTTTTCCATTTTCTGTTCCGTTTCATATCGATATCTTGAATTATTACCATTATCATCAACAACAACTATTTCAATATTATTATAATTTTGATTCAAAAGAGAATCTATTGCTCTAATTAAAAAATCACTTCTCTTATATGTGGGAACAATAATACTTACTTTTTTAGACATTACAATCACTTCACTTTTAAAGATTCATATATCTCTTAATTCATTCGCAATAAAATATATCTTTGTAATATTGAACAACTTAATACATAAAAGTTGATTTTCAATACTTAAATTATCTATCGACTTTTTTAATTGATGATTGCAAGTATTTTTTATATGATAACCAACTCTTAGCGAGCTCCCTCTCCAGTTATTACAATGCGAATTGTCTTTAATATTATTTTAAAATCCAATAATAAAGACCTATTCTCTATGTAATATAAATCGTAATATAACTTTTTTTCAGGTGAGATATCATAACCACCATTTACTTGGGCCCATCCAGTTATACCAGGTTTAACTGTTAAACGCTGAACAAACCCTGGAATTTCATCATTAAACTGCGCTGTGAATATCGGACGTTCTGGGCGTGGACCAATAATACTCATGTCTCCCTTTAAAACATTAATTAGCTGTGGAATTTCATCTATTCTCGTTTTGCGAATAAATGCACCAATCTTTGTTACTCTAGGATCGTTTTTATCTGCCCATTGAGCCCCTTTTCTTTCAGCGTCAACACCCATTGAACGCAATTTAATTATTTTAAAATACTTACCATTACGACCTACTCGCTCCTGTACATAAAATGCTGGACCAGGAGTTTCTAATTTAATTGCAATACAAAAAAACAATAACAAAGGAACAGCTAACATTAATCCAGTGATAGCTAATATTATATCCATTGATCGCTTAAGTACAGGATAAAATAATTGTGGGTATGAATACCTTTGTTCTAGTCTTGTATCAAGGGTTACCGCATATTCTTCATGTAAATTATTATGAGAATTTCTAAGTGACACTAAACTCACCTCTATAAAATATATAAATTTTATACAACTAGATACTTATTAGGCATATTCCTAATGTATAAAAATCCAATAGACAAATCCGCACGTCCATACTCGTCTCAATCTATGTTCAACTTTAACAAATATAATTCATCTATTACCATCGCTTCATTACATATTGTTTGTTTCGATATAATATCATCTTATTAGATTAGTAAATAAGGATTAAACTAGAATCTCAAAAATCAACTCAAGTCTATTAATTTCTAAAAATCTCCTTCGTTATTTTTCTATCCAAGATTTTTTTTTCTAGGTACTGCCATAAATCTTCATTAATTTCTTCATTTTCTAAGGCGAAATCAATTGTTGTTTTTACGAATCCTAACTTTTCGCCTACATCATATCGTTTACCTATAAAATCATACGCAAAGACTTTTTGTTTCTCATTCAACATCTGAATAGCATCAGTAAGTTGGATTTCCCCACCAGCTCCTATTTCTTGTTTATCTAAGAAACCGAAGATTTCAGGAGTAAAAATATAACGTCCCATTATTGCTAGATTTGATGGTGCTTTACCTTGTACAGGTTTCTCAACAAAATTTTTCACTTCATAGCTTCTTCCATCCTGAATCGAAGGTTCTACAATACCATATCGATGTGTTTCTTCATCAGGAACTTGCTGTACACCCACTACAGAGCTCTGTGTTTTTTCAAAATGTTGAATTAATTGTCTAAGACAAGGAGTTGTTGCTTGCACGATATCGTCTCCTAATAAAACAGCAAACGGCTCATTACCGATAAATTTACGGGCACACCAAACAGCATGTCCAAGTCCTTTAGGTTCTTTTTGTCTAATATAATGGATTTCAACCTTAGAAGAGTGATTAACTTTTTCTAACAATTCAAATTTTTCTTTTTTTATTAAATTATCTTCTAACTCAAAGTTATGATCAAAGTGATCCTCAATAGCCCGTTTACCCTTACCTGTTACAATAATAATATCCTCAATTCCAGATTCAATTGCTTCTTCAACAATATATTGTATCGTCGGTTTATCTACAATTGGTAACATCTCTTTTGGCATAGCTTTTGTAGCTGGTAAGAACCTTGTACCTAATCCCGCAGCAGGAATAATTGCTTTTTTCACTGTTTTCATGATAACCTCCAAATATTTCCATTCTATATTTATCACTTTTAATGACACTTGGATCTAGCCAATACTATAAATTAATGATGGTTTCTATTCTACCAAATCCTCATGCTTTTATGGTAAATTCAAAGAATCTAATAAATGTTTGTTTACTAAGATGATAATCAAGCTTCCATATTACTGTTATCGATAAATATAAAAGTCTGATAATTGATTAACGAATTAAAATTGAAAATAATCTATGGACATCATAATATCTGTGTCTAATAACATCCATAAAAGAACAGTTTTTGACACCTCAAGATTAGTCCCTTCCATTCAAATAGATTTTTATTTGATATTATATTCCTACTTTTTCAGTAGGATTAAATCAGCACATAACTTCATATTGCGGAGAAATATCCCCGCTTTCTTGATTTTTCTAAAGTTCGTTCACTCCTTAAATGACGAAAGTCATATGTCGCTATTGTAAAAAATAAATGTCTAAGGAAAACGTACTTATGAAAATACGCTTTCATTAGACATATATTTTGATATTTTAAATAACTTGGGCATCTAACCCATCCTCACACCATCCTCTCGACAACAAACGTGTCTAAGGTAGGAATTCCCACCCACAGGATGGCCGAGTGCCTCCAATTGATAACGGGTAGGAGGCATAGCCAATGTGACATATTTATGTTGTAACTTAGAAGTTGTCCATTAAAATAACCCGAATATTTTCTTTCTCTTTACTTTCTCTGGAATCTCTCGATAAATATCTTGTCCATCGAGAATTAGTTCTGCATTATCGATAAAGTAGTAGAGTAAATCTGTCCCATATTTCTTTTCTACCAAATCAAGTGCCTCTGCCATTTTGAATGTGCGTGATTTTGTATTATGAGCATCAGATGCTAGAAAATGAGTAAGGTTTGCTTCTACTAAATCAAAGGTGAATTTCTGAATCTTTTTCCCGAAATAGCCAGTCAAGCTTGCTGCAGTAATTTGCGATGCCGCACCGTTCTTAACAAGTCGGTACAGCTTATCAGGATTTTCTAGTAATTCTGTGTTCCGCTCCGGATGTACAATGACTGGAGTTAAACCTAGCATTTGAATATCAAAGCATAGTTGATCCGTATAACGCGGAACACTAGAAGTTGGTAATTCAAGAAATACATAGCTAGACACATTTCCAAGTGTCATGATTTCATCGTCTTTGAAGCCCTCAACAAATTCTCCGTAGATTCGTGTTTCTTGTCCAGGGAGAATAGTGACATCGACTTTTTCTGACTGTAAATATTCATTCAGTTCTGCTGTTTTTTGTAATATATCTACCTTGAAATTATTGTATTTTCCGTTCTGATGATGAGGTGTTGCGACAATGGTGCGAATTCCTTCACTTTCTGCTTGTTTTGCCATTAATAGACTCTCAGTAAAATTACTAGAACCGTCGTCAACTCGCGGCAAAATGTGACAATGGATGTCAATCACTTGCACATCTCCTCCTTAAACGACATTACTTGCTCGTTATTCAGTAGTTCAATAGTACTATATACCTATTAGCCTATCAAGGGAAATAGACATGGTTTATTTGACAAATTCCGACAAAAAACCTATTCCGTTCCATAGTAATAATAGTAACTACTATTATCCATTTTCTTACGATTCAATACAACACCTAATAGTTTTGCTTTTGCAGCTGTAAGAAGTTCTTTCGTCTTTTGAGCACTTTCAATTTCCGTTTTACCACTAGAAATAACTAGTACAGTGCCATCACATTGGTTTGCCAACACTTGAGCATCTGTTACAGCTAATACTGGAGGTGTATCAAAAATAATCGTATCGAAATGTTCCTTTGCTTCTTCTATGAAGCTTGTCATTAACTTTGAGCTTAATAATTCAGCTGGGTTTGGTGGAACAGGACCTGATGTTAATACACTTAAGCCAGAAACATCACTTTCTTTTGTCGCTTCCGTTAGACTCATTTGACGTGTTAAAACGTTCGTTAATCCAGCAGCATTTGTCATTCCGAATGTATAATGAACTGTCGGTTTACGTAAGTCTCCATCTACTAATAAGACTCTTTTCCCTTGTTGTGCAAACACAATCGCAATGTTTGCAGTTGTTGTTGACTTTCCTTCTCCAGGACCAGATGATGTAACCATTAATGTACGAATTTCCTCATCCACTGCTGAGAATTGGATATTCGTGCGAATCGTTCTGTATTGTTCTGATACAGGTGATTTCGGATTTAGCTTCGTAATTAATTTCCGTTTTCCTGATTGCGCTACTTGTCTGAAAGGTTTTCTAGCCAATCGTCTCACCTCTTAATCTAGCATTTCTTTCTGAACGTACTGGACGCTCTAATTCTTGATCTTCAATTTGGGCAATTGCACCAAGTACAGGTAGTTCTAATAAACGTTCGACATCTTGTTCATTCTTGATTGTGTTATCTAAGTATTCTAGTAGGAATGCTAGTCCGACTCCAAGCATAAGACCAACAACGAATCCAATTGCGATGTTTAATACTGGTTGTGGTTTTACTGGAGATGGATTTTCTCCAACTTCTGCTTTCGCAATAATATTTACATTATCTACATTCATTAAAGTAACAACTTTGGTTTGGAACACTTCGACTACTTTATTCGCAAGTGTTGCTGCTTGATTTGGATTTGGATCTTGCACGGATACAGTCACGATTTGTGAATCATTGGCACTTCGAAAAGATATTTTACTTGCTAATGCACCTGTACTTAAATCCAAATCTAATTCTTTAATAACATCTTCCAGGATGACCGGACTTTTTATTATTTCTTTATATGTGTTAATTAATTGTAAGTTTGTTTGAATTGTATTTGTGTTATATGCCATTTCATCTGATTGTGATTGGTTGACGAGAATTTGTGTCGAAGACTGATAAATTGGTGTCATCACAAAAAAGCTGACAGCTCCACTAATGATGACTGCTGCCACTGTTATAAGTATAATTAAACTCATTCTTTTCTTCAGGGTTTGCATGAGTTCTTTTAAGCTGATAGATTCTTCCATAATATCCTCCCTGGATGATTGTCGATTTTTTCAATGTTGTGTATTATTATAGCATGATTATAGCACGCTAAAGGAAATCATTACCATACTTTTGTCAAATTACGCAATTTAGCATATAATTTCCTTTGTAATCCGAATTGTAATACTGGACTTTTTTACTACGTTTATGTCGAACTAAGTATTATTGTAGCATAAGATTTTCGTTTTTAAATAGTAGTTTTAGAGTTTTTAACAGTCAATCTATGTATAGAATGGGAAATACTGCTACTTTTATGTGAAAATAGTATTTTTATAGGAGGGTTGAAAGTGCGTCGATTAGTTACAGCACTTGCGGTTATCGCATGTGTCATCTTTCTTGTACTGGGAAATTTTTATTGGAAAGAAAAAACCGATATATCTTCATTTGCCAGAAATGAAAAAGTTGGGGACACAGTTGATGAAGATCAGAAACAATCAGAAGAGAAGAATAAAGATGAGGATGACAACTCGGATGGAGATGCCTCGGAAGAGGAAGCCGATGTTGATTCTCTTACATTAAAAGCAGCCAATTGGCCAGAAGATGCTCGTAATGCATTGGTGACTGCTGCAGAAGCTGGCGAAGAATTTGTACTAGCTATCGTTGGTTCCCAATCTCTTGGTGGTGACGAAGGCTGGGCTTCGATGTTAGAGGAAGCCTTAGAAGAAGAATATGCTGGCGTTATGGATGTACAGATATATAAATATGAAGGTGCAACTTCACAGGAATTTGTCGAAGGTGAATATATGGAAGAAGTAGTTGCAGCAACACCTGATTTAGTTTTACTAGAGCCATTTCCGTTAAATGATAATAGTGGCTGGATTTCTGTTGAGATGAATCAGGCAAATATCCAGACATTCGTCGATGCGTTAAATGAAGCACGTGCCGAAGATGCTCAAGATGCAGTAGTGATGTTGCAACCAGCACATCCAATTTACAATGCAACAGGCTACCCACGGCAAATTGATCAGCTGAAAGAATTTGCCGAGAGCGAAGGGTTTGAATACTTAGATCATTGGAGTGACTGGCCAGATCATGCATCCGAAGAAATTCTCGACTACTTAGAAGAAGGCCAAAGTGCCCCAAGTGAAGCAGGACACCAAGTTTGGTTTGAATATTTGCTAGAATATTTTGTGGAGAAATAGCGGGACATGGGGTCAGTTTCCTCGTCCCACTATTAAGAGTGCTGCTGATATAGGCAGTGCTCTTTTTTTATAAATGGGGAGGTGACAGTTACTTTATAGTTACACTATTGATATTCTGTTTGGTTAAGCTTAGGCATTAGACTTGTTTGGATGTCTGTCACTACCCCATTTAGTAGAGCTCTGTTATGTCTTGGAAAGAAGCTCTAGTGCCTCGTGATTTTCCTTTATCTCGATTAACTGGTGTCGCGTCACTTTGTTTCCATTGATGATTTCCTTCTTATCTTTTGACAGTCGGAATCTCCACGTTTATTTCAATTTTCCTATTCATATTAATTTTTGATTTTCATTTCTCCGGTCCAGGTACTTTCTGCTACTGTTTTTCCGTAGGCATCCACGATTCGGAAAACGATGTCGTCGTCTGTATCAATCACTTTTGTTTGCCTTAACATTCCGAGCGTGTATTGTTTCATGGACTTTGCAAAGCGCTCCTTTTCATGTGCTGGCGAATTATACCAGGCATCGGAGACAACCATCTTCATTTGCGTATACGTACCATTGACAGGACCTATCCCTAATATAACGCCTTCTCCATTTTTGGAGACAAAATCCTCAAATCTGGCCTCAAAGTCTGCGACATATTGTTCCATTTCCTTGGCCGCTTGTGCCTCTTCCTCGGCTTTTTTGGCCTCTTCCTCCGCTTTCTCTTTCTTGCGTTCCGCTTGCTTTTGCTCATACGCTTGTTGACGTTCCTCCCGCTCGGCTGCTCTTTCTGCTTGACGTTTCTCCAATTCAGACGGCTGATTATCCTTATCCTCTGTGTCTCCTCCGAACATTAGCGAGAGCACAATTAGGATTGCAAAGCCGATGACTCCCCATTTTATCCATTTCTTTTTGTTTTTTTTCATGATTTCATTTCTCCTTTTAGTGTTTTATTCTTGGTGAAATTGATATATTTATTCGTCTCTATCTGATTCTCTTGTTCTCAGCACTTGCATTCATGATGATTCTTTCTGGGAATGAAGGCATCTTTCGCTAGTGACCTTTTGAATGTCAGGTCTTGGCCCCATAACTCGACTTTTCCTATATTCTTTCTTTTACTGTCCAGCACCCCGAAATAACCGAAAAAACCGAACATACCCATCAATCAAATATTTGATTGATGGGTATGTTCGGATTAAATAGTTACATTTTTATGTAATAGGATCCCTTCTTCAATCCTAATACCATATCCTTTTTAGAGCTTGGTGAGATATCCAGTTCTGTAATAGTTGGTATTATTTTCTTCGACAGCGCCGGTGAAACGTCCCTCTCAACCATAATGAGAACACCGTTAAAGCCAACACCTTATTTAATGAGAAAAAAGCAAAGAAACAAAGATCTAACCAACGCAATGATAACCCACCAAATCAAAGAGAGATGGTCATCGCGTCAAAGAGAAATGGAATTATTAATAAAATTATCCGAAACAGAAGAAAAGCTATACAAACTCCAACTGAGATTCGACAAACTTGAATACGAAAAAAAGTCGCTAGAAAAAAGCGTCCAAACTCTCAAAGAAACACTACACAAAACAAAAGAAAAACTCATAAACTATAACAAAGTAATGGCTCAATATCAAAACTTGGTTCTATACTTTAAACTAAATTTCACGAAGATTACACGTTAGCGCTCCAATATACATCTGGAGTGCTATTGTTTTTAAGGAACAAAATAACTTGTCCCATATAGGAATTTGTCGAATACCGTTACAGTTTTCAAATGAAACATGACGCAGATTTTGTCGAAAAGTTGAAGTCGATGAGTCCAATATCGCTCTGTACTATTATTTTACTGCTCTTGAAAATTATTTTGCAGAAAGTATATTTAATCTTGCGTAACGGATTGAAAATCTTGTGAGACAGATTGATATTCTTGTAACTTAAAACGATAATCTTGCAGAAGCGTCTGAATTACAGATTGATTCTTGCGCGATTAGATTATATTCTTGCACAATAAACTAATAATTTTGCAGTAAAGATTATATTCTTGCGAGACTTTACGATATTCTTGCAGCGACTATTATATTTCCACTACTATCCTTAAACAAAAACGAACACAGGTATTAATCAATTGTTTGATTAATACCTGTGTTCTTATCAAAGGGGAATCCTAGGCCTAGGATTCCCCTTTTTCTTATGTATTATACTTTACGCATCTTCCAAACAAAGAAGCCTGTTGTTAATAGTGTAATAACGATAATCGTCATTCCTATATAATAGGAAGTTTTGCGATTATTTGTATCTATCTCTGCAGCAACTTCTGTAGGATTTTCTACTATTTCTTCTTTGGATTCTACCTGTTCATCATGATTAGAAGAATCCTCGAAATCCACAGGTTCTTCCTCTTCTTCTTGTTCTTCAGCCTCTTCGTCCTCTTTATCAACTTCCTCGTCTACTTCTTCTTCATCTTCTCCCTCAACATTCGTTGTTGTTTCTACATCAGTTGATACGGATGGTTGATCATTATTCGATGGTTGCCAAGTAGATGGTGAAGTTGGTTTTGGATTTGGTTTCT
Source organism: Lederbergia graminis (assembly GCF_042655485.1). Taxonomy (NCBI): domain Bacteria; kingdom Bacillati; phylum Bacillota; class Bacilli; order Caryophanales; family Bacillaceae; genus Lederbergia; species Lederbergia graminis. The sequence continues at coordinate 56,480 of NZ_JBHSMC010000015.1, forward strand.
TTTCAACCGGTGTAGTAGTAGTTGGACTTTTTGGCTTATCTGGTGTTGTCGGTTTCGGATCATTTGGCTTTTTGTCTGGTTTCGTAGGCTCAGTTGGTTTCTCCGTTTTCGGAGGATTTGTTCCCTTTCCAGGTGGATCCTTCACTTCAGGCTCTTTACCTATAGGTTTTTCCTTCCCTGGCTCTGGCTTCTCAGGTTGTTTTGGTTCTACAGGTTCTTCCTCTTCATTTACCGGAGGGTTCTCCTCACCCGTACCTGGCTCCTCTGTCTCGGGTGGCGGTGTTGGTTCCGTTTCCTCTTCATCTGGAGAAGTTTCTTCGTCCTTTGGAGGAGTTTGTCCATTACCATTGTTCTCACCATTATCCGGTGATGGTTGTTCCGTATTTCCTGGTGGTTTGTTTTCCGTTGACTCCTGTGCACTAACGAATGCCGGCAAAATAAGGACACTAAGAACTAGTGCTACCACCCATTTCGTCATCCCTCTCACAAATTACAGCTCCCTTTTTCTCTGAATCTCCTTACATTTAAGTATAGCGTAATTTTTGGCAGATTGGTTTGAAATTGGAAGAAAAATGTAGAAAATTTAATTTTCCTTTTGTTTACGATAGCACTATATTGAAGAACTACTGAGTCACAGCGCAGCTGCTTGCCATTGACCACAGTGCCGATTCTTTGTATTCGCTGGAAGGGGTCGGGGCCCTGCCTGCGAATACTTAGAATCGGTTTGTCCGTGTTATACTTGCTAGCTGGTGAGCAGTTATGCTATATTCCCGCCCACCAGCATTGCCTCACCGAACACGGACAACAAACAAGGTCAATGGTGACGGGCATGTTATAACAGAGGATTTTATGATGCTCGGTATAGGGGTGTCATATCTTATCATGTTTTAAGAGAATTTCGGATTATTTATACTAGGTGGATTTACATTTGGTTTGCTTCTATTTATAGCTTTTTTAACCTCTATTATAATGGTGTGGGGAATATTATCACCGTGCTTGTATATTGAACTATACCCTTAAGTGTGATTGTTCTATTACTTAGTTTAATTTTAGACAGTTATTTAAAAGTAGAAGATAGTAACAAATATACTGTAGTATTTGTATATGGTGTAGTGAAATCTATACTATTTGAAGGAATTACAGTCACAACAGAGATTAAGCTTCATTTTATGGTTAGTTGTATATTCAGTATCGGTTCCTTATTATTTGCAATTATAAAAGGTAAACAATAGGTTAGCGATTAAAAAAAAGATAAGGAAATTGATTACTGAAGGGGCTTAATAGGAATCTGAAATAAAAACAAGTGGCCGAAAATTTTGTTTTTCCGCCACTTGCCTCTCTATTTATCATTAGCTTTTTAGAAGTTCAAATATCGCTTTAAATCCTTATAAAAATTTTCTCGTGGACCCATCATTATAACAAGAACTAGTTGCCCATTTGCATCCTCTTCCAATGTATAGCACAATTCATAATTCGTTCTCAGATGATTAATATCAACACAAGAGTAACCCTTTAAATCTCCTTTTTTTTGTTCTCCTAAATTTGGATCAATCCGTATATCAGTTATAGTACTATTTATCTTATCATATAAGATCCGATCTGTTTTTCTTATCTTTTTAAGTTGCTTTGCTGCAATATTACTTAATTTGAAGGGTAACAAATCATTACGACTCATTTTCTTCGTCGTCCTCCAATGAATCTAGATAATCATCTAAACTTCCTGTGATGGATGGACTCTTCAATGCTTCGTATTTCATACGATTGAGTGCATGTGGAATCTCTTCTTTAATTTGTATAAAACGATGAACTAATTCATCACCACTGTAGCCCTCAGAAACAAGATCCTTTAAAATATCCGCGGAAAAGTCAACCGTTTCATATTCAGCTGGTCGAATTACAATCTCCTTCCCCGTAAATTCAACTAGGACCTCATCACTAATATTCAAAGCTTCATAAAAATCCTTCGGGATATTGATCTGTCTTTGTTTAGAAACCTTTACACGCCTAATAGACTTTTTATTCAATTCACTCATGGTTTCTCTCCCTCTCAGTAAAGTATCTGTTACCATAAGTTATGCCCCTTTTTTATAAAAAAACACAATTTCTTTAATGTTTTATTACTTTGTATCTTTATAATAAAGTTTAAATGACTTCTATTCAAGTAATCTAGACTAAATGAAGCGCCGTATATAGAGCACCTAGTGATGAAACTACCAGATAGTTTGAACTTATCACTTCAAAATATCTCTCGGTAATAATTTAAAAAACCGCAGCCCCCCTTATGAGGACTGCGATTTTTTTGTGATTGTCTTTTATAATTGCCTATTTGATTGGGTTAAACCTGCAAGGGCAAGGAATCCCGTTATACCTTCAAGGGATTTTATTATCGGGAAGGTTGCAAATCCACTCCTCGTATTTTCCAATGTTGCTATTTCTTCATCTTATCTTCAATCGTTAACTTTAATAATTCGTTTGATTTTCCAATCGTATCTAGTGCTTTATTCCGCTTATTGGCTAAGGATTGAAACCTGAGCATGTCCATCTGCTTATTATGTTGTTGGACATTAATTTCAGAGTTAACAACTGCTCTAACATCCTCCAATAATGATAAACTTCCTTGGGCATATGCTGCAGCCAGTCGCTGATTTGCTTCCTCCCGCATTTTATTTGCTCTTGCTTGTAGCTCCGCGACTGTTTTATTAAGCTCTTGTAGGCGAGATTCTCGAGCCTCAGCTCGCACTTCCGCACCTAATTTTTGGATTAGTGCCATCACTGATACTATGTCTTGGTCATTTCGGATTGCTTCATCTATTGCTTGCGTAGCTTTCATTAATTCATTTAATTCTTGTAAACGTTGGTCTCCATCACTTATTAAGTTCAGTTGTTTTACTAATTGACTATCAATTACTCGAACACGCTCCGTCTGAACCCGCATTATCGTAGTTTGTATGTCCTCTCCTCTTAAATAGATTGGAGTAAGGCCATTAACACTGGCCAACATTTGTTGCTGTGATTGGGAATCCATTTTTTTGTAAGCTTCAATTGCTCCCATCATTTCATCTTCATACCTGTCGTTTTCAACTGCATAACTATTCTCATTTCTTACGCCTAAAAAGACTGATAAGATGATAGCTATACTCATACTGCCTATCCCTATGTTGCGAATCCACTTGTTCATCTTCTACATCGCCTTTCCCGATTATTTAAAAAACATCGATTTCAAGAACTACTTTGGTGCTATATAGCCCGGAAAGCCTGGATTCCTTACATATTTTGCAGTTTGAATCCAATTAAAGGAACTATCTTCCTGGACTTCCCAGATATCATAATGATAGTATTGGCGATCTCCTTTTTCGTTTAGATATGTCCATCCTGTTACACCTGCATAAGTGGCTGATCCTTTTATCATATGATTCATCAATTCTTCCCTGTCAAACGGATCTTTCAGTTGATTGATTACAGATGCTAACATGCCTGGAATATCATAGGCAAACAGTGCATCTGGAAGAAAGGTTCCTTCTGTAACAGTTTCCAATTCAGATTGAATCGTATTAAACAGGGGTGAATCAGGAATACCAAATGTCACTCCTGTTAAGTTTACTTGTGATGCTTTTTTGGCGATTTCTTTATCTTCTAAAATGACCGGACTGAGTGTAACAGTATCCGTTCCGAACCAACGGATTTCATCCATACTATCTTCTTGGTCACTTTGTTCTAGCATGCCAGCTATTTCATCAAATGCAACAAGAACAACTGCAATCCGTTCCTTTTCCATATCAAAACTATCCACTGCGTCTGCCATTTTTTTCAAAACATGTTCCCAATCTGTTTCCTTTGGTTGATATATTATTGGCTCTGTAACCAATCCATAATATGACTCAAATTCCTCTGTAAACAGTTTCGTTAATTCACTGCCATAAATATCATTTCGATAGACGGGAACAACCCCATATATTCCCTCATATACCAATAAATCTGCTAATGCTTTTGCTTGTTCCGTATCATCAGGAACCATTCGATAGACACTATCACCTGCAATTCCAAGGGCAGGTGAAGTGCTACTATAACTGATAACGATAGCACCTTTTTCAGATGCCCAAGGTTGGATTCGTTCTACTTCTGCACTTGAACCAACAATAAAGATTTTATGTCCTTCAGACCATAATTTCTTAGCTTTAGATAGAACAACTTCTGGATCACTTTCACTATCCTCCACTGTAAGTTCGAATTGCAGCTCCAATCCTTCTTCTTCCCAATTTTTATTTGTATCTTCCACACCCATCTCAATTGCTAGTTTGCGAATTTCCCCTTTTGATTCTAACTCGCCACTCAGCGGTAATAAGGCCGCCAATTTGACAACATTTTTATCCTTTTGAGTCTCCTTAACAGAACAACCAGCGACAAATAGCAGGAAAGTTAAAGAAAGAACTCCAGCTAACACAATATTAAACTTCTTAAAAATATTCTTTTTCACAAACTTTCCCTCAACCTTATTATCTTTTTGGATTTTTATTGATTGGTTTTCTAGCAACATGTGCAAAAGCGCAGGAAAGAGCTGGATAGACTTCTCTAAAATTAGCCTAATTATCTTCCGGCCTCGGAATGATCACGACTTTAAATATACCTGATACAAACACATCGTTGCGGGTTATACCTGGATAACAAAACCATCTCCACTAACTTCTTCTAAAGTGACTTTGTGTGGGGGGATTTCTGGAGTTTGATCATCATTATCTGTATCTGCGGATTCTTCTTCTAGTGTAGTTGTTTCAGTAGACGTATTTCGTACTTTTTTCGGTGAAAAGCATAAAAATAAGCCTATAGTAACCGCAACTAAACAAATCCCTAAAATGACATAAAAAACGCTCCTTTTAGCCATGAATAATCTCCTACTTTTCTATTAGACTTTCCTCATAGTACAAACATATCAAAAATTGTCTAAATATGGAATAATTATATTCTTTAAATTTCAAAAATTATCACCAACTTCTGATATACATCATTTTAAGTATAAACAAAGGGAGATCTTCAAAAACACACTTCTAAAACGAAAGCTCGAAAAAGCTTTTTTTAACACAGTACCTCCCCCTAAGGATTTAGCTTTTGTATGGAATAAGTCTGAAGTGATTATATGTGGAAAATAAAGTCATAGATGATGAAAAATTCTTAAAAGTTACTAAACATATTCTTTTTTTCCTTGTGAAAATCCTTTATTTTATAAAGAGTATATGAATTTATGTAGGCTAGGAGAACTATCTGGTGAAGGATTGCGCTTTATAGAGATCTCGTGGTTGTGAGGTGTGTACGGATTTTTTGTTTTGAAAACAGGAGAAGTGCTGGTAAATAGTGAATTAGTAATAAAGTCTTATATGTAAAGTCTAGGGAGGTCATGTAATATATGAAAGTACTTTTATTTATGATTCTAGGTGTAATTATGTCGGTTTTTGCTATGATGCTTGGTGTAACAGGTTTAATTTTACTCGGCGGAGCTACATTTGGTGTACTTCTATATATAGCTTTTAACATGAATAATGTAAAGGTGTGAGTTTTTGAATAATCATTTTCAGTTAGGTCCGATTTTTTCACGAAAAATAATCTCTGCTTCTATTTCTGGTTCTTTGTTTGCTATTTTGCTAGGGCTTATGATTACGAGCCCATTTGGTGAGGAAATTAATTCTATTGGGGAATACTTTCATGGCGTTCTGCTCTCCACTCCGGTGTACCTCATGTATAGCTTTCCGGTTATTTTAGTGTATGGCACTGTCACCTCTACTATAAGTGATTACATTGCATCTCTCATTGTAAAATTTACGTCCGCGAAACTAGAAATCTATCTGTCCTTCGTTTTCCATGTACTTTTTGGTTTGGTATTACTTGGCTACAGTTTATTAGCTGCGGTCTTGTTTTTTCTAGTAGATCGTGTGTTGGCACGGAGAGATATCGCGTCATGGAAAAGTGCTTTGAAATCCTTATGTCTACCTATTATGGTGTGGATTGTATTCATGGGCGGGGTGTATGTGGTGGATAGTATAATTGATTATTAGCTGTTTGCGTATGGGGTAAGTCGGCTTTCTCACTTAGGTTTTACAGTGCCTCTGCGCGTTTTTTCACTACTTAACACCTTCTACCAAAACATATTATCTATTTTTGTCTTCTTTTAGGCAAATAGGTAAAATTAAATAATAAAATTATGTAAAAAGTCTATTAAATCTTACATAATTTGTTATTATTATGTTATATTTAGGGAAACATCGGGAATTTACAAATAGTTCTTTCTTTCTATCATCTAGAAGTCGAGGTGTAGTACATGTCAGACATGAAGGCTAGTCCCATAAATCAATTAAGTCTTCAAGAGGAATTAGAGATTTTAAAAAACAAATTAAATGATCTTTTTATACGTTTGAGTTCTACCAATCCGGAATACATAGAGCCTACTATATATCTTTTAGAAAAAAACTATGAGGAAGTTCTGTTCAACCTTATTAGTATGAAAAAGAAGGAGCTCATTGATATTGCGAATACAAGAGGACTGGAGCATCCCGATACAATCGAAGCTAGCGAAAGGTTAGATCGACTTATTATTCAATTTCAATATATAAAAAAGAATTTCATTGGTTATCTGTATGACACCCATAACACTAAAGAACCTAGTACGTTAGGTTCTGTTTGATATAGGGCGTCTTTTTTTTTACATTAAATTAAAAAAAGATTTCTAGGTTTACACTAGAAATCCTTCCCGTACTATATGCCTCCGTATCTTCTTTTTCGTTGCCGGTATTCATCCAATGCCTGCAAAAACTCCTGCTCGGAGAAGTCTGGCCATAACACATCGCTAAACCAAAACTCTGTATAAGCAAGCTGCCAAAGCAGGAAATTACTTAACCGCTTCTCTCCTCCTGTACGAATGAGGAGGTCTGGATCTTTTAAACCACCTGTATCCAAGTAAGAAGAAAAATGCTGTTCATCTAGATCATCTAGTGACAACTTCTCATTTTGAAGATCCCCCAGCATCTCTTTCATCGCACGAAGTATCTCGTGTCTACTGCCATAATTAAGCGCAAAATTCAGCTGCAGACCATCATTTTTACGAGTACGGTCCATCGCATATTGCACCGCTTCCCGAGTATAAATCGGCAGTTTCCCCATGTCACCAATAACCTCAATACGAACATTATTCGCGATTAGTTCTGGCAAATATGTTTTCATAAACTGCTTTGGCAGTCGCAAAATCGTCTCTACTTCCGCCTTCGGACGTTTCCAATTTTCCGTAGAAAACGTATAAAGCGTGAGAATGTTTACCTTCGATTGAACCGCTGCTCTCACAATTTTTACAACCGTCGACATGCCTTCTTTATGACCAGCAGCCCTCGTCATGCCGCGCTTTTGCGCCCAACGTCCATTCCCATCCATAATAATGGCGACGTGCTCCGGTGTACCGTCCCCCGGAATTTGCAATGCTTCTTGTGGTTGTTTGTGATGGATAAAAGGTATTTTCATTGCCATTTTTACCACCTCCAAATTTCTGTTTTTACCGAACGAAACATTTACTCTTCATCTTCTCTGTATTCCAATATATCTCCCGGTTGGCAATCTAATGCCTTACAAATTGCTTCTAATGTGGAAAATCGGATCGCTTTTGCCTTGCCATTTTTCAAAATCGACAAGTTCGCCATGGTGATTCCTACTTTTTCCGAAAGTTCCGTAACGCTCATTTTCCTTTTTGCTAACATCACATCTATATTAATAATGATTGCCATTGTTTTTCACCTCAGACCGTTAAATCATTTTCTGATTTTATATTAATCGCTTGTTGTAATAGCCTTTGGAGAACAGCGGCAAATACAGCGACAAGCAAGGAGGCACCAACAATGACCAAGTTGATTACGATGAGGCCTGGTGCATCATCCCACTCGGCTACCAAATAGACAAATGGTAAAGCGACGATATACAAGCCAAAAATTATTTTTCCACATGTTTTTATTTTCGTAAGTGCATCTACCGACATTTGGGAGAAAGCTTCGTTTTTATCAATGTAATTTAAAAGTTTGAATGCTTGAAACAACGCAATATAAAATGGCACCGCCGACGCATATAAAATAAATAAAATCGTAAAGACTACATAAGCTAACTGTGCCCCATCCTGTGCATGCTCAAATGCTTCCATTGCTATCTTCGGCAATAATAAAACACATATAGCAAGCACAGGAGCCCCAATCAAAAATATTGCTATCTTCAAAAACGTAGTCGACCCTCGTTCCACTACAAACACCTCACTCCATTAATTTCGTTTTGATTTTATCATACAGTTTATCGTTTATCAATAAAAATTTATCTTTTTTGGTTATTTATTTGTTGATAAGGGGGAATGGGGAGGCATTGGGGACTTCTCCAAGCTTGGTGGCGGTTGGGTTTTGAGATTTGGGTGGAATGGGGATAGGAGTGGAGGCTTGGAGGGTGTTTCGTATTTAGAGGATTGGGTGGAGGGCCACATGACCGAAAAAATTGCTGGGGTGCTGTTTTTTTACCTGGGAAGAGGGAGTGGTTGTTGGATAGGTGTCGTTCTTTTTGATGGTATCGGTGCACTTTTGGAACGTTGAGGCTTTTTTAGTTGCTGGGTAATTTCTTTTGGACGTTAGAGGCTTTCTTTTCGACGCTGGGGGATTTCTTTTGGATGCTGAGCGCTTCCTTTTCGACGCTGAGTAATTTTTATTTGATGATGCTTTTTCTTTTGGACGTTGAGTGCTCTTTATTGAACGCTGAGCACTCTCTTTTCGATGTTGAGCGATTCCTTTTCGACGCTGGAGGCTTTCTTTTGGATGCTCAGCACTTTTTATTTGAAGTTACATTTTGTTTTGGATGTTGAATACTCTTTATTAAACGCTGAGCACTCTCTTTTCGACGTTGGACGATTCCTTTTCGACACTGGCGGCTTTCTTTTGGATGCTGGGCTCTTTTTATTTATAGATTCTTAGTTTACTGGCCGTTGATCCGATTTTACTGGCGGTTGTGCAATGTTTACTGGCCGTGAAACTTCATTTACTGGCCTTCGTGCTGTTTACTGGCCGTGACTCTACAGTTACTGGCCGTCATGCTAAATTTACTGGCTATGTTACTTCATTTACTAGCCATCGTACATGCTTTACTAGCCATACTACTGCAGTTATTGGCCATTGTACGGTTTACTGGCCGTTGATCCAATTTTACTGGCGGTCGTACACAGTTTACTGGCCATGTTACTTCATTTACTAGCCATCGTCATCGTACAAGCTTTACTAGCCATGCTACTACATTTACTGGCCTTCGTACGGTTTACTAGCCATGCTACTTCAGTTACTGGCCATCGTGCAAAGTTTACTAGCCGTCATACAAGAGTTACTGGCCATTATGCACTGTTTACTGGCCGTCCCCCCTCATAAACAAGCCGTCACATTTACATAGCACTCAGTCCCGTACTAGTTGCACGCAAACAAGCATAATAAATGAGATCACAATCATACTGCCGACCCAGGCCCAGGCGAGTTGCATGTTGCCGGTGTCGATGGCGATGTAGATGGCGGTTGCGGTTGTTTGGGTTTTGCCGGGGATGTTGCCGGCAAACATGAGGGTGGCGCCGAATTCGCCGAGTGCCCGGGCAAAGCTAAGGATGGCGCCGGCGATGATGGATTTGGCTGCGAGTGGAATCGAAATGAGCAGTAACAATTTGAGTTTTCCCGCTCCATCGACGCGGGCGGCGTCTTCGATGTCTTTGTCAATGCCTTGGAATCCAGTTTTGGCGGATTGGTACATGAGTGGGAAGGCGACGACGATGGCTGCGATGACGGCAGCCCACCAAGTGAACATGATCGGTTGTTGGAAGAGCCATTCAATCCCTCTTCCTACCGGGCTATTGCGACCGAAAATGACAATTAATAGGAAGCCGACGACAGAAGGTGGTAGCACAAGCGGTAACAAGAACATCGTCTCTAGAATCGATTTGCCTCTGAACTTGGAATTGGACATTTTTTTCCCGAGAAAAATTCCGAGGATGATGACGACGATGCTCGAAACAAGTGCAATTTCTATAGATAGTTTGATAGGTGACCAGAAGTCTATTGTCATGTTATTCAACCTTTTCTTTATACAAATGGAAATTCATAACCAACATAGTTAAATGTATTCGTAAAGCCGATGTTCTCCGCAACTGCGATGGAGGGCTTGTTTGATTCCATGCAATCCCAATAAGGAACCATGCCGTGCTTCAAGCAGTCCTGCACAAAATGATGCGCGATCTTTTGCGCCAACTTATTCCCTTGATGATCCTCCAGTGTTTCAATATCAATGCAATGGACGTTTCCGACGAAAAACCCTGATAAACAAACACTCACGATTTTTTCGTTATGAACAGCGCAGTAGCCAATCCCCCATTGGAAAAAACTTTCAGGAGAAGACCAAAACTCTGAAATTTTTGCATGTAAAAAATCAATGTTTTCGATGGGGGATTCAAATAATACTTTATTTAGCTTCTTGATTGAATACTCCTGTTTTATCACAGGCTCATTTTCGTCTCGGTAGTCGTGTTTTTCCAGTATATACACTTTCTGATTCCAGCTGCCTAACTTACGGTGCTGAAAGATATTTTCAATTGTCTTGTTCCAGTTGGGATGGTTGCCAATCGCTTCGAACCAATGTAAACCAACTTTTAAAGCCTCGGGTTGAATGGCGGTCTCAATAAAATGATCTATTTGCTCATTGAATCGCTCATTTTCTTCATTCCCAATAAAAATAAAACCGTCATTATTGCCTAACCAGACAAGTCCCGTTTTGGGAGAAGTAAGATTATCTACGAAAATACGACCAGGATTAACCCCTTCGACTACTGCTTTAACTTCCAATTGGCCCTGCGGATTTATTAAACTTTTACACTTATAAAAATCCATTTTATGAAGTTCCATTATCATAAGTTAATCCAACCCTTTGAACCCGTATTTTTCTAGGATTTTAATAGATTCTTCTTTTTGAATAAAATCGAAAAACAGCTTCGCTTCATCCTGATGAATGGCACTTTTGATAATACCGACTGGGTAGATGATTGGTGTGTGCAATTGTTGATCCGCTGTAGCGACGACCTTCACCTTGTCGGAACTGAGTGCGTCTGTTTTGTAGACGATGCCGGCGTCAACATTGCCGGTTTCAACGTATGTAAGCACTTGGCGCACGTCTTTTGCATAGACGACTTTTTCAGAGACGGCCTCCCATAATTCCATACTTGTCAAAGCTTCCTGCGCATATTTTCCAGCAGGCACCGTTTCTGGGGTCCCGATGGAAATCGTGTTCGTCTTGTGAAGATCTGTGAATGTCGCAATGTTGGATTCGTGAGGGACTACGAGCACAATTTCATTGCCTACGAGATCAGCGCTTATTTCAATGATTTCATTATCAACTAACGTGTTGAATTTCGTCTCGGATGCAGAAAAAAATACATCCACTGGCGCCCCGTATAAAATTTGTTGTTGCAACGAACCTGAGCCGCCATAGTTAAAAAATACTTTGACATGCGGATGCTCTTTTTCAAAGTTATCTTGAATATCATTGAGGGCATGTTGCAAACTTGCAGCTGAAGAAATAATGAGTTCCACCTGCTCATCATTGGACTGTGAGCAACCCGCAACTAGAAGTGAAACAAACATTATTACAGCAAAAACCTTTTTCATGAAGTAACTCCTCGCATCATTGTTGATATTTATATTATAAGAGAGTGCAAGAAGAAAAGAAATGCGAAAAATCACAGATGGGGTTGGCGTGGTTGGGATGAAGAAGAGTAATTCTTTAATGACGGACAGTAATTCGAGGTTGATGGACAGTAAATAGGTAATGTTGGCTTGTATTTTTATCATAATGGACAGTAAATTTAGAGCAATGGACAGTAAGACGGGGATAACGGACAGTATTTTGCTGACGGACAGTAAAACACCGTTGATGGACAGTAACTACGCAATGATGGCTTGTATTTCTATCATGATGGACAGTAAATTCAGTACAATGGACAGTAAAACGGGGATAACGGACAGTATTTTGCGGTCGGACAGTAAAACAAGGTTAATGGACAGTAAATAGGTAAAGATGGCTTGTATTACTATCATGATGGACAGTAAATTCAGTACAATGGACAGTAAAACGGGGATAACGGACAGTATTTTGCTGACGGACAGTAATTCGACGTTGATGGACAGTAAATAGATAATGATGGCTTGTATTTTTATCATAATGGACAGTAAATTTAGAGCCATGGACAGTAAGACGGGGATAACGGACAGTATTTTGCTGACGGACAGTAAAACAAGGTTAACGGACAGTAACTAGGTAAAGATGGCTTGTATTTCTATCATGATGGACAGTAAATTCAGTACAATGGACAGTAATACTATGAAGACGGACAGTAACGACAACACTGTCTATTAAATTAAAAAAACCCGCCATTTCTCTCTAATAAAATGGCGAGTTTTTTCTTTAAGAGACTACTGGGACGAGGGACCTGACCCCATGTCCCTTATTCGTTATAAGTTCGTAGTAGTGTAAATTCGGTTACGTTGGCGTTCCATTTGTCGCTGTCGAAGCTGACTCGGACTCTGTATTCTGGTGAGAATTCGTACGTCCATGTAAGGAGTGCTGGGTCGCCGAGTTCGTCGATTGCTTCATTTGTTGGTTCGCCCCATGCGCTACGGAGGTCCATTGTATTGACTTTTTCGGAATCGTCTAGGATTCTAGCGATGCCGTAAATTTTTTCCCCTTCTGATTCTAGGAACGGGACGGCGTAAGCAAATTTACCGTAGTTTAAATAATTTGCGCCAGCGAAACCAAATGTTTCGATTGGTGTACCAAGTGTTTTTTCGATGTTTTTATTGGAATCTGTGAGTTGAATTTTGGATCCTGGCATGATTCCAGTCTTTAAAAGGTCAAAATATCCGTGTAATAATAAGTCTGGTTGCCCACCTTTTCCTATAATAAACGTGGACATGGTGCTCGCATCGTATGGATACTCGCCTGCTTCGATTGTTTTACCGAGCATGTCTTCTGTTACTACGAAAGTATCGACGTTATTTTCTTCACGAGTTAGATTTGTTCGAATTTGGAAATCCGTTAATGGAATTGGCTTTGCTCTACGAAAACTAATGCGGTCTCCCACTTTTACATCTAATGTAGTGAAGTTATTTTCCGAAAAGATTAGTTTTCCTTGTGCGTTCTTGTCGTAGGTAATCACAACATTGGCACTGTTATCCAAGTTTTTCAGTTCAGAACGATGTTGGAATTCACCTTTTTCAAAAGTAAAAGTTTCGAGAACCGATTCGTCTTGTACTAACACTTTCCCGTTATCAAGTGTCATGTCACCTGAGAGAGTGTGTTGAGTAAATTGAGTGTCTACTTTTGGTGTTTCATCGAAATACACATATTGGAAACCACGGCCGCCGAATGCAGCTGGGGATTCGTACTGTTCGATAATAACGATTTCGCTACCATCCGTATTTTGGATAGTGCCTAGAAATGCAGCAGGGTGCACGATTTCTGATTGATCAATGTCTTGAATGTCCCACTTGTCGCTGTTTTCAACAGGCATTGCGACCATAGTGTGGGCAGTTTCCCCTTCTAAACTAACGTCCCCACCGTGATGGCAGATACTTACGATTGCCGGCTTTGTGTCTCCGGCACGAAGTTTTGCCTCTATGTACTCAATTTTCATATCGCCACAAGCTGCTAGCATTTGTTCATCTAACTTAGACTCGGCAATTAATTCTTCAAGAGTTGGGATTGCTTTTGTCTCTGTCTTCTCTACCGGAGCTTTCGCTGTTTCGTCTGTCTTAGGCTTGTCCGCATCCTTCGAACCACAGCCAGTCAATAAAATGAAGGAAAATAGTAATATAGCAAAATATTTCATGATGTCTGCTCCTCTTCCTGTATGTAAAAAACTCATCATCTTAATATAACACAAACATACATTCAGCTGACATAACCATATTTTAACAGGGAGAGGAGGTAAAACACTGTAGGGTGATATTTTTCTGTAAGGAAGCAATCAGATCCCGTTTCTGATTACCGTTTTCCACTTTTCTTTGCTCAAAAGGAAGCACTTACGATTATAGTTTTGTTTTTTCGCTGTGAGGGATTTATAATGGAAGTTTCATCTATGGGGTAATTATTGCCTTTTGCTCAATTCCTCAATTTTGCTTAAGTCCAGGGCTGTGATTCTTGCAATTTTTTCTAAGGGGAAGCCTTCTTTTAGTAATTTAAGTGCAAAATTAACTGTTGCTTTTTGCCGACCTTCTTGAAGTCCTTGCTGGAAGCCTTTTGAAATTTCTTTTACTACACTTATGTCAAGTTCAGATAACCTGGCAATAATATCATTAGGTAATCCGACATCTAACATCTTGGTGGCGATATTGATTTGAGCTTTTCGATAGCCTTCTTTTCTCCCTCTGTCCATCCACGAGTTCGGTAAACTTCCAATGAAATCTAACTCTTCCTGAGTGAATTCCTTTTTGTAGCTCATCAGTTTTCCCTCGCTTTTTGTTAATATGAGGCATTTATTTATAAAGTTTGCTTAATTCCACAACTTCGTTAACGTTTAAGTCTGTTAATTGTGCAATTTTATCCAAAGGTAATCCTTCTTTTAATAATTTTAGTGCAATTTTTTTTGTTGTTTTTTGCACTCCTGTTTGCACTCCTTTTTCTATTCCCTTTTGTATTCCCTCTTGTATTCCTTCTTGACGGCCTTCTTGACGACCTTCTCTCCATCCTCTTTCCTTCCACGAGTTCGGTAAAATTTCAATGAAATCTAACTCCTCTTGAGTAAATTCCTTTGTATAACTCAAAAGTTCTTCTTCCTCGCTTTCTGTTAATTTTAAATAAGTATCAAAAAAACCATTAATTAACTCTGCTTTTGCAGGATCTATTTCCATCTTCAGCAGCATCCGCAAAAACTCTTTTTTCACGTGTACTCTTTCCCTTTCAGTATATCCCATTTTACAAAGTAATGCCGCTGCAACTGGGTTGTAGACTTTTCCTTGTTCACTTCATCCCTTTCGTCCGAGATTCGAATTCCAGGATGCGTTCCTTAAGCTTTTTTAGGTCTTTTTCCATTTTTTCGACTTGTTTTAGCTCGATGCGGGCGTCTTGCGTTTCGTTAGCTGTTATATCAACGGCAAGTCCTCTTTTGAAGCGTGTGCGCAAGGTGTCACTGATGTTCGCTACTTGTTCTAGATTCTGTTCGCTCGCGATAACAATTTGCTTGGAATTATCCAAGAGCTGTTTAAAAATGCGCAGAAACTGTTCCTGAGTATCTTCTCTTCCATCTAGATCTTGGATATCATCAAATAGGAGCAAATCGGAACTAGCATAATATGCTTGGAATTGATCTAATTGATTTTTACGGTCGCTTTCCAAATAATGATTAGAAAATTGCTCGGCGGTTGTATAGATGACATTTTTGGACGCATCTTTTGCCAGCACTTCATTTCCAATTGCATGGAGCAAGTGCGTCTTCCCCACACCGGATTCACCGTAAATATGTAGCGGATTATAGGCATTACAAAGCGAATTGGCGATCGTCTTCGCTGCTTGTAAAGCAATGATATTTCCTTCTTTTTCTGTAAAATCGTCAAAGGTGTAGTGTATTTGTAGAGGGATTCTTAGAGGTTCATTCGTGTAGCGCTGTATTAAAAGGGAAAAAAGATGTTCTCTATCGGCAGTAGATAATGTATCAATTAGCTGAATAATCGTGTTAAGAGAAGAAGATTTTTCCGTCATGATCGAAATATTCGGCCGCTCATTCGTAATCTCAAAGATTGCTTCCTTGATCAGTTCAACGTAATTTTCTTCTAGTAAAACTCGGGCAAATTCATTCGTGACAACAATTGTCCAGTTGTTATCCTCAACGTGAGCACTTGTCCCTTTTATCCATACATAAAAGGTTTCCTTGGAAATGCGACTTTCCAGTAATTTCAATACTTGCAACCATTGCTCCTTCATCCTGATCTCACTCCCGATAAGGTGAAATTTCGTACCACAATAGTATGCGATTACATTAGGAAAATCAAATTTAGATTGTGACAAAAATCGCCATATTGTGCGGATTTCGCTTAAACAAGCGTTTGATTAGGAGGCATGTTCGTAGCAAATACAAAAGTATAATAAAAGCTTAACAAATTGTTAAGGAGTTCTTAAAAAAGCCTGACTATATTGGTAATAAGCAATGAAAAGGAGGAAATGACTTTGATAAACACGATATTGTTTGATTTTGACGGAACTTTGCTCGATAGCCGTGATGGTCTTGTATATGCCGCATACCGAACCATTCAGCATTTTGAGGCGGATACGATTCCATTTTCAGATGTTCAATACCATTATGGCACTGACTTTTCCAGCATTTTTGCGAGAATGGATTGTAGCTTAGAAGACGCATGGAACTTTTTTATCAATGAAAAAAGTTTAACGTACCATCATCATCAACTTTTTCCTTATGTAAAAGAGGGGCTGGCCATTTTTAAAAATCAGGGCATTCGCCTTGGCATTGTATCTAATCAACTGAAAGATTTAGTGATGCTATCATTAAAAGTACACAACATGGAGGATATGTTTGATGTGATTGTGACGAGAAATGATGTCATGGAGGTAAAACCATCTCCCATCCCTATTTTTCAAGCCATTAACAAGTTAAATATGCTATCCGAGCAAGTGATCATGGTAGGAGATACAAATGTGGATATGCTTTCTGCGAGTCAAGCATACGTAAAAAGCATTTTATTCAAATTTTACGAAGAAACAAGTTACATCACGAAAAATCCCACACATGGCACGTTTTTCAATTTCCACGAATTCGTAGAAAGCTTCTGTCCTGGTGGGAAGATTGCGATATAAATAGAGCTTTCAAGGGGGTCTTTCCAAATATCTCGGATGTAAAATTACCGATATCCATCTGGATTTTTTCGTTGCCAGCGCCATGCATCCTTGCACATCTCCTCTATGCCTTTCTCTGCTTGCCAGTTGAGATGTGTGCGTGCTTTTTCCACATCTGCATAGCAGGTGGCAATGTCTCCAGGACGGCGCTCGACGATTTTGTACGGGATTTTTACTCCAGAGGCTTTTTCAAAAGCTGTAACAAGCTCTAAGACACTGTAGCCATGACCTGTTCCGAGATTATAGGCATCGATTCCAGTGGAGTGCATCACTTTTTCCAATGCTGCAACATGCCCCTTTGCCAGATCGACGACATGTATATAATCGCGGACACCAGTACCATCCTTCGTTGGATAATCATTCCCAAACACTTGCAGCTCCCGCCGTTTCCCAACCGCAACTTGTGTAATATATGGCATTAAATTATTTGGAATGCCGGTTGGATCCTCACCAATCAAGCCACTTTCATGGGCACCAATTGGGTTAAAATAACGCAGTAAAGAAATGCTCCACTCAGGATCTGCGACATATAAATCGCGAAGAATTTCCTCAATCATTAACTTCGTGCGACCATATGGATTTGTAGCTTGTAGCCGTGCCGTTTCTGGAATCGGGACTTCATCAGGAGTGCCATAAACCGTTGCAGATGAACTGAATACAAGATTTTTCACATTATGGTTGCTCATAACCTCACAAAGATTAATTGTGCTCACCAAGTTGTGATGATAGTAATAAAGAGGCTTTGCGACCGATTCCCCAACTGCCTTCAAGCCTGCAAGATGAATAACAGCTTCAATCTTATTTTCAGTAAAAACTCGGTTAATCTCTGCTTTATCTAGTAGATTAACTTGATAATGCTGGATTTGCTGGCCAGTTATTTGTTGGAGTCGCTCCAGAAGCACCGCTTTACTGTTCGCAAAATTATCGAGAATGATAACCTCCGCTCCTGCCTTCAACAACTCCACACACGTATGACTCCCAATATACCCAGCACCACCCGTAACAAGAATCGGCATATACACTACCTCCTAAGCTTGGTCGAGGTATATATATGCCTGAAGTGGGGTGTTTAGAAGTGAATGCTGGGGTGGTTGAAATGTTATTTACTGGATTTGTGCTTATTGGATGGGGATATTTAACTGATATGGGTCTTTATTAGACGCTGGGGCTGTTCTTTTGGACGCTCAGGTAGCTGTTTTGCATGCTGGGCAGCTCTTATTCGTCGCTAGGGGTGCTGTTTTCGATGCTCGCGCAGGTTTATTTGCTTCTTCGCCCTTGGACTTGGATTAACAGACAGTAAAGTACATCCGATCTCTAGTTTATTTAGTGTGCCATGGACAGTAATTCACAACGACGGACAGTATTCCGTTGATATTGGCTAGTAATCAGGCATGATGGACAGTATTCTCATGTTAACGGCTAGTAAATCAACCATGACAGACAGTAATCTCAACTCAATGGACAGTAAGCTCATCACAACCGCCAGTAAACCAGCATCATCCGCTTGTAAACACAAAAAGTGGGACGACGAACCTGACCCCTCGTCCCACCCCAATATCGGGACGACGAACCTGACCCCTTGTCCCACATATCTACTCCTCAAACTTATTATAGAACGATTCCATGGCCATTTCGTTGTAGTATTTGTAGTTGAATTCGGCTGGTGTGTGGCGTTCTTCTTTTTTGAGCATGGTTTGCATGCCTTGTTCGAGGCCGGTGATACTGTTTTCGACGAGTAGTCCGTATTTGCCGTTTTCGAGGACGGTACGATTGGCGACGATGTCGGTGGCGATGATGTTCATGCCGAGTGTCATCGCTTCAAGTAGTACCATTGGTTGTCCTTCGTAATGGGAAGATAGGAGGAAGCAGTCGCATTTTTTCATTAGGGCGAATGGATTTTCCACTTGTCCTAATAAGAATACGGAATCCTCAACGCCTAATTCTTTTACTAAGTCCTCTAGCTCCCGGCGCAGTGGCCCGTCTCCCATGATGAATAGCTTGCTCGCTTTATGCTGCTGGTGAAAGTTTGCAAATGCATGAATTAAGTTGTCTTGCCCTTTTTCAGGTGAAAGCCTGCCCATATGCACGAAGTTAAGCTCATTGGGGTTTGGCTCCGGTACTTCCTGCGCCCGCTCTACTCGTTTCAAGCGATACTTTTTCACCGATTCGAAGGCAGCCGCATTCATCCAGCCGATTTTCTGGTTGTTTTTATAAAATAAATAGTAGAATCCGCCTCTTGTTTTCACACCTGCTCTGATTGTGACGGTATCACCTGCAAATGCTGCGGAAGGTGCAACGATAATCGCATCTTCATTGGCAGGGACTTGGTTCCATATATTGTAATCTCCTGATTTCGATACTTTTACAAAAACAGGGTTCATGATTTTCACTACACCTAATGGACGCTCTTCTCTCTTTTGTAATAATTCCCGTTTTTCTATATAGTTCCGAGCCTTCAGTACTTTTCGTTTCATGTCGACACGAGCACGATCTACTTTACTTAGCCCCGGATGGATTGTATATGCCTCATTTAATGTTAATCCAGAAGCTTCGATCCAACCTATGACCGTTCCATTCACCGCAATGCGATAGGAAAGGCCGCGTCCCGTCTCGACTTCCTTATCAACGTCTACAATAACACCTTTATAATCCGTGCTACTACACACTTTTTCACAAGCAGGCAGTTTAAACGGTCGTGACCAAATACAGCTGCCTGCTTTGATTGTGCCAATTTTATCGATAGTGTCCTCGGCGATTATTTTATCAGGTAAAAACTCTATTCCGTTTGCCTCAATCCAGCCAATGACACGGTTTTGATGGCTAAATTTATAATACGTTTTCTCATCGACAACCGCTTTTCTAGTTATAAAAATTTCAGCATTGTTATAATCCGCTCCTAACTGAAAAGAGCGCGCCTCTTCATTCAGTGGGAGTGTATTCCAAACTGCTTGCGAATTTTTCAACAATGCCCTTGCCTTATAGTCGCTAACCATTTCCTCTTCGCTAGAAATGGATGTCGTATCTCCATCTAAAATCTTACTCGGATCAATCGAATTGAGCACATAGTCAAACTTATGCTCGGCCGCGTACTCGGCAAGGTTTTGCTTGTTGACTGCCATCGCTCCCTCCGAAACACTGACAAGCCTATCAAACTGGTCGTACACGGAGAATAATCCACGTAAATTGATGCGATGCGGTCTTCTCCCATCGACAAGTCTTTCGCTATCCGCCTTCATATCACTGTGCAAGTAGCAAATTTTCTGTTTCGCATCTGCTGCAAGAAGCAGCTTCGCCCAGTATAGGCTATAGCCACTAAAATCAACCACATAATCGAAGCTCGTTTTTCCAAACAGACGTTTATGTTCGCGGGCAAAAGCTTCGTCTGGATACAAGCGCTCCCCTAATTTGCCGTTTTTTCCGCGATTATGAATGAATTTATCTTTGTATTGCTCGAAGAAAAGGTACGCAGGGAGACCACCTTTAAAAACGAGACGTACATTTTTATTGATTTTGGCAATGTTATTCAACACTTCAGCAGAATTCGACGTCGGCAGAAAACACGTCACATCATATTTGTCATAATCGAGGTTATTGGACAAATTGATGAACGACGCTGTAATCCCGTTATTACGTAATCCGCCAGGGTAAATAAGCATTTTTTGCTTTTTAGCATCCAGATTCTTGATGATATTCAGTGGGACATGGGGACGGGTTCCTTGTCCCAGATTGGATTGGGACGAGGAAGCTGACCCCTTGTCCCTAAAAATATATTGGATAATTCGTTCCGTCACTTTTCCATCTTCATGGTTCGTGATATTGCGTTTCATCGTTTCATATTTTTCCTGGTAAGTCTCCTGAACAGTTTTCAGGTCGCGAATCGCTGCAACGAGTTCCTGGGCGTTGAAGAGCAACGGACCTGGTAACTCACTGTTAGAAAAATATTGACCTCGCTGACTGCTGTATACATCAAGATCCCAAGTGTAGAAAAGAATTGGTTTATTGGTGACAAGAAAATCGAAGAATATACTAGAATAATCGGTAATTAGCAGGTCAACTGCGGCAAGCAATTCATTTGTATCAACATAATCAGGAATAAGCCACTTACTTATTTCCGGATTTTTCTCCGCTTCCTTGTATAAAAATGGATGAACTTTTACTAACAAATTGTACTGTTTTCCAATTTCCTGCTCCAAATAGCTCATATCTGCAATAATTTGTTGCAGGTCATTATTTACTCGCCCTACATTTGTCCCTTTCCATGTCGGAGCATATAAAATATTCGCTTTTAAACGATTCATTTTCACACCGTATTGCTTCAACTCGTCTATCATCGTGTCACGGTCGGTATTTAACGTCAAATCAATCCTCGGATAGCCCTCTTCGATGATTTCACCTTTATATAATCCATCTAATTTATAGCTATCCGTATACATTTTTGTCGTATGCGCATTCGGACTCAACAGAAAATCTGCGCATAGGAAATTACGTAGCACATTTTGCACTCCAGATGGGTTGCCCGGAATGTCGAACCCCATTCTCTTCAGTGGAGTCCCATGCCACGTGTTGATATAAGTTTGTCCCTCTTTCGGAATATAAAAGGATTGGAATGTGGAATTATTGATGACATATTGGCACGATGCCAAGTATTTGAGGTACTGTTTCGAATTGCGCTGAACAAAAATCACATTAGGATGATTGTTATATTTCATCAACACATTTTTCAGCTTCTCGATATCCTGAATGGACCAAATATGCACATAATCCTTAAAATCCGGGTGATCTACGATATATGTAAACATCGCATATGGGCTATCTGTCATACTATTCCCATCACGACTCTCATACAAGATTGTCTTCTTCTGGATTGACTGCGTTTCATAATAACGCGTATACAGCTGGACCCGACGGTGATTATCCCGCATCACCACATTGACGATTGGCTCCAACACAAACTTCAATCTCCGCTTCAAAACCTTCCTATTCACAACCGACAACCCCTTCAAAAAAACTAGACTAATCACCACCAAGTATCCCCAATTACAAAAAAATCATTCAAAAAAAGATGCGGGTCATGGGGTCAGCTTCCTTGTCCCAGTTTGCTAGTGGGACAAGGAAGCTGACCCCATGACCCAAACGGAGAGTGGGACGACGGACCTGACCCCACGACCCACTGAATAATTTCCCTTTGAAAGATACATAATAGGTGCGGTAGTATGGGACGATTTTGGTGAAGGAATGACGTGAAGATGATCCAGAAGTTTTTGGAGTTGAAGAAAACAAAGAATACATATACGGTGTTTCGGCAGCCTACCTCTGAAGAAATGGAGTATGCCGTAACTGTCATTACGCCTGTTTACAATGGCGAAAAGTTTTTATCAAAATCGATTGATTCCGTGATAGAGCAATCGATTGGTTTTGATAAAATAGAGTACATTCTCATTGATGATTGTTCTACAGATCGGTCGAAGGAAATCATCTCTGAATATGCCACTAAATATGACAATATTATCGTTGTTTCATTGGATTGTAATTCGGGGTCGCCAGGGAGGCCGCGTAATATTGGCGTTGAACTTGCTAGCGCTCCATACATCACGTTTTTAGATGCGGATGATTGGCTCGACCCGAATGGTATACAGGCTTTGTATGAGATTTTAGAAGAAACTGGGGACCCGTATGTCGTTGGCCGGACGCTAAAAGTTGATGGTAACGGCTTATCCGTTGTTGGGGAGCATCAATGTTGTAAGGAAAGGAGAAGTGTTTCTCCATTCTCGATTCCTCATATTTTTCACCATCTTGGCCCAACCGCACGTATGATGCGCACTAGTTTTATTCGAGAACAACAAATTAAGTTTCCTGAGATGAAGTTTGCGGAGGATAAGCAATTTTTCATCGATGTCCTCACACAGTGTAAAACAATTTCCACCACGAAAAAGCCGATTTATTATGCGAATCGGCTGAATGATACGGTAAAAACGCGTTTAACAAATCAAACGAATATTTTACAAAAGACAAATTATAATTTCCAAATCGTCCGTTATATTTTAAAGCGTGAACTGGATGTTGAAGTCGAGAAAATGATTGTGAACAGAATGATTGAGTTTGATTTAATGAGAAGGATGTTTACGACGGCACACTTTAAAAATACGAAACTAAAATTGATTTACTACTATTTAATTAAACAAATGTTGAAAACAACGAAAAAGTTGCCGTATGACATATCGGAAAATTTTTTACAACCTTTACACAAAGTAATATACGAATTGATTCTGGAAGGAAAGTATGGGGCAGTGACAAAGCTGTTGGAATGGGAAGAAAAAACAAAAGTAAAAGAAGTAATCATTCAAAACGAGCAACCTTATTATGTCACCCCCTTTTCCGAGGAGAAATATAAATACATTCCGGTTCCGATGTACATTACCTTTCAAGACCATTACTGTGAAGCGGGTAAGTATGTACTCCATTTCCAAGTGTTCGGGGAACAAACGTCAGCAATTACTGATGTATTATTTCGTGACGGGAAAAACGCACACAATGACTTTGTGTTACCAGTTACAGTGAATGAAAAAGGAGAAGGTGTGCTCGAATGCAATTTCGATGTATTAAAGGAACTTCCACCTGCATACTATTCGATTTTTGTCCGGTATAACGATTATATGAAGACGAATATTCGCCAATTAAACAAAAATGAGATGACCTACCCTTACGGTAACCGCGAATTCAACTTCTGCCATACAGCGTACTCCAATGTCGCACTGAGAATAAAATAGGGACATGAGGGACATGGGGTCAGTTTTCTTGTCCCATCACCAAGATGAAAGGTGGGACAACTTTCCTGACCCCATGTCCCGTTTTCGTTTCCCGCCACCAAGATGAAAGGCGGGACAACTTTCCTGACCCCATGTCCCGTTTTCGTGTCCCATCACCAAGATGAAAAGTGGGACAACTTTCCTGACCCCATGTCCCGTTTTCGTTTCCCATCACCAAGATGAAAGCTGGGACAACTTTCCTGACCCCATGTCCCTTAACCCTTTTTTCCCTCTGCTTTGCCCATTATATAGCGGAAAAACAGTAGTGTAAGTGGTTGAGTGGACAGGTAAAATCCATAGGAGTATTTTATATTCCAGCCTTTGTAGTTAAATACGTCAAATAGGACACACAACCATTCATACAATGTCCCCAGTAAGGAAGCAAAAACTAGGTATAGTAATATCCAATAGCCTTTAATATTAAAGCGATCGAATATGTATACAAAAATATAAGCAAATGGTGCATACAAGGTGTAGGTGATTAAATCAAACAGATCATATCTCCCAGTATCGGTAATATTGTATACATCGATTGTCGGGCCCGCTAATAGATGGTCCAATGTTCTTGCAACGGTTGCAGCAAAAACCATCATGAGAATCGTGACACTTAACGGGAAACGGCGTGGAAGAAGGATGACAATCGCAATCCCTACAGCAAGAGATATGATAATAAACCATTCATTTTGGTCGAATTTTTGCGGTAGTGGCATCATTCTCTTATCCCTTCTCTCCTGAGCACCTTTCTAAATAAAAGAAGTGCCACATACATCACTAGTATCATCATGACGATCGTGATGCTAGAAAGTATTATATGCCAATCCATAAATGTAATCACTTCCCATTTCACTAATAAAAACTGAGCCGAGGAAATAATGGCAACAAAAGCGATGAACACGATGAATTTTTTCATTTTTGTATCCATCTTTTCAAAGAGATTAAAAAATGCTAAATATAATAGCGGACTCATAATGAATTCATATAGTCGAAAAATAATAAATAGATCGATGCTACTTGAAACCTTCCATGATCCAACGTTCACATAAAGTATCCCCATATAACCAGTTAAAAAAAATACTAACATCATATACAAGAAAATATTCTCTAATATATGCAATCGTTTACTTTGCAGAAAAAAAGCAATCATTACTAGTAATGTTAAGTTTATAAAAATGACTAGTTCCACATATATCAACCCTTATGATGGGACTTGAAGGTCACAACTTTGTCCCAAGTATTATCAATTTATTATCACCATAAATTGCTTAAAAAATGCAAAAAACTCTGCAAGAATTGTTCCTTGCAGAGCTTAGCATTATTTAGCCAATTTCTCTATTACTTGATTGTAACTCTTCAATCCTAAATTCTTTGTCTTCAAAAATATGCTGCACAATCCGCTCCGTCGCTTTCCCATCCTGATAGTCAAAGAAGCGATTTCGGAAGTGGCTGACTTCGTCGATGCTTGCTTCAGCATTGCGAATAATTGCAATTAGTGCATTTGTGTCCATCGCGATTGGGCCAGGGATAATCTCCTCGTAAGCATAGTAGAAATCACGTTGTCGTTTGTAGTCATCCAAATCATATGGATAGAAAATCATTGGGCGATTGAGCAAGCTATAATCGAAGAACACGGTAGAATAATCGGTAATTAATAAGTCCGTAATCGTTAATAATTCTTCGATCGTAAATGCATTTTTCACTTGGTACCCAAACGTCCCTAGATTCACATTCCCTTGCATATATGGATGTAAATGAACGATTAACGTGTATTCATCCTGCAACTCCGCAGCCATTTTTCCTGCATCAAAAGGCAATTTAAAATAGTCCTGATAATGGCTTTTACCGCGAAATGTCGGTGCATATAGTAAAATCTTTTTCCCTACTGCACCTGGATACGTCTCTAAAAAGCGCTCCCGAATCTCTTCCGCTACTTTTCCCTCGTAAAAATAATCGGTTCGTGGTACACCTAGAGGGTAAATGCGCTCCTCTGGCATATTAAAGGCTTCTGCGAAAAATGGGACTACCTCCGACGAACTCACATATGCCTTTGTGTAATTGCCGTGAATTGGCACATGTTTTAAATAATCCGGGCTTGGACCAAATGGCTTCCCCACAGTACTGAGGCCGAACTTCTTCAGCGCACCGGCACTATGCCATAACTGGATAATTTCAACCTCTTTCCGCGGCTTAATCACATAGACAGGAAAATAATAATCATCAATAATAAAATACCGCGATGTCGCCAAATGGTAGCAAGCCGGGATCATATGAAATATATAGCTTATCTTTCCAGCAATCGTACTATCAAATTTCTTAAACAAATACTGTCGTTTTAAATGCGGGTACCGCTCCACGACCGCATCATGCACAAAAGCCAGATTATCCTTCAACTTATCTGCCCGATACGACGCAAACGTTACCTTCTTCTCATTCACTTTCCACAGCAAACAAAATAGCCAATAGAAAGCTCTCATTACATATTTCACTAATATAGTAGGTATTAACTTGAGAAACCTCATATACTACCTACCTCTCATCTTAAATTTTTTAGAATGGGACACGGGGTCAGACTCCTTGTCCCAACCTATAGCAGGACTAGTAACTGCCATGACCCGTTCAATGTGGACGGTGTTCCTGACCCCTCGTCCCGCCCGGTCACTGGGACGACGTTCCTGACCCCATGTCCCGCACGGTCACTGGGACGGTGTTCCTGACCCCTCGTCCCGTCTTGCGTCCACTACCACTTCTCGTTCTCCGAGAATGTGTTGGTAAATGTATTGTAGTTGTTTGTTTAGTACAGGTTCTTGGTTGTCTTTGGAGTAGAAGATGTTCAATACGCGCTCGCGATCTTCTGCATACAAGCTTGGATCATCCATCGCGCGTTCCAACTCTACTAATAAGTCCTTGAATTCGTTCACCTTTGGACCTGGTGTTACATCAAAATAATTGAAATACATTTCATTGGATTTTCGTAAGTACAAATCCAAATCATAGCTATAAAACAGCACTGGTCGATCTAGTAATAAATAATCGGTATAGCAGCTAGAGTAGTCCGTTAATAAAATATCACTATATTTCAATAGTAATTGCGGATCATACGTCTCTTCACTAATATCGATTATGTGCTCATATATACTTGGCACCATGCCACTGCTATACATATGCCGTTTTACAAGGAATTTATAACCCGTCCGTTCGCACAGTTCATTCAACTTGGCAAAATCAAAAACGAGGTTAATATCCGTCTCTAATTTTCCGAAATTCCGATGTGTCGGCATATACAAAATCACTTTCTCGTTACGAATCCAATCAGGAATTTCCAAGTCCTCCTCTGTGTCCTTGAAAAACACATCATTGCGAACTTGTCCAAGCTGTAACACATTTTCCTTTGGCACTAAAAATGTCTCTGGATAATAGGAACTAACCGCATCACTAGTTGATACGACATAGTTTGTTTTTGCTTGATTTGTTTTCACGACAAACATCCCGAAAAATCGCTTCACCCAGCTCTTTTCATGGACAATTTTATAAGAGAATGTGTTTCGATTAGCACCCCACACCTTCTTCAAACCAACACCATGCCACGTAAGATAGGAGATGGCTCCACCAACAAATGCTTTACTGAAATCGTCATTTATAGAATGCGAATGAATGACTAACTTCGCCCGCACTTGGCAGATGATTCCCTTCAGCGAATGGTGCTTATATGCTTCATACCCTTGTTTTCTTAGCATCGTGATAACACGATTATTTTTTGAAATCCACACACAGCGGTAATCTGGGTTTTTGACCATTTCCAAAAATATGTATTTCGTATTACCTCGGAAGCCTAACCCATTTTCACCACCAAACACGACAAGCTTGCGCGATTTCGGCACTAATTTTGATAAAAAGTGAATGGTTACGACAAATGCGCGCTTTCCTAGCAATCTCACTCTTTTCACTAGGCTAGAGCTTACAGCTATAAAAATTAAGATTAATAGGATAATTTGTATCCATTGCAAAATTTCATTACTCATTTTGTACCGCCTCTTATGAAGTTTGCTTTGTCACCTGTTTCACTGGTCTCTTCGTTACTTGCTTACGAACGACAATATTTTGTCCATCCAAGCATACGCCATCTTCTGATAAAAGCTGCTTAACAACCTCGCCAACATGCTCTGGCTGCATAATTGTACTCGGATCTTCGTCAGGTGCTAACACTTTTCGTAATTCTGTTGCACAACGACCTGGAGAAATACAATACACGAGGATACCGTACTCCGACAGCTCTTCTGACAATGTTTGTGACATACTAATGATGGCCGCTTTGGATGATGCATACGCAAGCCAACCAGGTCGAGCTGAACTACCCGCAGTCGAGGCAACATTTAAAATTTGCCCACCTGTTTTCTTCATCCATTTGACCGTTTCTTTCGTAATGTTAAAAATCGAATGGACATTAATGCTATACGTTTTTTCCCAATCATCAATCGACGTTTCCAATAATGACTTTGGATTCGCATATCCCGCTACATTGATTAACATATCAATCGTTCCATAGCGCTCGCCAACCGATTGAATCAAATCTTGGACTGCTGTATAATCTGTCAGATCAAGTGCATAGGCTTGGACATTTTTTCCTGGATGCATGAAACTCGCTGTTTCCTGTAACCCAGCCTCGCTTCTCGAAATTAATATAAAGTTCGTTATGTCTTCTCTATCACTCAAAGATATGGCGATTGCTCTTCCAATTCCACGACTTGCCCCGGTAATTACACAAGTTTTCCCCAATCCTAACCCTCCATTAAAATCGTTTCTTTATATATGGCTTCTGCTATTTTGCGATCAATTGGCTTCGTAATTTTGATGTTATACTCAGATCCTTGTAAAATGGTAATCTCCGATTGATAGTAATGAAAATAGAGACTCGCATCCTCTGTAAACTCGAGCCTGTCCTCTCGTGCACACTCATGTGCATAAAGTAGCTTCTTCGTATTATATTTATGTGGCAATTGTACATTCACAAGTCGATCACGTTGCAAATTCCCTTCGACAATGTCTTTTCCTTGTAACACCGTAAAAGGAATATCGAGCCCGTAGATAACGCTTTCATTACCTGCCGCAAGTAACGCTTCAAATTCTTCTCGCGACACAAATGGTCTCACCGCTTCATGAATGACGACCTGATCAAACGCTGCCTCCTGTAATCCCTTATACACGGATTCCTGGCGTGTCTCCCCACCTTCAACACAACGAATTGGTGTCGAAAACCCATAGTCTCGGATTACTTCCTGCGTTTTCTCAATAAAATCAGCTGGACACGGAATAATAATCTCCTTAATCTCACTGATGCCATCTATCTTTTCCAACACATGAATAAAAATTGGTTTCCCGGCTAACAACAGAAACTGCTTCGGCATATTCAACTGCATCCGCTTACCTACACCACCGGATAGTAAAATAAAACTAAACTCAGACATCATGACCCCCCTTTGGTCAAAATTCAGAAAATTTTAATATAGTTTATTATACTATTATTGGTAAGCGCTGTCACTAGGAGAATGTCCGACAAAAAAATTCGAACGGTAAGTCCCCGCTCGAATTTTGCTAGATTAATAGTTTAATTTGTTAGTGCTCGTCTATCTTGACTACTCCATAACTTATTAAATTCTTGCTTTGTAATTCTTACATTTTTCTCTCCTGTCCAGCAGTCGTTGTAATAATAATAGGCATTATCGAATCCTGTAAGTACTAGAGCATGTACCTTAAACCCGTGTATTGGTGAACCCCAAATTACAACAGGTTTATTACTTAATAATTGTCTTTCTAGATTTGAATTACTTACATTAGTTAAATTGGTTGCACTTCCTGCATATTTTTGAACTAGTCCCATTAAAGCTGTAGGATAAATAGTCCAACCATTCTTTTTATATGGATCCCCAACATATCCTAAATTAGGATTCCATGGATGTTTTGGCTTTTCATTCGCTAGTGTAATTTTATCTACATCAAGTCCCAAATACTGTAACATCATTGTTACAGCGGTAATTTCGCACCCAGTAGGTAATTCAGGTAGTTGACTAATAATAGGAACGTTTAATGTAATACCTGTAATCTTAGATCCGTGTTGCCCATATTTAGTATTTAGTACATATGTATATGATGCTAGTAAGCGTTGTGTTTTTGTTTCTCTTTTATAAGCATTATTTATATAACTATCAGAATTTAAATTAAACATGAACTTTATGTATTTTCCATGAGACCCATAAATGGTTCCTGGATAATATTCGTATCTACTAACAATTTTCTTAGTTTCATTTTCCTTTTTATGAGCATTAATAACATTACCTGATGAATTAATATTAAAAGTAAATTTGATATGATTACCATGAGTTCCATAGACCGTATTAGGGTAGTATTCATATCTAGTTACAATTTTCCTCGTTTTATTCTCCTTCTTGTATGCACTTTCAACATAACCATCGGGACTTATATTAAAAGTAAACTTAATGTTACTCCCGTGAGAACCATATTCTGTATTAGGATAGTATTCATATCTTGTTATAATTCTCTTCGTTTCATTCTCCTTCTTGTATGCGTTTACTACATGACCTGATGGACTAGGGATAAATGTAAATTTAATATGATTACCATGTGCGCCGTATTTTGTATTAGGATAATACTCATATCTCGACAACACTCTTTGACTTTGTGCTTCTAATTTCATAGCACCTGTTATGTATTCGTCTTCAATATTAAAAACATATTGTATATATTGCTCATGAGTCCCGTATGTTGTAGAAGGATAATACTCATATTTCTTAATCACTTCTTGATTAGAATTTAATTCAGTAGCGTCTTCTATATAACCTTGGCTGTTAATATTGTAAATAAACTTGACACTATTATCTACGTTTTCAATGGTTGTTCCCGGAAGATACTCCATAATCTTTATTAGATTATTACTAGAAAATACTTCAGTATAAGTTAATCCTCCTTGTTCATCGAAATAGTGTATTTTATTCACTGTATCCTCGATAGGCAATTCGGGCTGATCATAGGATGGAGGAACTTCATCATTAGGATCTTCATCATTAGAAACTTCTGATTGGAACTTATCATCCGTTCCTTTGTCAATAAATTTACTAGCACCCACCGCATTTCCATTGGCTTGAATTGTAGGCACAAAAGAAGTGGTAACCACCAATAAACAAGCTAGCATAATTAATATTCTTTTCTTCATTTCTTCCCCTCCTTTTTTGAATTTTTATATTTACCACACTACTAATATACTATAATAAGACACTTATTTCAGGAAGAAGTAGTTCTTTTTTCATATAATTGGTATTACTAATAAGTATTTTAGAATTAAAAATGGTGTATTGACAAATTATACTGAATGATTGTTAGAAGGAATTACTAATATCTAAAATTAAACTAGTTAAATATATATAGACTGGAAACCAATACTATCGTCGGTTTTCAGTCTATTTTTAATAACATAAAATTAAAATATATTGCTAATTTGGCAATGTCACTCTTAAGTATTTACCTTTTAGTTTGCACTGCACATGTTCAAATATTGTCGTAAACCTATTCTTAACTGAGTTTCTTATATTTTTTAGCATATGGTGGAAAGATACTTTTAATATCTGTCAGAAAATATTATATATGGAGGTTTTCCATGTCGACGAATGGGACCCAAAAAGTTAGAAAGTCCAATTTCGAATTACTGAGAATCATTTCCATGTTAATGATTGTAGTATTGCATACAGGTACACATGGGTTATCGAAGTATGTAGACGTAGAAACTCTAGGAACTTATAATGAATTCTTTTATTACTTCATTCGATCTTTAGCTATTATTGCAGTAAATGTATATGTGTTCATCAGTGGATATTTTTTAGTAAAATCAAAGTTCAAATGGAGAAGGTTACTTCTTTTATTTTTAGAGACAAGTTTTATCTCTTCCATCATCTACTTAGGTACAGTTTGGTTTGAATTTGAAACTTTTACATTTGAAAACTTTATTAAATCTTTATTCTCGATCTATTTTCGACAATATTGGTTTGTAACTGTATATTTTGTCTTATATTTAATTTCACCATTTTTAAATTTACTGATTGAAAATTTGAGTAAGAGAGACCACAGAAACTTATTAATAATACTATTTGTTATTTCTGCTGTTTGGCAATTTTTCTTTTCTAATAACTTTTTAGCGATCATGTCGGGCTATAGTATTGTATATTTTATTTTTCTTTACATTCTTGCAGCATATATTAGATTTTACGATTTTATCTTTAAGGATTTTAAAAAGAATATATACTTAATTTCATTTGTTTTATTAGCCTTGCTTAATAGTTTCTTGTTTCTGCAACTGGGAAAAAGTAACGTAATGGATTTTATTAATGAAATACACTTTCTACAAATTCAAAAAACCGATTTATTCGACTATAATTCACCAATTGTTTTAGCTATGTCTTATTGCCTGTTTCTTTACTTTAAACATCTGAACATTACATCAAGAATTATCAACTTTTCAGCTACATACGTTTTCGGAGTTTATTTAATTCATGAACAACCTAGTATGAGGCAGGTATTATGGGAAAAGCTCGGAATTATAGAAAATGTTATTTCAACAAAAACCAATTATATATTAGTAAAGTATTTAACCGTTAGCATTGTTGTATTTCTTGCATGTTGGCTAGCTTCCCTTGTCCTAAGCTCTATATACTACTATCTTACAAGGATTCTCTCTAAACCGAAAGTTAGCAACAGCTGACACATACACTACAAATAAAAAATTTGAAACTGAAAGAATGTAGAATGGATAAAAGCCAAACTATTCATTGATTTAATATCAAGATAGTTTGGCTTTTTTCTATAGATATATGGGAAAAGCGCTTCCTGTGTAGTGTCTTTAACATGCTGTTCTCACAGGAGGCACTATTTAAAATACAAATAAAATTTATTTTAGCAGTCATAATTAACAGGATTTAAACATTACCAGCGAAGGAAGTACACGGAGACTCCTGCGGGATGTACGGTAGCCGGGAGACCCCACAGGCGCGATTGGCGCCGAGGAGTCTTCCGAACCGCCCGCGGAAAGCGTAGTGTATTTCCGTAGCGGTATAGTAAACTTACATTGTATGGATAAAAAGTTTTGTCCCGGTTTTTATAAATTTAGTTGTAGCCTTCTGGATTTTTAGACTGCCAATTCCATGCGTCTTTACACATTTCATTGAGGTCTTTTTCCGCTTGCCAACCTAGTTCTTCCTTCGCTTTTGTAACTTCTGCATAGCAAACAGCTAAGTCCCCTGGTCTTCTATCGACAATCTCATAAGGAACTTTCTTATTTGTTGCTTTTTCAAATGCAGCAACCATTTCTAATACACTATATCCATTACCAGTACCCATATTATACGTCCTGACACCTGGTGCTTCATTATTATCCAGCGCTTTTACATGGCCTTTTGCAAGATCGACAACATGGATATAATCCCTTACACCGGTACCATCCTTCGTATCATAATCTGCACCGAAAATTCTTAGTTTCTCCAGTTTTCCTGTAGCAACATTCGTAATATACGGCATTAAATTGTTAGGAATTCCATTCGGACTTTCACCTATTAAGCCACTCTCATGTGCACCTACTGGGTTAAAATAGCGTAGTAATGTAATCTTCCATTCCGCATCAGATTGATAAACATCGCGCAGTATTTCCTCAATAAATAATTTTGTCCGTCCATACGGGTTAATGGCTCCTAATTTACCTTCTTCATTCACAGGCATCGTGTTACTCATATCGTAAACAGTTGCAGAAGAACTAAACACAATGTTTTTCACATTAAACTCAGCCATTACTTCACATAAGTTAATCGTGGACATTAGATTATTTTTATAATATTGCAAAGGAATCTGAGTGGATTCTCCGACAGCTTTTAATGCAGCAAAGTGAATTACTCCAGAAAAGTCATGACCCTTAAATATTTCGTATATAGCTTCTTTATTCGTTAAATCTACTTCATATGTAGGTGGCTGATATCCGATAATTTCTTCTAGTCGATTTAATACTTTTTTATTGCTATTGATAAAGTTATCTACGATGACTACTTCATATCCTGCATTATGAAGTTCGACAATCGTGTGAGACCCTATATATCCTGCACCACCGGTTACTAAAATTTTTTTTGTCATACACTTCTACTCCTAATAAATGTATTATTTGTCGACTTACTTTCACTTCATACTATAACAGACCTGTGGAAAATCACCAAAAATTTTCTATATATAAAAAAAGCTTGATCCACATTTTCACCTTGTGAATCAAGCTCTTACTCTATTATTATTTGTATTTAGGAATCTCAAAACGCAATACTGCATTAGGTAGACTTTCATATACCTCTTTAATCTTAGGTAATTGTTTCTGTACCCAACCGATATCTGTTGCATATTGATGAGTTCCTGGAGCACTTGGATTCCACTTCATTTTATATAATGTATTTTGCTTATAAGTGGAATGATTAACATAGTTTAAAGATATCCATTCTGCACCACCGATAATAGCCTTGGCTGGAGATGTCCATCCAGCTTGGTAAGCCTTCGTAGCTCCTCCACTTACAGCACTATTATCGTACGCAGCAATTCCAAACATATTGTACACTTTCTTAATATCTGTAAGGCTACTTCTATTGCTAGATGTAACTAATACAAGTGTACCATTTTTATTTTTACCAACTTCCACACCTGTCGCAAGTTCTGATCTACCATTTCCTGTTTCCAACAGTGTGTGCGCTACTAAATAAGCTTCATTAATGTTAAAAGACTTACTTGCTTCAATAAAGCTCTTCTCTGTACCACTGAGTGTACCTTTTCCTTGTAAAATACCTTTTAACTCTGCCTCCGTTACACCTGCTCTACCAGATAAAACTAAGTGTTGGAATTGATCTAGGTTATTCGGATTGAGTAGGTACTCAACATCTGCACGTTTCGCATTTCTCCAAGTCCCAAAGCTAATTTCATGCCACTCGGAGCCTTCTTTGACGATATTAACAGTTGTACCTGCGTTTACCGTTGCATACACATGACTCGTGTCAGAAGCTGATTCTCTAATATTAACTCTAGTTGTTGTTTTCGCAACTTTTGCATTTGGGTTTGCTAATGATGTATGAACATAGAGTGTTTGATTATTATATTTAATTTTATACCAATCAGTTGTACCCTCGTGCAAGTCACCTTTTACTTTTTCTAAAATAGTAACTTTAGTTCCTAATCCTACTTGATCTGCTACATTATCACCAAAAACTGGTGCTGTTCGCAGGTTTACAGGACTACCAGTAATCGCACCTGTTTCTTCAATTTCTACATACGCTGCAGAAATAAATGCATTTTTATTACGGAATTCATCCGTTTGTGGTGGAGGGTTTGCACCCATTTGCTTATTTAAAGCTTCTTGGAATGTCATATTATACGTAGTATATCTACTATCTGTTTCATTAACATTTCCTGCTTGTACCCATACTAAGCGACCATCAATATAACCTCGGTACCAAACGTAGTTTCCTACTCGTTCCGTTAAATTAATATTGAATTCTTGGTATTGGTACGGCATTAAATCCCAATATACAACATCCTTCGTTGCTCCCCAAGCATCTGTATATGCCCAGCCTGTCCCTTTTAGATAGTACGTCTTCTTCTGACTATCTAGTGTTACATGGTTTTGAGCCCACATATCAACTGCTTGCACCCAACCAATTACGCCACTTCTAGGGCCAGTACTGATTTGATAATAAAGTTTCCCATCAATTTCAGCTTGTTTTTTAATATAGAACACTTTATTTGTATGAGTGTCCCCTGCTGTAATGAACTTAGAAGTATTATTTACTTCTTCATAAATTTTCGCATCGGCACTTTCAATTCTACCTAGCATACTTGTTGAACTTATTTTAAATGGTGGTTCAGCAGTTGCATTATAAGATTGTATCCACAGTAGTTGTCCATTAATATAACCGCGATACCAAGTATAATCTCCTACTTTTTCGGTTAAATTAACGATAAATTCTTGGTTTTTAAATGGCGTTAAATCTTTATACACAACATCTTTGCCTGCGCCCCATGCGTCTGTATAAGCCCAACCTGTTCCTTTAAGGTAAAGGAGCTTTTGTTTATTATCTACACCAACATGAGTTTGTGCCCACATATCATTGGCTTTAACCCAGCCAACTACTCCACTTCTTGGATGTGTGCTAATTCGATAATAGAGCTGTCCGTTATACTGAACTTGTTGTTTAATATAATAGATCTTATCTGTATATGTGGAACCCGCTGTTTTACTGTTTGCTGTACTATTATAGCTTTCGTAAATTTGGGCATTCACATTTTGAATTCTTCCTAGTTTACTAGTAGAATTCACTTTACCTGTTGGTTGATTAAGAACATTATAGGATTGTACCCAGACGGTCTTCCCATCAATTGTTCCACGATACCAAATATAATTTCCTACTTTTTCAGTTAAATTAACTTTAAATTCCTGATCTTTATAAAGAGATAGGTTTCGATACACAACATCTTTACTTGCTCCCCATGCATCCGTATAAGCCCATCCAGTTCCTTTTAAATAGAACGTCTTTTGCCTTTTATCTACACCAACATGGTTTTGCGCCCATATATCAGAAGCCTTTACCCAACCTATTACACCACTTCTTGCTTCAAGACTAATTCGGTAATAAAGTTCCCCATTCCAATTAGCTTGTTGCTTTATATATAGGACTCTGTCGGTATATGTGGAGCCTGCTTTACTAGTAGATGCATTGTTGGACAACTCTGAAAAAATAGTGACATTGGCACCGTCTAGACGACCGAGCTTACTAGTACTTTGCACGTCCGCAGCTAGAGATATTTGTGGGAGTGTTAAACCAATCATGAATAAAGCTAAAATAATTATCCCTAGTTTTTTCTTCAATTCTGATCCTCCATGCTTAATAGTTTTCTGTCATCTTTTGTACATTGATAACTACCATATCTTTCTGTTTTGACAATTATCTATCATCCGCACGAAGTTTCTTCACCTCTTTTCTATAATAGAATATAACCCCTATTCTACTAGACTATCAAAAAATCTACAGAGAAAATAGTCTCTATTTGTCATATCGTCAAGAAAGTTTTAAAAATTAATAGTTACAAACAAAAAATAATGAGCTATATAACATTTATTGACAAAATTGGCTGGGAAAAAGAAATATTGATAAAAGCCAAAGACCGAACTACAACTTGAATATATCAAGATAGTTCGGTCATTTTCTATCATCTATAGGAATTTAAAGTTATCAGCGGAGGAAATACACGAAGACTCCTGCGGGAAGTACGGTAGCCGGGAGACCCCGCAGGCGCGGACAGCGACGAGGAGGCTTCCGAACCGCCCGCGGAAAGCGAAGTGTATTTCCGAAGCGTATATAGCTACATCTAAATCGTTCGGATTTATATCTAATTCAAATCGCTATGTCCCAGCCCTTTACAATGTATAAAATTAATTTACTGCATTTGCAGTTTGATTTCGTTTAATCGCTTCTTCTTTATATGCATCTTTTTCAGCTTTAGACATTTTCTGCCACTGTTTTAAAAACTGTTCATATTTCGGTATAACCTCATCAACAGTCCCATAATCTCTAACAGTCCCAAATTCTAACCAAAGAATCTTCTCGCAGAATTCCTTCATTTGACCAAGGGAATGGCTGACAAAAATCATTGTTTTACCTTTTTGTTTAAATTCCTTCATTTTCGCTAAACTCTTTTCAGCAAACGCTTTGTCACCAACAGATAATGCT
The DNA here is from genome assembly GCF_042655485.1 of Lederbergia graminis. NCBI lineage: Bacteria > Bacillati > Bacillota > Bacilli > Caryophanales > Bacillaceae > Lederbergia > Lederbergia graminis. The sequence continues at coordinate 94,014 of NZ_JBHSMC010000015.1, forward strand.
TCATCAATAATTAATATGTCAGGATCCACATTAACTGAAATCGCAAATCCTAACCGAGATTTCATCCCACTTGAATATGATTTTACTGGCTGGTCAATAAATTTCCCAAGCTCAGAAAACTCTATGATTTCTGGTTCAAGTGCTTTTATCTCCTCTTTACTAAATCCAAGCATTAAACATTTCAATTCAATATTATCTCGACCAGTTAAGTCCCACTTCAACCCTGATGCAACTGCAATCAAGGCAGTTTGTCCGTTTACTTCCACTGTTCCTGCAGTTTCCGGTACAATTCCTGCAATGATGTTCGATAATGTGGATTTGCCTGAACCGTTAATTCCGATGAATCCAACAATATCACCTTTTTCCGCTTCAAAATTAACATTTGTTAATGCGTAAAAGTCTTCACCATAGTTTTTAGGTGTGAGTAAGTCTAATAAACGTTCTTTTGTACCATTATATAGTTTATATTTCTTTGTAACGTTTTTTGCAATAATTGCCTTTTCCATGATAATCACAGACCTTTATAAGTAATCGATAAAATGTCTTCTAAATTTCACATGTAAAATAGATCCAAATAAGAACAGAACAATAACTAATCCCCAGAAATATAGAGTATATTCCCAGTTCGTAATGAGGTACCATTCTGTACCAAATAGTGATGCTCGATATCCCTCAATTATATAAAATAGTGGATTTAACTTCATTGCTGCGTTTAATAACGGGTCCTCGAAGTATGCTGTAATCGGCCATAAAATTGGCGATAAATATAATAGCATCCTTAATGTTGCATTTAAGAACATGTGAACATCCCTTATTATTGTCGATAATGTAGATGTTATCAATGCAATCGAGAATAGTAAGGCAAACGTAGCAAAGATATAATAAAACAACTGTATATAATAAAAACTAATGAAATAACCAGCCAAATTGAAAATGACGATGGTAATACCTAGCATAAATAAATGAATATAAAACTGCGAGAAAATGACAAAGTTCGGAATTACACTCATTGGAAAGTTCATTTTGGCTAGCATACCAAGTCTACTATAAATTGATTTGGAACCTTGGATGGTAGATTGATAAAAGAATATCCATAATATAAAGCCGGCCAAAAGCCAAAGTATGAATGGCACTTCTACATCTGGTGCTATTTCCACATCTGCCCTTTTTCGAATAGCACCGAATACAAACCAATATATAAGTATCTGAATAGTTGGGTTGATTACTTCCCAGGCCATCCCTAAATAATTATTTCGGTTAGTACTTTTTAGTTCATATAAGGATAATCTTCTAATTAAATAAAAATGATTTATTTGTTCTTGTAAAACTTTAATAGCTGCTTTCATATATATGTCCTTTCAGGGCTATATAAACTCGATTCTCTTTCGCCGATAATCACATTAAATTATACAAGTACAGTATTCAAAATACAATAAAACTCCCGAGACCTCTTATAGACCCAATTCATTGTTTAAATACTGCATCTACTACACGCTTTGTTGCATTTCCATCTTCTAAGTAACAGAATTTCTCGTAAAATGCTTCTATACTAGCAGATGGGCTAAATCCATTTTCATCGATATCTTGTATAACACGAATAATCTCTTCTGTTGTACGTACTAAAGGGCCTGGAGCCTTTGCTTCAAAGTCATAATAAAAGCCTCTTATTTGATCCCTATACTCTTCTAAGTCATAAACGAAGAAAATCATTGGCCGCCTCAAATTACCATAGTCAAAGAATACAGATGAATAGTCCGTGATTAATAAGTCTGCTATTACGTATAATTCACGTATATCCTTATGATTGGAAAAATCATACACAAACCCTTGAAACTCTTTTATATCAAGATTTTCTGCTACTAAATAATGGAGCCTTAGCAAAATAATATAGTCCTCACCAAGTTCATCCTTCATCTTTTGTAGATCCATTTGTAAGTCAAACTTATATTTACCTAAATCGTGATATTGATTATCACGCCATGTAGGAGCATAGAGAATTATTTTTTTATCCAATGGTAAGTTTACTGACTGCTTTATCTCCTTGATGGATTCCTCATCATTGCTGGTGAATAGAAAATCATTTCTCGGGTATCCAGTCTCTAGCATTGTACCATTAAATTGAAAAGCCCTTTTGAATATTTCAGTTGAATATGCATTAGGAGATACTAAGTAATCCCATTTCTTCGCTTCTTTTAGGAAGCCTTTTTTATATTCTTCTGTGTTTGTTTTTGCCATATGAACTTCATTCATATCTGCTGCAAGACGCTTTAACGGCGTTCCATGCCATGTTTGTAAATAAACTACCCCTTTTGACTTCGGAATCCAATAAGGTAATCTACTATTTGTTACCCAATATTTAGCTTTATTCATCAACAACATCCATTGAAAAGAGAATCTACGAACAGATTGAATCGAAGTATTCTCTAATTCTTTTTCTTTCCTGCTGTCAAAGCTCCAATACAATTTATACTCTGGGTAGTGTTCTAGCATATATTCATAAATCGCCCTTGGATTATCACTGTATTGTTTCCCCAAGAAGCTTTCGAACATAACCATCTTGTCATCTTTTGTAGTCAATAAACCTACTATACGATACAGAAGACGATAGACAGTAAATCCGATGCTTTTTATTATTTTCTTCATTTTCTCACCACAATCAAATAATATAGGGCAAAAAAGGAAGGAGAAATACAACCATATGTTTCTCCCCCCTTTTATTTTGCTTTATTTATCTAATTTTTCATAGAAGCTTGCCATTGCAGCTTCATTATATTTTTCGGCATCAAATTCTGGACGTGGTAGGTCTTGTTCGATAACAGCAAGCATTCCTCCTGCTATTCCAGCAACTGAATTTTCTACTAACATTCCGTACTTGCCGTCCTCTAACACATACCTATTCGCAACAATATCGGTTCCAATCGTGTGTAACCCAAGTGTTAGTGATTCTAATAACACTAGTGGTTGTCCTTCGTAATGAGAAGATAATATGAAAGCATCACATTTATTCATCAAATAGAAGGGATTTGATTTATGCCCTGTTAAAAACACAGAGTCCTCTAATTGATGTGTTTGTATTAGTCTTTCCAATACTGGCCTCATTGGTCCTTCACCGACAATATATAGACGAGTATGTTTATATTTTTTGTGGACCTCTGCAAAAGCTTCAATCAACTGATCTTGGCCTTTTTCAGGAGATAATCTCCCCATATTTATATAGTTTGTATACCCCTCACCTTCAACTGGCACAGGTATATTTTCTATTTCTAGTCTTCTTTGTCGATTAACTCTCGCATTCACTAAAACAGGTTGCTTATCTTTGTAGTAGAGCTCCGTATCATCCTGGGAGAGTTGTTTTATCTTTTTAGGATTAATGGAGTTAATGACATAGCTAATTTTCGTATCACCAATATAGCTTTTCAGTCTCTCTTTATTTACCTCCATTGTTGCTTCTGAAACACTAACGAGCTCATCAAAGTATTTATATAATGAAAATACTCCTCTTAAATTAATAAAGTGTGGCCTTTTCCCATTCACTTTACGATTCATATCTGAATATAAATCACTATGCATGAAAATCATTTTTTTCTTCGCTTCACCAGCTAGCAAGATGTTTGGCCAGAACATGGAGTATCCACTATAGTCGATAATATAATCAAATTTGGATTTCCCGACTATACGTTTATATTCCCGTTTATACATGTTCCAAGGGAATATACGCTCCAAGAAGGTTGATGATATACCGCGATTGCGAGTTACGTAATTACAATAGTTCTCGTAAATGGTTTGATTAATACGCCCAATTTTAAAAGCAAATCTTACATTTGGATTTACTCTCAACATATTATTAAGAATTTCTTGATTGTTTGTATAGTTCACAAGCAGTGTAACATCGTACCGGCTATAATCAATATTATCTAATAACCCGATAGCAGCCCCAGTAATCCCATTGTTACGGAGACCACCAGGATACATTAATATTTTTTCTTTTTTATTATTAGATGAAACATTTGCTGGTGCTGAATTAAATACTTTATTGATAATTGTTTCTGTAACATTTCCATATTCTTGGTAGCAGAACTTATCAATAAAGGATTGGTAATTATCCTTATATTCCTCTTGAACTCCTTCGATATCCTCAATACTATGAATTAAACTATCGACATCTTTGCATATTGGACCTGGTAGATGATCCGTCTCAATATACATACCTCGATTACTCTTATAATCATCATAATCCCACATATAAAATAGAATCGGTCTTCTTGTAACTAAAAAGTCAAAGAAAATACTGGAGTAATCAGTTATTAAAATGTCAGTTGCCGCAAGTAGTTCATTCGTTTCAAACGTATCTGAAACTAATCTTCCTTCAAGCAATGGGCTATTTACAGCATATTTGTATAAGAATGGATGCACCTTCACGAGTACTTTATAATCTCCACCAACAGCAGCTTCCACTTTACTTATATCATCATGAATTTGCTCAATATCATTTCGTGGCTTAGAAATGGTATCCCCTTTCCAAGTAGGTGCATACAAAATGATCTTCTTATCTCCAACATCAATATTTTCTGACTTTAATGTAGCTGTCACTTCATCTCTAGTCGTATTGACTGTTAGATCAATTCTCGGATACCCATCTTCTAATATTTGTCCCTCATATAAATTTTCTAATTTAAATGCACTATTAAAAATCTCCGTAGTAAAAGTATTAGGACTTAAAATATAATCTGTGCTAAGAAAATTACGGACGACATTACTAGGACCAGTTGGTAATACACCTTCCATATCATAGCCCATATTTTTAAGCGGTGTTCCATGCCACGTATTTATATATACTTGTTCATCTTTAACGGTATATATATTTTGAAACGTAGAATTGTTGATTAAATATTTACACTTCGAAAGTGATTTTAAATAATCTCTACTATTCCTCAAGACAAATTTCACATTTGTATGTTGGCGATACTTCTCTTCCATGTCTTTTAAATATTCACGATTTGAAAGAGACCAAATATGTACATAATCCTTACCTTTTGGATTTTGTAGCATATATTTAAATATTGCGTATGGACTATCTGTCATAGATTGACCGTCTCTTGACTCGTATAAAACGTAATTATCAACTACTGAATATTTTTCATAGTATTTTGCATATAATGTTCGGTTTCGTATATCTCTGACTCTGAAAAAATCTATAATCGGTTTTATAAAGAAAGCGAGCTTTCTCTTAGATACCTTTTTAAGCGATTTTAAATTCACATCATTCTCTCCTTAAACACCAATTCGAAATCAACTATATCCATAATTATGTACGAACTAATTAAGATAGTAAATATTTTCCCTAGTTTTGTCAAAATATGTGCTAAGATGTAATATGAATGACGATAAACTGTATATTTTTACAAATATATGACACGCTTGTCAAACTTTTTTATTCAACTTATAATAAATATCTGTAGTTATTTAAATAATAATGTCGATTGGCACTTTATTTTTTTGCCTTTGAATTGAGTATAGGAGGTAACAACCTTGAAAAAAGTAATCACATATGGCACATTCGATTTGCTCCATACCGGCCATATTAATATTCTCCGCCGTGCCAAGGAGTATGGTGACTATTTAATTGTAGCAATTTCATCAGATGAATTTAATGCGATAAAAGGAAAGAAAGCTTATTATAGCTTTGAACAACGTAAGGCGATTCTTGAAGCGATTCGTTATGTGGATGAAGTAATTCCGGAACATACTTGGGAACAAAAAGTCGAGGATGTACAAAAGTACGATATCGATGTCTTCGTAATGGGTGATGATTGGAAAGGGAAGTTTGACTTTCTGAAAGAGTATTGCGAAGTTATTTACTTGCCAAGGACGGTTGGAATTTCGACAACACAAATTAAAAAGGATTTAAATAAAGCAAATAATGGCTAGAGAAATTGCAATTACGATATATTTGATCGTTTTTCGGTTAATTTTTCAAATATGTAAACTATGTCCCCAAAAGAAGAAATCAACCTTTGTTGCTTCATTTGGGGACAATGTTTTATTTACGGTGCAAGCGCTTGAGGAGCTCACAGATGTACAAGTGGTCGTGTTAAAAACAGCGCAATGCAAGGTGCGTTTTGATGATGTGCCGAGCCGTATTGTCTTGAATTTCGAACCGCGCCAATTTTTACAATGGATTCGCTCCATTTATCACCTTGCCACTTCTACCCACGTGTTTGTCGATAATTATTTTGGTTTTTTAGCAGTGAGTGCATTCAAAGAGAATGTCGCTTGCACGCAATTATGGCATGCTGCTGGCGCTGTAAAACAATTTGGGCTGAAAGATCCTTCCAATGCGAATCGGACCCCAAAGGCCATTGCACGCTTCCAGCAAGTGTACAACCGTTTTAATCATGTAGTCGTTGGCAGTGAAAAGATGGCGGAGATTTTTCAACAAAGCTTCGGCTTACAAGCTGACCGCATGTTACGGACAGGCATCCCAAGGACCGATTTCTTTTTTGATGAAAAAGCCATTACAGAAACGAGGGAATTACTTCAGCGAAACTACCCAATAATAAATAAGAAGAAAGTCATCCTATACGCTCCGACATTTCGTGATCACGAACTTAACGTTGGTAAGATCGCACTTGATGTGACGAAGATGTATGAAGCATTACATAAGGATTACGTTTTGTTACTACGGCTTCATCCTGCTGTAAAAGCTTCACTACCAAATTCTTATCCAGATTTTATTGTGGATGTCTCGAGCTATCCGGATGTGAATCACCTACTAGTTATCACCGATATTTTAGTAAGTGATTATTCATCCATTCCGTTTGAGTTCGCATTAATGGAAAAGCCAATGATATTTTTTGCCTATGACCTAGAAGAATATGCTGAGGCGCGCGGTTTCTGGGAGAAGTATGAAGATCTTGTCCCTGGACCAATTGTCACTAATACAGAGGAACTGATTGAGATTATTTCGTATGAAGAGTTTGATATGGAAAGAGTTACTACGTTTGCAAATGAGTGGAATATGTATTCAAACGGCCAATCAAGCAAGCAGTTAATCCATGCTCTATTCCCTGAAAGTGAGGAACAACCTGTTACAATGTTACAGTAAGACTACTAAATTCTACCTATATTGTAACCATTTTGTGTTGTGCACAGTGAAGGAATCATAGTATCATATAGGGTAGCACATTTATTTTAGATTTTAGCTGAAGGAAATTTTTAAAATGAAGGAGTACTCTCCATGGGTCGATATCAGTTAACAGTTAATCAAAAGAAAAAACGAAAGCGAAGAATATTTTGGTTTATTGCATTTCCCATCTTGCTTGTACTAGCTGCTGGGATAAGTTATGGCGTGCACTTATATATTAAGGCAGATAAAATGATGGCCAATTCATTCGAAAGCCATCGTGAGGATGGAAAATCCAATTTACGTGACCAAAAAGTGGATCCGAAAATCGATAATATTTCTATTTTATTTATCGGAATTGATGATAGTGAAAAGCGCAGTCAAGGTACAAATACCCGTTCTGACGCACTGTTACTTGCTACTTTGAATGAAAAAGAAAAATCAGTAAAGCTACTTTCTATTCCACGTGACTCCTATGTCTATATTGATGAGGTCGGTTATTCGACAAAAATCAATCATGCCCATAGTTACGGTGGACCAAAAGCAACAATCGAAACAGTAGAAAACTTATTGGAAATCCCTGTTGATTATTATGTTCGCCTTGATTTTGAAGCATTCATGCAAATTGTGGATGCATTAAACGGCATTGAGGTGGAAGTTCCATACACATTCACAGAACAAGATTCCAATGACCGCGCAGGAGCGATCACCCTTGAAAAAGGTTTACAAACCTTAAACGGGGAAGAAGCCCTCGCACTTGCTAGAACTCGTAAAAAGGATAATGATATAGAACGCGGAAAACGTCAACAAGAAATCATGAAAGCAATCGCTAAGAAAGCAGCATCCGCCTCTTCTGTACTCAAATATGGACAAATCATCGACGCAATTGGCGAAAACATGAAAACAGACCTGACATTCGATGAAATCACATCCCTATCCGACTATGTCATCTCAGGGAACTTATCCATCGAAACATTAACAATTGACGGATATGACCAATACATCCCGAACAGCAAAGGCCAAAACGTCTACTACTGGCGCCTAGACGACCAATCCGTCGCAGAAGTAAAATCAACACTCCAACAACACTTAGAATTGAACGGTACTACCAGCAATGTCGCAAAACCACTAGGTGAAGACGGAACAGTAAACTAATATGAAGCACCGCTTGGATGAGAATCTGGGCGGTGTTTTTTGTTTGGATGGGGAATGTAGTAGTGATGAGGGGGTGATTCTCAATTGGAGGATGGGTTGCGTTGCGGCTCTAATGGGACGTGCGTGCTGATTCTGATGGATTCTTGCGGGAAGTTCATGTTTTTCTTGCCGGGACAACTTAATCTTGCAGGTGCAACCATTATTCTTGCGGGATCTGCTGGTTTTCTTGCGGATGGGATCTGCTTTCTTGCGATAAGGAGATATATTCTTGCGGAAACTTCACATTTTTTTTGCAGGAACTACTTAATCTTGCGGATACAACCATTATTCTTGCAGGTTCTGCTCGCTTTCTTGCGGATGTGGGCTACTTTCTTGCGATAAGTAGCTTTATTCTTGCGGCAACTTCACATTTTCTTGCAGGAACTACTTAATCTTGCGGGTACAATCATTATTCTTGCAGGATCTGCTCATATTCTTGCGGACGGGATCTGCTTTCTTGCGATAAGGAGATATATTCTTGCGGCATCTTCACATTTTCTTGCAGGAACTACTTAATCTTGCGGATACAACCATTATTCTTGCAGGATCTGCTCGTTTTCTTGCGGATGGGATCTGCTTTCTTGCGATAAGGAGCTATATTCTTGCGGATACTTTGCATATTCTTGCAGGTAGAACTTAATCTTGCGGGTGCAGCCATTATTCTTGCAGGTTCTGCTCGTTTTCTTACGGATGTGGCCTGCTTTCTTGCGATAAAGAGCTTTATTCTTGCGGTATCTTCACATTTTCTTGCAGGAACTACTTAATCTTGAGGATACAACCATTATTCTTGCAGGATCTGCTCATATTCTTGCGGATGTGGGTTACTTTCTTGCGATAAGTAGCTTTATTCTTGCGGTATCTTCACATTTTTTTCAGGGACAACTTAATCTTGCGGATACAACCATTATTCTTGCAGGATCTGCTCATATTCTTGCGGATACTCCCCACATTCTTGCAACTGCACCCTATATTCTTGCGCAAACCCTCCTTTTTCTTGCACGACCAGCTTTTATTTGCGACAGAAACAATTAATCTTGCGGATCCGCACTACTTTCTTGCGCCACCACCCTACATTCTTGCGCTTATCATTGGTTTTATTACAGCACCACTTTTTTCCTAGCACCCTCCATTTTGCGCAAACCCACCATTATCTCATACGCCCCCAAGTAACTCACATTCCCAAAAAATACACACAAAAAACCCAGGTTGCATTCTTGCTCAACCTGGGTTTTATAAGTTGCGGTCATATCGGTTTGTTCCGGTACCAGTACCGCTGCTGGATGGTTTTGGTTTTAGGAATTTCAACAATGGTTTGTAGTCATTGCTGACGAGACCGACGACTTCGACGAATAGTTCGATTGCGATGAGAACCACTCCGACAATAAGGATGGATCCCCAAACAGTTGCCATCGAGAAGATGACGGCTGCAAGGCTGAACATAATCGCGATACCGTAAATAATTAATACGGCTTGGCGATGTGTGAAGCCTGAGTTAATAATACGATGGTGCAAGTGATGTTGATCCGCTGCCGCCAATGGTCTTTTGTTAATGAGTCTGCGGATAATCGCAAAAAATGTATCAGAAATTGGAACTCCGAGAATAATAATCGGGATAACTAATGATACTACTGTTACATTTTTAAAACCAAGCATTGCCAATACGGATATCATGAAACCAAGGAATAACGCTCCTGAGTCACCCATGAAAATTTTTGCCGGGTGGAAGTTGTAAATTAAAAATCCGAGCGTACTTCCTAACAACATCATTGCAATCGTGACAACAAAAATGTCTCCTTGTAAAAATGCCATGATGCTCAATGTAATAAGCGCGATCGATGAGACACCAGCAGCAAGACCGTCTAGTCCATCGATTAAATTAATCGCATTCGTAATACCAACAATCCACAATATTGTTAATGGAATGGTGAGATATCCAAAATCTAACTGTCCACCAAAGGGCAAGTTGATGAATTCTACATCGAGTCCACCGCGAATGACGACAAGCGCTGCTAACAGCTGGCCAATCAGTTTATACTTGGGACGCAACTCAAAAGCATCATCTAAAATTCCAGTTACCATGATGATTAAGCTTCCGATTGTAATCGGCCAAATATATGGACTGTCCTGCTGTGACACAATCAGACCAATGATAAAGCTTAGATAAATGGCTAGGCCACCAAGTCTCGGCATTGCTTTTTGATGAATTTTCCGATGATTTGGTTGATCTGTAATATTAAAACGTATTGCTAATTTTTTTACTAAAGGTGTAATTAAAATTGAGGCAACAAAACAAAGGAGTAAATACACATATTCCATTTTGTAACCTCCTTATCAATAATATTGCACATTCATCATCAGCTACCCGTACATTTTGATGACATATTAGCCAAAATGTTGAAATATGCGACTTATGGTTACAATGAATCTCTTCATCTCACATCATATCTAAATATATACTAGTAATCAACTAAAATATTAATACAAGCTTTACAGGAGAATTACGCGCACTTAACAATTGGATGTTATTGTTAAAATAGATAACTATTGTCTTTTACGAGTCTTAAGTACGCGAATGACAAATTTCGGCAATGCCAGCATTCTTCTCCATCTGGAAGGTTGGCTTAATAAACGGTGTAGCCATTCTAGATTTAGCTTAATCCAGATATCTGGTGCTCGTTTCGCCGTTCCAGCAATTATTTCAAAGCTTCCGCCAACTCCCATAAAAATGCCTTTTTCAAAATGGTGATAGTTATTCTGAATCCAATATTCTTGTTTTGGGAAACCTAATGCTACAAATACCATATCTGGGTTAGAATTTTTCACCATTTCTGTTACTGTCTCATCATTTTCTTTAAAAAATCCATGATGGTACCCGGCAATTTGCAAATTCGGATAACTTTTTTGCACATTTGCAACTGTTCGTTCTATCACTTGTTCCCTAGATCCAAGAAAGAAAACACGTAGTTGTTCTTTATTAGCCAATTTTAATAATTCCACCATTAGATCAAAACCAGCAACTCTTTCCGGTAGCGGTTTTTTTACCAACTTGGACGCTAAAATAATTCCAGCCCCATCAGCAATAATATGATTAGCTTGTGCAATTGTATTCCTATAATGTTCGTCCTCCACTGCATACATAACAATTTCCGGATTTGCCGTCACAATAAACGTCTTTTTATTTAGCTGAAGGTTATGACGCAACTGATGAAACATATCCTCCATTGTTGTATGATCAAAAGGGACGCCGAGAATATTTAACTTTTCCACTATGATTGACTCCTGTTTGCGGATTTTTTATGTTCATTTCTTAGCTTTGTCCATTATAGCAAATCCGCATACAGTTGTGGTAATGGTATTATTAGGGGCTTTGAACGAGCTATTAAATTAGACGTAAGTAAAAGAATAAAGTTTCATGATAAAATTCGACAATTTTTCAAAAAAGTAAATCCTTATCTTCTTCATCGCCTTCGAGATATCGTCTTGGAGGTTCTGCTATTACTTCTGATTGATTTTGTGCAATTAAAGAACTAAGTGGTAGGATTTTATTTCCTTTTTTGATTCCAAACGTATGTAGCAGAAATCGTACAATTGGTTGCGGTAATGATTGTGAATTTCCATCATACGGTTTTATGTCAAAAATCCTCTGCTTAAAGTCCATGGAAATAGCTTGTTCCCATGTCCTGCATTTATCAGTAATATTAACTTTCAACTCGGTGTAAACACATAATGGGGATAGGATGATGATGGATGAATTGTATAAAATCGAGGCTGACCTTTGAAGATGATGGATAGGGGAAAATTCATGCTTTATGACAAAATCTTTTCCGTTCTGGGTGTCCCCCTTGCATATTAATTTGTACTTTGGATCTATAGATTCTCCTACCAACACAATTCTTTCCACTTCTAGATAAATTACCATGAAATTTTCCTGGTTCTAATTCTATAAAAATACAATTTTTCGCCAATAATGAGATGAAATGTAAACAAAACGTTGAATAAGGCAAATAGAAATTAGCTCCAGGTACACCTCCTTCTTCTAATTTAAATTTGTCTCACCAATGTCTTATTAACAGTAGATCATTTTTGAAATAAACTTTTAATGAATTACATCTGTTGTCGCCTCCCATCGTTCACAAACATTACACATATTATAGTAAATTTTTCCTATTATTAAAAGTCTAAAATGTGACAAATTTCTTATATTTTTTAAAAGGTTACTTTTTATTATGAAAAATAGCTTTTTACAGCTATATTTGATTTATTTTTATCTACAGCTAGCATCAATGCTTTACTTTCTGACCTCTAGTAATTTTTCCAAACCCTCATAATCAAGAATATACGTCCTGTTTCTATAACTCCCTTCATACTTTAGATTTAGAGATCTTAGCAGTTTCGATGCGATGGATACGGAAGATAAATTCAGGAAATATCGACATCCTCTATTTGTGATTTTAGGTCCAAAAAGTAAATAGTATGCCATTAGTGCTTTAATATGTGCATCTTTGCTTTTATTATGACAAATACTGCATATCCAACTCCTATTTCGTCTTTCTATAGAAAGTCTCTTGCAATTTTCACAATACATCCCTGTTAAGATATCTTGTATGGGGATTTGATACTCACTTAAAATATCGGGATCTTCAGGTATATTGTTTTTTATCAAAAACTGCAATAAATCATTAAATTGCCTGTCATCTAACACATTATTTGGATTCTTTTTCATAAAGGAGATTGATCTGTGTCTAATTTGTTGAGGGCGAATTACCTTTTGCCTAGCAAGTGGATATTGTTGATCAATATGGATGATAGATTTTGGATGAGTAAAAACTACAAACGAAGTACCGGGGAGGTGTTTTTTGGTGTGCTTTGCAATTATCTGCTCTAAATGATGTTGCTGATTCTCGACTTGCACAATGGGATTAGCAAAAGTCTCTACATAACCATCCAACTCTCGCGTCATCTGATATTCATCTAATTTAATATCACCGGCTATGTGCTTGCTGTCATAGTTGAAGAAGTAACGTGGAGAAAATAGCAAATTATCCATTTGAGTATAAATTCCTGGAGCAATCTGTAATCTGAGGTCCTGTACAATTACATGCTTTTCAAAGTTCAATTGCTTTAAATAATAATCCACTGACTGTTCGCCGTAGACTCCTGCTCTTCTAATAGCTAAATCCTTTTCTACATCATTTCTTCTAGGATGGTTAGGAGGAATATATTGTAATACTGCTTCTAATATTGAAATCCTCTTTGGCTTCTTTCGGTGTTTAATAATTATGTAAATCACCTCTTTTATTTTAAAATTGTCACTTAATATATTTCGACACTATTCTACAAAACCCTTCTTTCTACTAGTAATCAAATTATTGTCTATTACCTTTTTTTACTGGCCTACGTGTGCCTGTTACTGGCTGTAGTATTCTTTTCTGGCCATCATTTCTTTTTACTTGCTGTCATGCATCGATTATTGGCTGTCATGCATCGATTATTGGCTGTCATGCATCGATTATTGGCTGTCATGTCTTATTTACTAGCCATCATGCCTTCATTACTGGCCGTCATCTCCTTTACTGGCCATCGTGCTCTGATTACTGGCCGTTCTCTCTTTTTTACTGGCGGTCCTGCTCCAATTACTGGCTGTCACCTCATATTTACTAGCCATCATGCCTCCATTACTGGCCGTCTTCTGCTTTACTGGCCATCCTCACTGTTTTACTGGCGGTCTTGCTCCAATTACTGGCTGTCACCTCTTATTTACTAGCCATCATGCCTTCATTACTGGCCGTCATCTCCTTTACTGGCCATCATGCTCCGGTTACTGGCCGTTCTCTCTTTTTTACTGGCGGTCTTGCTCCAATTACTGGCTGTCACCTCTTATTTACTAGCCATCATGCCTCCATTACTGGCCGTCATCTCCTTTACTGGCCATCGTGCTCCGGTTACTGGCCATCATCACTGTTTTACTGGCGGTCTTGCTTCATTTACTAGCCATCGCCTCATATTTACTAGCCATCATGCCTCCATTACTGGCCGTCATCTCCTTTACTGGCCATCGTGCTCTGATTACTGGCCGTTCTCTCTTTTTTACTGGCGGTCCTGCTCCAATTACTGGCTGTCACCTATAAATGTCAAGAATACTATGTACACTTTTGATTGTTTAAGAATGTACAAATTTACTCGTCATCAGGCTTTAAATGATTCTTAATTCTATAAGATGGTCCTAT
>NZ_JBHSMC010000016.1:0-219016 GCF_042655485.1 Lederbergia graminis
ACCCTCAGTTTAAAAATCTAAATTGCTGAGGTTTATTTCCTATGCCAAAAATTTATATTGTATAATAATTAAATGTTAAATTTACACTTGACTAATCGTAGGAAATGAGGCTGGGACAGAGGAATATGGATGCAAATAAAAACCGAACTATAACTTGATTTTAAAACAAGATAGTTTGGTCACCTTTTCAATCACAAAAATTTTATGGTTACCAGCGGAGGAAATACACGAAGACTCCTGCGGGAATAAAGGCCTCGATGAGACCCCGCAGGCGTTTAGCGCCGAGGAGGCTCATTAGCCGCCCGCGGAAAGCGAAGTGTATTTCCGAAGCGTTATAGCTACACTTACATTGTTCGGATTTACATTCAAGTCAAATGGTTATGTCCCAACCTCTTTATTTTTTGATAAAAACCTTGCTTTAAGAGACTTCAATATAAACAACATAAAAGGACAGCCTACTGTTATTACGTTAACTAATAGGCAGCCCCTAGTATTAATAATTCGCTATGAATATATTATTTAGCTTTAATATTCTTCAAAAACTCATCTCGTAAATCTTCTCGACCGATAACTTTACTTAAGCGATTCTCCCACATTTCTTTTGTCACATATTTATATGGACCCGTCTGCACGACAAGTGGCAGTGGATCAGGTTGTTTCCCTGGTTGCACATGTTCATGTGTCCATTTTTGCAACAAATGATCTAATTCTGCAACAATGTCTTCCCGCTCTTCTGCAAGATTCTTTGTCATATTAGGGTCATCTTTCATATTATATAATTCTATCGGTTCTAGTGGCACGACGCCAGGATGATAGGTTCGCATTAACAACCAATCATCTGTACGAACGGAACGACTAACACTATATAAACCATGATCCCATACTAAATATTCACGAGCTTCATAGTCTTCCTCTCTAAGTAATGACGCAAACGACTTACCATCCCATTTTTTCGGTACTTTAATGCCAAGTAAATCAACTATTGTAGCAGTTAAATCAACATTATAGACAAGTTCATTGAATCGTTTATTCTTCTGTTTCATTCCTGGCCATTTTATTATCATTGGGATATTATGGACTGCTTCATCGGCACATACATGGTCCCCATATATACCGTGTTCCCCCATTGCTTCCCCATGGTCCCCACTAATAACGATTGCTGTTTCGTCCATGATTCCAAGCTCTTCTAGTTTTGCAAATAAGCGTCCTAGCTGCTCGTCCATGAATCGGATAGAGCCGTCGTATGCATCTACAAATGCTTTAAAATCATCCGAATTACGGATTCGGTCCGGAATGGAAGGTGCATTACTTTTTCCATCTCCGTGTGGAAAAAGGTTAAGAGCACTGAATGGAGCATAATTATCTTGATGGCTCGCAATCGCTTCCGCATCTGGCCATGCTGGTGGTGGTGTATCCTTAAACATCTCTTGATATTCTACTGGCATCGTATAATTTCGGTGTGGATCCCAAACTTGTAAATGTAAGAAATAATTATCATCACGTCCATTTTCATCTAACCATGGTAACACCGCATCCATTACTTCATCTGCATCTTCATTACCCTTCTTTAACGTATGGGTATGGACCTCATTCCAACCAGCCATAAACCAAAAAGCATCATGACGATCAGCAAACGAAGAAAACGTTGCCAATTTATAGCCTTGGTTACGCAAATAACGGATGAACATTGGTTGGTCCGGATGATTACTAATTCGGAAATCACAACCAGGTCCCCAATGTGTTAAAACACCGTGATTAATTCCAAACATTCCACTCGCAAATGATGCTCTTGATGGAACACATGGTGAGCTAGCACAATATGCCCGTGTAAAACTTACACCTTGCTCTGCAATCTTATCAATATTAGGAGTAGTATTTCGGTGATATCCATTAGCTCCAATATGCTTTGGTCGTAACGAATCAATATCAATATAGATAACTCGCATTTCCTCATCTCCCCATATTATGTAAAGAACCATATTAGAGCTTGTCTAATATGGTTCTGATTTAATATCATTTTACAACAAATCAGTATCTGTTTTCTGATTTTTTTAATTAAACTTTATAATTAATTGTGGATCTGCTTTACCATGCTTATTGGAATAAACATATGTGATTCCATTCTTTTGTTCCACTTTATAATCACTATTTGCAACGATTTCTTTATCTGTTTTAAGAGCAATAACATCTTGTGCTTGCGTTAAGCGGAATTCAATTGCGTTTGCTTCCACATTCAAAATTTCTGCAGTGGAATAAACAATTTCGCCTATATCAAGCTTAAGATTTATCGGCAGCATTACTGCTTCTTTATTTTGTAAAAGAATATCGCGGCCTTCAAATAATGCTTCACCATTGTGGTATAGTTTAAATTCTTTATCTAATCCATCAAGATTGATTAAGTGGATAAAGCGTTCACCTTCAGCGTTAGCAGTTGATGTACTGAAGATACCGTGATCCTCATAATCATGTGTAAGTGTAGCTTTCACACCTAATTGCTCAAAGATTCGACCAAAGAATGTTAAATCACATGGATAGTAAGCTGCAATCACTACTGCTCTACCCTTTCCAACTGTCGCATCAAATGCACACATTTCATTCGTACCGTATACCTCTAGAATAGGGGTAGCAGTATCAGATGTTAATGTTTGTGCAATATGTGTACGAGTTTCAGGACGTGGCGCTGCCCAGTTCACTGCATTTACAGATAAGTAGTATCCGTGATACCCATGCTTTTCTCCTGTTACTTTAACATCAAGAGCATCTGCAAGGAGCGTGCACTCATTACCTTCCATATCAAACTGTGGTACTTCACCATATAAGAGGATTTTTCCTCCTTCATTCATGAAATTCACTAGTTTTTCCTGAACATGTGCTGCCATATATTTTGCTGATGGAAGCGCAAGAATTTCTGTATCTTCTACAGAGAAAGGTTTATTTTGAATATCAATCGAACCGAAGCGGTGACCTTTAAGTAGCATTGCACGCGCTACGCTTTCCCATGCTCCACCACGGTCCCGGTTACGAGTTAGATTTTCAAGAATGTCTTTCATCTTCTCACTATGTGGGTAGTGGTATTCCGTCATATAATAATCTGGAATAAAAGCAAAAGCGATATTATCTCTTTCTTCATCCATTGCAGCTACCTTATCCGCTACAGCTGTTAATGTTTTTACGGAACGAGCCATTCTCGGGAATGTGTAATTTAACTTTCCTGTTGGACCAACTGGAGCTGCGAATCCGTGATGCTCTCCAGTTGCTGCAATCCGGTCATTTCCGTCTCCTGGTAATTCATCTAGACGATAGTTACGACCACCTGCGAATAAGTAATAGTTTATTAGTCTAGCACCTTGTGCTACACACATTCTTGCACGGAAGTCTGTTGCTGATGGATCATTTCTACCACTTAGGTTATTACCAAAGTTTCCGTCTCCACAGTTAAATTCAACGGATGTGATTGGTTGATCTGGTAGGTGAACAGAATCCATGAATCCATTTAATAAATATAAATCTTGGAATGTTTCCATCGTGATGTCACCAAAGTAAATATCAGATCCAGAAAGATAACCAGGTTCTTGGTAAGTTTCATATAATTGGCTAATTCCAATTGGGAACGTAAATGCACGTCCTCCACCCATACCGTGAATATTCACGACAAATGGGATACCTTTTACACCGAACTCTTCCGCATAGCTTCTTAATACTGATACATATTTTGTAAAACGATGGCGCATATAATAGCCAAGGTCTTTCATTAAGTACAATGAATATGATTCTTTTGGTGAACGAATTGCATTATTACGTGCTTCCTTATTGGAAAAATCAATTGGATAGCGTTCTGACAATGTATTCGCATCATATTTTTCTGATACCCACTCAGTAAAATCATCTAATACAAAATCCGTTAAGTCTGGAGTGTTACTTACCCAAGATAACATACCAATTTCATTATCTAATTGGAAAGCGATAATATTACCATTTGGATATATACGAGGTGCTGCAACTTCCATTAATGCTTCATACCATTTCTTCGCACTCTCTAGGAATCCTGGGTGTAAATAGTCTACTGTCGGTGTTGTAGCAGGCTTTTCATCCCAGCCAATAGGAACGATTTCTGGATACTTTTCATAAACCCAATATGGTAAACCTTCATTTTTCATTTCTGCCATAATAAATGGTCCTGGACGAAGGAAGAAGTATAGTCCATTTTCTTGACATAGATCAATAAATGCTTGAAGATCTGTTTCTGGACGTGTCTTACCAGTAAGGTCAAACTCTCCTTCTACTGGCTCGTGAATAAGCCATGGCACATATGTGGCAACTGCATTCATACCTGCCATTTTCAATTTATCAATGCGGTCTTGCCAATCTTCACGATCAAGACGGTAATAATGAATTTCCCCTGCCATAATTAATTGTGGCTTTCCATCTATTAAAATTTGCTTATTTTTAATTTCAATCATGCTGTATCACTCCAGCCTAATTATTTTTTGAGGGACAAGGTTCCTGACCCCATGTCCCTCTATCCTTATTGCTCTATTTTTAGTGTGAATTCACTTTCAACTTTCGTGCCTGTACGAGCTTCTTTAAAGATAATTCCTTTTGCTTTTGACTTTGGTACAACTTCGAATTTGATGAATTTCCCTACATCTTCTTCCTTAACGGTATACGATAGTGAAGTTGCTCCGTCGATTGGTTCAAAATCACCTTTACTCTTATCAGATATATACCACTGATATGTTGAATCGCCTTCCTCTTCACCTAAAGGATCGTAATAAACGTATGAACCTGTAAGTGTCTTACCGACAATAGAATCTCCATGAATTACGACATGATGAGCAGCTGGTTGATGTTGAATGAATTGAAGATCATCCATGTAAATTTCTTTTGTGCTATCAGCTTCTGGTAGAATACGAATAGTAGAGACTTCATCGATTACTTCTGGTTGATCAGAAAGATCCCATAGAAGTTCATTCCATTCATCCTTTTCAGAGAGTTTAAATTCCTCTGAGACAAGTTCTTTACCATCCTCATCTAAGAGCGTCACCGTAATGGCAGCGTCACCATAAATATGTGCTCGTAGCATATCAAACTCTTCTTCATCATCTATTTCATGTAAATGAGCAGAGATTTCATTTCCAACTTCAACTTTTAAACTGTACAATCCTGTAAATGCTCGTTCATCACTCATTTGTAGGCCGTTTACATCTTTTGCGAACCAACCGTCATGAAATACATTGCCTTCAAAGTCATCGATTACGACCGTATTTTTTGGTGTTAAACTAACCTTTTTCAGTCCACTTTGAACATATTTATTTTGCATAAATAAGTCCCAAATAAGGCCTGTACGGAAGTTCTCAATCATTAATAGTGTTATTCCTTTATTAATGCCAATCACATCTGTCGCATACCAATCTGGTTCAACGTCAAGATTGTATGCATCTTTAAATCCATATTTCCCCCATAATTCTGGGTGATTTTCTTTATAATTCTTCAGTGCATCGATCGTTTCCTCCGGAGTAAAAACAATGGAACCAGCAGCACCAGCCGGTGGGACTGTACCATCCACAAAATGGGCATCGTTATTAAAGCCACTTGGTGCATCACCATAAAGTCCGTTGTACCCCTTTGGACCATCACTTGCCGTCATCCCCCAAGAATTAGAGCCTAATGTTTCAAAGTTTTTTCCTTGGTCAATGGCATATTTTCTGCTAGTTAAAGAAGCAATAATAGAATTGCTATACCAGTCTACACCTTTTTTATCTTCTAGATGTCGCAGATCAAACCAAGCATGGGAGAACTGATATGTAAAAATAGAGCCAAACCAGGAGTGAATAAATTTAGGATACCCACCATACCCTGCTAAATGGCGCTGAAAATCATAAAACATATCTGTGTTCGTTGGATGTGTAGGAGATGCGGACCCTAGGAAATACATCATTAGTTGCTCCGCGTAAAAGTCCCAATTTCCTGCAAATCCACTTTCAGGATGGTAGCCCATGTAGAACATATTTCTATTTTTATCTCGGTACCATTCCCAATCAACACGCTTGTATAGTTGCTCAGCTTTATCTTTTATTTCGCCTCCGAAATATTCCGCGGCAACAAAAGCACCGTTGATTGCAATAGCCGTATCGATAACGGAAACTTCACTATTCCAAGCTCTTTTTCCTGTATTCATATCCAGAAAATGATAAAAATGGCCGTTTACATGCTCAGCCGTATTTAACAATGTATTTAATGTACCTAACGTTCTTTCATATGCCTCATCATGTGTTACCCAGCCTCTCTCCACTCCAATAACGTAAGCAGATAAGCCGTACCCTACAGATGCAACACTACTTATACCAGGTGCCCCTGGGTAACGATCTCGAATGAGACCATACCCAGGACTACCTTCTTGTGTTGTTGTTTCATTCCAAAAGAAATCAAAACTCTTCCTAGACTCTTCATCTAGTAGTGCTTCTGTTTCTTTATCTAACGTTGGTCCTTTTTTTGCGATACTAAACCAACCCATGTTATTGCCTACTATTAACCCTGCACCAACTGCAACTATAACAATAACAGCAATAACTGCTAATTTAAGGCGATTCATACAATTTACTACTCCCTTAAATATCCTTTTACCTATGGAGACATTATTCTCCTGTAATACCAGATCGGTCTACACCTTCTACGAACCAACGTTGTGTAATGAAGTAGACAATCAACAATGGCAAAATGGATAGTAATGTTCCAGCTAACCTAATTGCCTCATTTATTTGGTTACCACTCATTTCCATACCAACAGGGAACATCTTCTGATATGTTGCTACGAATTTTTCAAGTTCTAGTGGTAATGTAGACAAGGCATTTCCAAAGTAAATGGATGCCAAGTATGTCTCATTCCAATACCAAACAAATGAGAAGAGGAAGGAAATAATAAATGATGGTACTGCCATCGGAATTGCAATGGTAAGGAATATTCTCAAATGTCCCGCACCATCAATTTGCGCTGCTTCCTCTAGTGCCTTCGGTAAAGCTTTAAAGAATTGATAGAAAATCAAGATGAATATAGCACTATTTAACCCTTGTCCTGTAACTGCCGGTAGTAAAAATGCGTTTAGACTACCAAGAATATTTAATTCATTGAAGAATATATATCTTGGAATCAACGTTACTGGTGCCGGTATGATAAATGTTGCAAGTACAAGCGCAAAAATAGTCTTCTTAAATGGGAAATCGAACCGTGCTAATCCATACCCGATAACAGCTGCTATTGCAGTTTGTACTATAGATGGCAATACTGTTACATACAGCGTCTCTAGTAGTGTAGGTATGAAATCCAATACTTGAATAGCTCTCTCATAGTTCCCTACATAAAATGTTGTCGGAATCCAGTTAACAAGTGGATTTAAAATATCATCCAATGTCTTGAAGCTATATACTCCTAAATAGATGATCGGATATAAGTAAACAAATCCGATTCCTATTAATAGTCCATATATCAGCACTTTTACAAGGAACCCATCAGTTCCATGCATCCCCAACAGCCATCTTTTTACTTTTATATAAAGATTCTCTGCTCTTTTTAGTGTTAAATTTTGCACATTGAACCCTTCCTTTTTAAGAGTGTTTTTGCTTTCTCCGCAATGTCATAATACCGACTGTGAGTGCAAGTGCAAGTGTGATAATGACAAAGTAAATCCAAGATAATGCTGACGCATAACCGAAACCAGTATCGATTCTAAACATATTTTCTTGGATGTGCCCAATCACTGCATTGAGTGAGAAAACTGAGTAAGTAACAATTGTATAAATGAGAGTAACAACAATCATTGGTACAAGACTTGGTAATGTCAGTTTCCAAAATGCTTCCCATGGTGATGCACCGTCAATCATAGCTGCTTCATACATTGATCTATCTATTTTTTGTAGAGCTGCTAAGAAGATTAAGATCTGAACACCTGAGAACCATAAAATAACAATTAAGTTTTCTACCAAATAAAGTAATATCCCATTTAGAAAGCCATCTGGATTCGCACTCAACGCTTCATAAATTGCATACTGTTCGATTGTAGGGATTGTTGTAATCCCTTGATCGATAAGTTCCTGAATAACAGGACCACTAGTAATGATAACCGGTAAGAAGAAAATCGTCCGGAACATTCCACGAAATTTAACCTTCTGATTTAATAACAAGGCGATTATCAAAGAAAAAACAATAATAATTGGAACAGAGATAACTAGTTCCTTTAAATAAGTTAACAAGTGGTCCACAAAGGTTGCATCGACTGCAAAAGCATACTCATAGTTATCAAACTTAACAAAGGTTGTTTGTATACCACTCGTTGTAATTTTTACCTTTTGAAAACTTAAATACAAAGAATAGAGTAGAGGATATGCAGTAAAAATTAGAAAACCAATAATCCAGGGCGCTACGAATAGTAAACCTGTTCTGCTGTTTCTTGCTCTAAGCCCTTTTAATTTCACTGCTCTCCCCCCCTATTTACTACAGCGTACTCTTTGGAGCCAATCGAAATTCCATCTGTACTGTAATCTGAATTTGTATAGTTGACAATAATCGTTTTGCCATTTGAGTAGGAAACTTCTACAATACCACTCTTCGGTACATTTCTACCTTCAATGGTTGCAGATTCGACTTGACCCAATGTTTCCTTCACTTTGTTATATTGGCTAATAATATCGTCCTTCCAAATGGAAAACTCAGATGTATAGATGTGACTAGATGGTGTATCCGCAAGCAAGTTAGAAGATTCCTGTGTCAAGATGAAGGATGGATATGCTCCATACTCAATCAAGCGTAAAATTTGATCTTCTGGATTCGAATTAAAGTTTGAGAATGGTGCGTAATACGGAATATAGCCTTTCAATACTATTTGAAGAAACGGAACTGTATCTGTTTCATACACATAGTTTGAAGAATGCATTGGAACATCTAAATATTTATCAGTAACCTTCCAAGCATAAACATTTGGCTTATACAGCGCAGTAGAACCAACTTCTTCTCTTAAATGCGTCAAAATATCATTGTACGTATTTAGTGTTTCTTCTCTAGTTAAGGAACCTTCCTTACTGAAATCAGAAAACAGTGTGTAACCAGTTGAATCAATTGCTAAGTTTTCCATACCATAATTTTGATACTCTTTTACATCTTTTTTAGCCATTTCTAAAGCTTTTAATGGTGATAAGAAGTATGCTGTATATCCCCAGTGTCTATAGCTGATGATTTCAGAGCTTATTTTCTTGGCGACATCTTTACTTCCAGAGAAGCCACCTGCACCTTCAAATGCAGTTGTATAATCACTGTAGAAGTACATTGGAATATCTTCTTCTTTTAATGAAGCAATTGTATCTTTCACATTCCCTTTACTACCAAGCTTTCTCTCAAATGGGAACTTTTTAGGTAATGTACCTGTTAATCCCCCTTTAGACCAGCCTTTATAAACAACAAACATGTCTTCTATACCATTATTTTGTAGTTCATCCACTATCTCAGGAACTCGCTCAATCTCTGTCATTGGGATTACAGAATCCCAGAACAAGCCTTCTTTAATTTCTCCGCCAAGAAATTCTAGGCGTAGATCCACTTCGCCAGCAACTTTTGGTAACTGGTCATTTGCAACTAAGTAGTCACGATATTTTTTCGCCATACCAACATAGTCTGCATCTTCATTACTTAAGAATGAATAACGAACTTGAACATCTAACTCATTCATCTCATCTTGATATACGTTAATTCCACTCATACTCTTACTTGTTGGTTGGTAATATTGGTAACGATAATGGAATTGAGATGAGACTCTGTTAAAGTCAGTTGTTGCTCCAGAGGAATAAGCTACGATATCACCGTATGCATATCCATCTTCCACAACTGCAACATATCCATTTTGTTTAACACCATGTACAGCACCAAACACCGGCATTGTTACTTGTTCAACCGGAACAATAGCTCTTCTTGTACTAGAACTTGTCGCTCTTCGAGATAAAATTCCTTCATCCCTTCCAAAAATAGGTGCAACAAATGGTGCAACAGATTTTTTCGGTTTTTCAAAGCGAACAAGCGCCCCACTTCCATCAGGGATAAACATATACCCAGGAATATCATCTTCGTTAACAGCTCCGAAGAAAGGATACAGTTGTAAAGAAATCAGTTTGTTGTATTTATCCTCTTTAATTTTATCCTGAGGTATTGATACAACTAAATCTGATCCTTCTAGGCTAACATCTACTTGCAATGTTAGCTTCGACTGATATAGGAAGATATTTGCTGAGAAACCATTATCCGTTATTGTTACGTCAGGAGTAGAATCATTCGTTAAAATGCTTTCTGACTTTTCCCTACCTTGGCGATCCGTATAATTAACCGTAATCGCAGATTGAACAATCTGTTTCCAAGTTGTATTCAAACGATAATTATCTGGTTCATCTAATCCTGATGCCCAAATATATCCAGTGTCTTTATTTTCAATTTTAATTGCTAATGAATCTTCTTCCACATATAAAATTAAATCTTCATTTTCTGCAGCTTTTGTATAGCCTTCAAGGGAAGACTGCATATTTATTTCTTGGTTTTCATCTGTCTCAGGTTGCGTAAATTGAGCCGATGTATAGCGTGTTGAATAATCGATTTGTTGAGCCATTTCATCGATTACATCATCTGCATCATTAAGTGATTGGTTCGCAACCACTAGTAGAGGCACAGCCATTAATACAGCGACACAAACTATTAAAATTTTCTTAAACACGCAGCATAACCTCCCTTATGATGGAATAGACGAAGTCATACACTTGATCCATCAGGACAAAAATGATGAAAACGACGAGTAGTAATATTGCCATTCCGAACAAAGTGACTAAGATATTTCCGATAGTACCAGAAATAGAGAAATTGTGAATTTCTTTAATCATGATGAACAGAATGATTAAGCACCAACTATAAATGATTAGCATAGAGAATTCATATATAAATGACTCGTTCAATGTTAATCCGTTAGATACTAATGTTACAGGCAAGCTCAATACGATATATGGAGCAAGGGAATAAACTGTCCCTACATATATATCACGGAATTTACCTTCACCATCGTTAATTGTACTTACTAAGAAGTTAACGATAATAAATGCTAATAAAGGAATAAATACAATTCCAACCTCAAACATTAAGTTTGCTTCTGCACCTCGAGTTGGTGAGAAAATAAAGCCTGTTTGGAATCGATTAATTAAAAATACCGCGAATAAAACAATATATAGAATCGTTGCCGATAATACCGATGCCTTACCTAATCTTTGTAAGTCATAGAAACTTTCAATTGGGTGACGGAAGAATCGGAAAAGGAATAGTAATTCCGAAATAAGTTTTACACTTGTTACTTTCTTCCATTGGCGACGTGCTCCATCCAATATATGTTTCTTTTTATCCCAGAACCTAATTCCTGCGTACAGTACATAAAGAACAAAAAGAATAATGATGACTGTACCTAGATTCTCTTGTAGCCATTGATGGCGTACTTCCCAAAAGGCATCTGAATAGCCCTCTACATCGTTTGCGAACTTAAAGGAATCTAATGCTTCTTCAAATTGTTGCTGTTTGAAGTATGCTTTTCCCATCGCAGAGTGAGCAAGTCCGAAAGAAGAATTCAGTTGCAACACTTCTTCCCAATACTCTTGACTCTCTACGTATAAGCCCTCTTTATACAATGCAATACCTGCATGAGTAAGTTGGGAGAATGTAGTTCTTTCAAATGCCTGAATCATCCCAAGCTCTTTGTCTGTTACATACACTCTTCCTTCTTCATCAACAGCAATACCGCTTGGCTGTTTAAACAGTCCTAAACGATTGGAGCCATCATCTGGACCTCCAAAAATGAACAAGAGATTTCCATAACTGTCATATTCGTAAATATCCCCTGTTGCAGCAATTGCAAATATATTTCCGTCCTTATCTACTGCAATATCAACGAGGTTGGTTGCAGCAATGATATCAGGATCAAACATATTTTTCCCTGCAACATTTAATTTCTTAATAATTTCATTTGTAGTACCTGTTGTCACTGAATAAATTAGACCTTGTTTATCAATAGCCATATTATCAGGTGCAGGTGGGGTTTTCATGAATAGTCTTGATCGTGCTTCTTCAGATGTAATTAATTTACGGAGCATCGAACCAAAAGTAGATTGTGTTCTGTTTACACCGTAGAATCCAAGAAATTCCCCGGATTGGCTAAGCTGGATAATACCATTCGTAGAGCCCTCACCGACTACATAAATATTCCCTCTACGATCAATACCTACTTTTTGCGGTTTATACGGTGATCTTGATCCGAATAATGGTGACTCTGGTCTACCATATTCACGGATTAGTTCACCTTCACTAGAAAAGCGAAAGACTACTTCTTTTTGATAATCCGCAACATAAATATCGCCGCCTTCATCTACAAAGACACCAGTCGGTAACCCGAGGATGCCCTCACCTACTTCAGCTAATACTGTCCCTTGTTGATTAAATACAATAACTTTCTTCGTACCAGAATCGACTACATACATAATCCCGTTATCATCAATATAAATATCTTCGGGATTCACAATCTCTTCATCTGCCAGTAGAAGTCCTAATGGTTCATAAGCAGTTTGTGTATTTACAATTTCACCATCTGGTGCAATTGTCATCGTATCGTATGGAGCTACTGCTGAAGCAACTGAAAGAAAGGGAAAAAGGACTAATATAAGTGTACAAATTAACAGTTTTGATAATCGTTGCATTTTTTCCCCTCCTCGTTACTTGATACCTGAGTGTGCCATCGTATTCATTACTTGGCTTTGTAAAAAGATAAAGATAATTAGATTTGGCAAGAACATAATTAATGATGCTGCCGCTGCGATCCCTTGACCGGCTACTGTATTACCTGTATTAGAAGCTAATGTAGACATATAGAATGCAAATGTCTTTAAGCCTTCATCGTTTACATATAACGTAGATGTTTCCACGTTATTCCATACAGCTTGGAACGTTAAGATTGCCACTGTAGCAATTGCTGGTTTTATAAGTGGTAAAACAATTGTTGTGAAAATACGGAACTCTGAAGCACCATCAATTCTTGCAGCTTCGATTAAGGAGTCAGGTATTTGGTCAATAAACTGTTTTACTAAGAACAAACCAACTGGCATAGCTAACAATGGGAATATATGAGCCCAGAAAGAATCTAAAAGACCAATGTTTTCGATAAATAAATATCTTGGAATCCCTACTGCAGCAGGAACAAACATTAGTGCTAATGTATTAATTTCAAAAATAATATTTTTCGTACGGAATTTACGCTTTGATAGAGCGTAGCCCGCCATCGTACTAAATAAGATTGTCAGTATTAAAACAATGATTGTTACTACAATACTGTTGAATAAATACCGGGTAATCGGTATTCCTGTTGTATTGGTTTGTGCAAACAAGTCAATGAAATTCTGGAAAGTTGGCTTTTGCACATAAAACCTTGGTGGATATGCAAATAATTCATCAATTGGTTTAAACGCGTGAAAAAAGATATACACAATTGGCAATGCCATAAAGATAGCCAGCGGTACTAGATACGCATAGAATTTCAGCTGGCTTTTATGGAACTTTTTCGGGTTCATCTTAGTGCCTTGAAAGGCTGACATGTTGATCACTCCTTGTCATTAGTCCTTCTCTCCAAACAGTTTAAAGGCCACTTTTGAAAACACGTATACGACGAGAAGCAATACTACTGAAACTGCAGCAGCATACCCCATTTCATAGCGAATAAAACCAAAGTCCTCTAAGTGGTTAACCATCAATTGACCAGCGTATTGAGGTGTTGGGTTTGCACCTGATAACTGTACCCCAATTGCTCCGGCTTGGAATGTTCCCACTACCGCCATTACGGCACCGAACAACATTTGTGGTTTCATAGATGGAATAGTGATATAAATGATCTCTTGGAAACGATTCCTAATACCATCGATATAACCAGCTTCATATATTTCGCTATCAATGTTTAACACCCCGGAAAGCATGGCAAGGAACCCTACCCCCATACTTCCCCAAAGTGTTACAACAATCATTATCGTCATTAAGTGATCAGGAGACTGTAGAAATTGAATTGGCTCAAAAACTGCTCCCATTGTAATTAACATGGCATTTAAATAACCTGTTTCATCACCGCTAAAGATAATTGTCCAAACAACTGACATTGCGACACCAGCAGTCATCGAAGGTGAGTAAATAATCAATGCCAAGATAGTTCTCGGTAATTTGGAAATTTGCGCCAATGACCAAGCTAATATAAAGGATAGTACATAACCACCTGGTCCAACGATTAATGCAAATGTTAATGTATTAGGCACAACATGTTGCATAAATACTTCGTCTTGGGTTAGTAGGCTTATATAGTTTGCTAATCCTATAAAGGATGGACTTTCTATCGCATTAAAGTACGTAAACGACAAGTATATAGCCGCTACTACCGGTATAACAATAAAGCCTGCGAACATTAGGACATACGGTGAAAGGAATAACCAAGGTGTCCGCTCTAAATTATTTCGCTTCATCTTCATCGCCTGCCCAACTCTCTACTTGTTCAATGGTAGGTATCTGATATGGTTTTACCATTTTCCCGTTTTTCATATATCCGAATTCCTCCAATTTCCGCTGGAACTCGCGGTTAATTGCAATTACGGAATCATCTACAGCAGCCCGAGTATTTTCGCCATCAAACACTATTTTGTTCCATATGTTACTTATTTCCCTCTCTACCATATAAGCAGCAGGATGTTTTGGAACTTCCATTAAATATTCCCATTGTTCTAAAATGACTTCCTTATGCTTTTCTGGCAATGGAAGCATTTTGAACGCTTCAATATTTGCTGTATTCCACATATAAGCAGGACCATATAATGTTTGGATTGTAGACGCAAATTCAGCTTGTGTTTCAGTAGACATCCACCATTTTAGGAATTCCCATGCCTTTTCCTTATCCTTCGTACCTTCAAATATCATGGCAGAAGTTCCTGCTCCAGTTGCCCATCTTTCAACTGACCCGTCCTCTTGCACTACTCCTGGATATGGAGCGATATCCCATGATCCTGCAATTTCCGGTGCAGCTGCTGTCAATTGTACATATGTGTTGAAGCTAGAAATTCCAATTGGCAATGTTGAATACCTGAAATGGTTATAAAAGTTTGGTACTTGTAACGGCATACTATAAATAGTATTTAAGTCTGACATAAACTGAATTGCTTTTAATGCACTCTCTTCAGAAATAGCAGTTGTCATCCCATTTTCCGAATATAATTCTCCATCAAATTGGAAGATATATGGAGCTGTCGTTTGGAACGACTTAAATGCTGCATCCCCAGCTAAAGGTGAGAAGTAGTTCATCCCAAATCTTTGCAATTCCGGTAAAATGGCAACAACTTCGTCCCAATTATCCGGCACTGGTATATTTAAAGAGTCCAGTATATCTCTACGATAAAATTGCACAAAGAAATCTTGTGTTTCAGGTAATGCATATACAGAATCTCCGACCATTAATGATAAGAATGCTCCTGGAGAAAACTGCTTCGTATATGGTTCGAAATCATCAAATTGGTGTAAGTCAACTACTGCACCACGCATCGCTAGTTCATACGGGAGCCAACTACTTACTCCAATTGCAACGTCAGGTTGACTATTTGCCGCACTTGCTAAAATTAGCTTACCTTCATCAGGCATTAGAGAAAACTTAACTTTAATACCTGTTTCTGGCGTAAATAAGCGATCCGCCATATTTTGAGTAAGTTCTACGTATTGACGTGGTCGATTCACCCAAATTTCAATTGTATCTTCATCTACATCATTTGAAACTGCATAGTTATTAGAAGTAAATGATGAGAAGAAACGTTTAACATTAAACCATAAGCCCTTCCAGAAGCCCACTTTAGCATCTGGAATATCATCCGTACCATGTACATAAATTCTGTCTATTAATAATGGTTGTTTTGGTAGTTCCAGTAAAAGATTACCTAACAATTGAGATACAGAAGATGAACCTTCTGTTAACTCTGTTAAGCGATTTGGAACTTTGTCAGGTTCTTTACTTAATGTTCTCAACTTTTGTACAGCGAGATTAAGAGATGCAATATCTTGTGAATCAGTACTACCATTTAATTTTTCTACATATTCGCTTTCTTTTTGTAGGCGGTCTGCCCAGCCAGTTAATGTTTCAGGCACATCCGGGATATATTCACTGATGTTCCATTCCCTCGCTTGGTCAGCTTCTCCACCAGTTAATTTCTTTATGGTTAAAGCGAATTCTTGCATTTCACGGTTAATATCATTAATCTCATTAATCGTTCTTGCAAGTGGCGAAGCATCTGCTTGCAGGGAAATTTCATTTTCACCTTTATCCAAATAGACTAAAAGTGCATCTCCATCCTCATTTGCAAGCGTTACGTTTTTCCACTTTTTACTATGTTCAAAGCGGATATGTGTAGCTTCTTCAAATGGAATCTCTCCATTCACATACAAGTTTCGGAATACAGTTCCACCTGTAGCTTTATTTTGAAGAATTTTAAACGTAACTTGATACAATCCAGCTTCTTCTACATCAATTGTCCAGTTAACTCTTTGTCCGCTTTCCGCCCACGACTCACCGCCAAGTGTATTTAAATACAACTTTTTAGGATCGTTAGGAGAAACAGAAGAACCGATAGTTGCCTCTGGACGAATATAGGAACTATTTTTTGTATAGCCTTTTTCTGCTTCATGCGTTATAAGTGCGTCTGTTTTCGATTCATTAGAAAAATTGCTAATGTAATCATTATAAGTAGGTAGTTGAGTTGGAGAGTGTACAGATACATTACCAACTAACATTTCTCCTCTTAAATTAGTAAGAGTAATTTCGTTCTTACCTTTTTCTAAGTGAAATTTAAGTGGTTCAGCTTGTAAATGACTAGCATCTTCAGCTGATATTGTGGTCCACTCAGGAACTGCAACTTGCTTAGGAATAATCTCATTTCCAAATCTGTCGACATCATAGTCTTCCTGGGCGTTTTTCCATTTGACCGGAAATACGATTCGTCTACTTTCGTAATATGGATATTCTCCATTCACGAGGATTGAACCCTCTATTGGAACAATCTCTTTACTAATCGGATAATAGTCAAAAGATAATTCATAAAGGCCATCGTTCGGAACAGTAACCTCATATGTTAATGACTCTTGATTATGCCAATAGAATACACTATCCCCATAGCCATTACTTTCCCCAGCTGGAACTAAATCGTCCTCATCCACATCGATAAAATCAGACGGAGCAATGAGCGCCTCAAAATTTGAGGCGTCATTAACTCCTTCTTTTTCCCACATTTCAAGGACAGTATGATAGCGTTCTTCTACAACATTTTCGACAGTTTGGTTTATAGCTTGGTCCATAGTTTGATCAGTTGCTTGATCCTTAGTTTGGGTTTGATTTGGTTCTTCCTGTGCCAATGGTGCCCCATAAGGCATTAACAATGAAAACACCAATACCAAACTCACTATGATTTTCGACCTCATACTATCAAACCTCCTAGTAATGTGGCTTTATTTTAAAGCCTCTACTGCTTCTGCATATTTATCATTTGCCAATTTGTTAAGTTGAGTAGCATAATCTTCTACTTTTAACTCACCAGTAACAAAGCTATTAATTAATTGCGCAACACTTGCATTTTCAGATTCTGCAGTTTTCACACCTGTTGGTGCATTCCATCTAGATTGAGCATAACCTGGAACAGTTTTAACTGGTTCTAGAATTGCTTCATCTAATCTGTCATACGCTTTACGAATTCCAGGAATATTTAATTGAGCAAAATATTCATCTAAAATTTCTTGATCACTGTTGATAGGTAGTGTATTTACCACTTTACCTTCTTTAGCTGCGATTTCCATACGCTTCATGAAGCCTTCTTTACCATAAGACATATATTTTGCAAATAGGTAAGCTTCTTCTGGATGAGCAGTTGTTTTAGAAAGACCTAGTAAATCGTTTGTGATTGCAGTTTTTCCACCTGGGATACCGATGAAATCATATTCAAAGCTTGCATTTTCTGCGAATGTGCTATTTGCCCATGTTCCATCCCACCAAATTCCAATGCCACCGTTATACCATACTTCACTTGCATTTTCACCAGAGAAGTTAGCTTTTTGATCATCTGTTAAGTTGTCATAAGCATAACCATTTGTTACAACTTCGTTAGCAAACTTAACACCAGCGATAAATTCATTACTATCTAATTGATATTTACCATCGTTATATGTGTACCAACCCATATCAGGGTTTGCAGCTGCTGGATACCAGTCAGTGATAGAACCAGCATTTTGTAATCCTACTACTCCACCATTAACATTAGTTACTGCTTTAACAGAAGCTTCAAACTCTTCTACAGTAGAATCCATAGTTGGGAAGTCTAGGTTTGCTGAGTTAAATAAATCTTTGTTTACAAAATAACCAAGGAAGTGTTGTGCGAATGGCAATGCAACAACTTTTCCTTCATGCTCTGTTGATTGACGTACAATTTGTGGTACGTTTTTGAAGTCTTCATCTTCAGCTGTCATATACGTAACATCTAAAACCCAGTCATTAGAAAGAGCTAGTGGTAGATCCGGTACTGCAAATACATCTGGCATATTACCAGCACTTGCAGCAGCAGCTAACTGCTCATTCCAGTTACCTGAAATCTCATAAAGTTCAACTTTGATATGAGGGTAATCCTCTTGGAATTGTTTCAACATAAGACGCTCTAGGTTCATATCTTCCTCTGTACCTAGGTTCCAGTGAGCATATGAGATAGTTACTTCTTCTTTATCCCCTGCGTTGTTACCATTATCTTTGTCTTTGTTGTCTTTGTCGTCAGATCCGCCGCATGCTGCAAGAACGAATACTAGACCTAGTACTGCTAATAATGCATACAACTTTTTCATACAATTTCACTCCTAAATGTAAAAAAATTTTATTGAAATAGATGGACCTTCCGTTTGGAAAATCCTATCTAGATTTCACAACATAATTCGACAAAATCTGCACCACATACATGCAGTTCACATTAATTATTTTTCGGAACTTCTAACGTGTTCTATCTTTTTTAGTATCTTTGCCCGTTTTTCTCCATTCATCCATTTTCTTGGGCAAGATTCATCACTTAACCCGAAGCTCTACTATTAATTTTTATGGAGAATTCCCCCGGATCTTCCGCGTAATTCGGGTCTAGCATTTTGAATAGTGTTCTCGCTGCTGTTTTACCCCATTCTTTTCGCGGTACACTTATCGTTGTAAGTGGAGGAGTAAAAAATCGCGACATGTAAATATCATCAAAACCGACAACAGCAATATCTTCTGGAACTCTTAACCCTTGCTTTTGTATCGCCTTCATTGCACCAAGTGCCATCTCATCATTAGCACATACAAATACAGTTGGAAGTTCATGACTCGCATTTTCAAGATAGCGGTTCATTTCCCTATATCCGCTAACTTCCGTGAAGTCTGCACGAATAAGATTTCTTTCAAAAAATGCAATGCCTTGTCTCTCTAGTTCCTTTATAAAACCTCTCAGTCGAGCTTCACCATCATAGGAAGCTGTCGACCCAGCAATATATCCTAGAGATGTATGTCCTTTTTCCAACAAATATTGCACAATAATGGTTGATCCTTCTTCATTCGGGAGAAGCACACTTTTAATATTAGGAGTTTCTAGTTCGCGGTCTAAAACAACACATGGTAGTTTATCGCTTGCAATAGAACAAAGCAATTCATTTTCGATATGATAATTGAGGATAATTGCGCCATCTACATATCTTTCTACTAGAAGACGATGAGTATCCGCAGTAGCACATACCATTAACTCATACTTGTTTTGCATAACAACATCTTGAATTCCTTCGACCATTTCGTTAAAGAAGGGACCTGTAAATCCACTTAAAAACAAACCAATAATATTTGTTTTTTGTTCTTTTAGGTTTTTCGCTAGCCCATTAGGACGATAGCCTATTTCTTTTGCTGCGCTTAGCACTTTTTCTTTTGTATCATCTGTTATAAGCGGACTTCCATTTATGGAATAAGATGCAGTTGAAACACTAACACCTGCACGCCTCGCCACATCCTTTAAAGTTACCAACCATTGTCCTCCTACAATGAACCGCATCAAACCACGTTTGATTTGAAACGTTTCAAATTTGTTGAAAATATAAAACGTTTCAAGAAGTGATGAGTTCCATTTGAAACGTTTCAATACTATTATATTATAAATCTAACAGGAAACGGTTTCAACTAAAATATTATTTTTTATGATAAAATTTTACTATTTTAGTTAAAAATCCGATAATTTAAAGCTTCTATAGTACCCTTCTTCTAGCTCAAATTTTTCTGTTTGTGGATTAAATACCGATATATCAAACTTTTTATCTACTACATTAAATTGTAAAATACGAATTCTCCCTTCACCACCATTAGGGGTACACTGCCAATTTTGGAAGAATTGATACACGGTGTTACCGTTTTCACCACATTCCACACGTGTACTAATATTTTCTGGTATATGATGACCAGAGAAAACAGCGAATACATTTTTATGTTTCTTCAAACACTTATTCCAAACATCTTCTCCATCATTAGCATCACGAGATCCGTTATATACCTTTGGATTATGATCGTCTCCAGGCTTTGTTCGTTCACCATTAAAATACATATAAGAGTGAGTGACAACAATTACTTTATGATCAGAATGTTGTTCTATAACTTTATCAGCCCAGACTAAAACCTCATCTCTTGTTCCATACTCTAATGATAGAAAAAGAAATTTTATCCCATTAATGGATAATTTGGTATACATATTTTCTGCTTTATTATGCTCATATGAATCTCCGAACCAGTCTTTAGATTCATATTTATGGATTCCGCAATATTTGTTAAACATTGCGGAATCTCTATTTTCATGCAGAAGATTATCGTAATCATGGTTACCTATTGCAATTAGATTAGGGATGTTTGCAGCATCAATCAGTGAGTATGCATCTTGGTGGTTCAAATACTGTTCTTCATGAGTTGCACCATTATTAACAACATCTCCAACATGAAGGATTTTTTTCAAATTTAAATCCTCGGCATTATCTACTATCCACGTTGTCATTTTCTTCAATCTATCTGGATAATAAGTTGAAAGTTCCTGTGTATCAGGTATGATAATCATCGAAAAGACATTATTATTTCTCGTCATTTGAACCACCCCTTTTTCCCTATTCCTATTTTGCATTTCACTACTTTATGCTTGTTTATGTCTACTTTCTAGTTTATCTGCAGCTTGATGACGACCTTGCTTACGCAATTTAGCTAAATAGTTATCTAGCGCTATATCGCCTCTAGTGTGGAATGGTCCACCTTCTTGGATAACTACCCACATTGGGTCAGTAGGAGAATCAGACTTCTTCATTTGTTCTGCTACCCACTCATCCAGCAACCTCATCCCTTTTGCTGCTATATCAGGACGTTCCTCGAATAAATTCGTAGTCTCATGTGGGTCATTTTCGATATCAAATAACATCCAATCTGGGAAATCCTTAAATCCATCATGATATGTGCGAATTAACATCCAGTTATCAAAACGAACACCTCTTTGACAACTCCAAGCTTGTTGACTTACTACAAGATATGGACGTCCTGCAGATTCACCATCTGTAAGAGCTGGCAAGAAGCTTTGTCCATCCCAACGCTTGCTAGTTTTGCCACCGACTAATTCTACGAATGTTGGACCAAAATCAACTTGATAATGAAGGTCATTATCTACGTGACCTTCTTTGATTCCAGGGCCAGCAACAATACATGGAATTCGACTTGTAATATGGTCTGCAGTTTGGTGGTCACCATAAATATTTAGCTCTCCTTGGTTTTCACCATGGTCAGCTGAAATTACGATAATTGTTTCGTCAAGAATACCTTGCTCTTCAAGAGCTTCAAGAATTTTACCTACATGATCATCCACGTGGCGAATTGCTGTGTCATATCCATCAATCCAAGCTTTGAAGTCTTCTCTGCTAGCGATTTCTTTTGGAAGACCTGGCCAGTTACTGCCTCCAGGAAGGTCACGTGCACTCATCGTACCAAATGTTTCTCTTTGCTTTGCAATGATTTCCTCTGTTAACCACTCTGGTGCTGGATCATCTTTAAATGGATTTCCGTAATCTGTTGGAGTACGGTACGGAGTATGTGGATCCCAGAAGTTTAAGTATAGGAACCAATCTTCTTTCTCCGTTCCACGTTCTTTAATCCAGCGTAGTGCTTCTTTTGAAACATCACCTGCTGTTTCTCCTGCATGTTTTCCTGTATCATGTACTTCTAAGAAACCTTGTAAAATATGCCAAGCAGCATGTCTACCTGCAAACGGGCTAATAATTGCTGTGTGATGGCCTTTAAATCTTAATGTATCAACCCAAGCCTGATACTCAGTATGGTGATAGTTAAATGGACGATCCTTACCAATACGGCGCACGTCCGCTTGAAGTCCTCCGTGATTCACTAATCCATTATGAATCCCAAATTGAGACGCAAATAAAGCTGTACGGGACGGCGCACAAGGTGCATCTGATGCATAATAGTTATTAAAACGGACTCCTCTTTCCGCAATGCTATCAATATTTGGTGAAGTATTGCGATGGTAACCATACGCCCCCAAATGATCAGGACGTAATGAATCGATATCAATATAAAGTATTTTCATGCAAAACAACCCTTTCTGATTTTATCGAAACGTTTCTATAATCATTATAAAAAATGTTGAATATTAACCTTTTATATTATTCAACATTAAATAAGTATTATTCAAACTGCAGTTGAAACGTTTCGACTAATTGTTTTTATTATAACACGTGCTGAAATCGCTCTCAACCTTTAAACAGATAATTTTATTATCAGTATCTACCAAAAGTTGATGAACTAGCACACTCCATGTTAAAGCGCATGCTTAATAGAATAGCTTTCTAAATCAAAATTGATTTGCTCTTTAAGTGCTAATTTTTGTATAAGCAAACCTAAAAATGGCGCAACTGTTAAACCGGAAGAGCCTAATCCATTCGCAACAATAATATTGTGATGGTTTGGTAGTGCCCCTATAACCGGAAGGAAACCAGGTGTAAACGGTCGAAAGCCAACTCTTGTCTCTACAATAGTGCTATCTGCAAGACCTGGAGCAACAGTTAGAGCATTTTGTAGGATGGACTGTACACTACCAGCGGTAACACGTATATCAAAACCAGTATCTTTTTCATTAGTTGCACCAGCTACAATTTTCCCATCATTAAATGGAACAATATATTGAGAACCAGGTGGCATTACAACTGGCCAGTTGCTAGTGTCTGCATTCTGTAAGTGCATATGAATTATTTGCCCTTTCTGGAATTCTACTTGCAACGGAATTCCTAATGGTTCTAGTAATTGCGGGGCCCACGCACCGTTTGTGACAATAACAGTTTTAGCATTGAATACCTGTTCATCTACCTTAACGCCTGTCACTTTTGATCCTTGTAGTTCTAAACTTGCACTCCCAAGTATCATCTTAGCTCCATTTCGTTTTGCTGCCTGGAGGAGACTTTCACGCAACGCTCTCCCATCCACCCGGGCAGCTCCACTTATGTAAACAGAGCTATACATATCCGCAACTGGTGGAAATAACGCTTTTGTTTCACTAGCAGTTAGTAACCGCACTTCTCCAATTTCAGGTGCATCTTCTCTACGTTTTATAGCACGCTCTATCATTTTTTGAAGCTTATCGTTATCGGAATGCAGACTAATGGCTCCAACTCTAGCATATCCTGTATTCGTTTCTCCTTCTTTTTCTAGCAATGGGATTAACTCGGAATAATAACGGGCACCTGCCTTCGCTAACTTATACCATGCTTGATTTCGACGTTGCGATATCCATGGACATACGATACCAGCCGCAGCATCTGTTGCCTGACCCTTATCTTTTCGATCTATAATGGTTACCTCGGCCCCTGCTTTGGCTAAATGATACGCTGTCGAAGCTCCAAGTATTCCAGCACCAATGACGACGATATCCTTCATTCATTCTCTTCCTTCCTTGCATCTCTACCATATGTATGAATTCATTATATATGAAATAACTACTGTCGTTCCAATTTTCCTCTTGACCAACTGGAATACGGTTGTCTGTGCATTTCTCTCAACTGATTTGACCTTGATGCTTGTATAAAATCGCCGTGAGAGACTCTTTCTGAACTAGTTCAAACCTGATACTCGAGCGAAACTGTAGTGAGAGTGCTTCTCTCGACCGTTTCGACTATCATACTTACGCGAAAACGTCGTGACAACCTTCCTCTCGACCGATTCGAATGAGAGACTCGATTAATAACGTCGTGAAGACTTCTCTCTCAACCATTTCAACTTTAAATATTCGCTCCAAATCGTCTTGACGACCACTATCTCGACTGATTCGAACGAGATACCCAATCGAAAACGTCGTGAGAGCTCTTCTCTCCACCGATATGAAGAAGAATCTTACATAAAACTGTAGTGACAACCTTCCTCTCGACCGATTCGAATAAAGTACTCGCATAAAATCGTCGTGACAGACCCTCTCTGAACTGATTCGAACAAGATACCCAATCGAAAACGTCGTGACAACTCTTCTCTCATCCGATTCGACTTTCGTATTCGCTCCAAATCGTCTTGACGACCATTCTCTTGACTGATTCGAACAAGATACTCGAACAAAAACGTAGTGAGGACTTCTCTCTCAACCATTTCAACTTTAAATATTCGCTCCAAATCGTCTTGACGACCACTATCTCGACTGATTCGAACGAGATACCCAATCGAAAACGTCGTGACAACCTCTCTCTCTACCAATTCGAATGAGCTATTTACTTAAAACCTACGAGACAACCTCCCTATCGACGGATTCAACCCAGAATCACCCGTAAATCAATCATGACTTTATTCATCAAACAGAGTACTTGTTAACAATTTCCGAACATTCATTCACAAAAAAAGGACCCCTGAATTGTGCTCTCAGGAGTCTTAACTCTTACTATTTATTTGTCTAGCTACAGGCTGAAGGACTCGGGTTCATATAACCTGAGCCACATAAAGGCATAAACCCTCCTTTAATGGCTCAGAACAATTGCCTCTCCCTTAACAGCAAGCCTTGCGCTTTTCTATTACACCCACCACATATCAGCAGGTTGTTCTTTAATTAGTACAGATTTTAAGTTAGAAACTGCGCGTTGGAATCCTTCTTCAATAGACATAATTGGGTCTTCATGTTCGATGCTGACAACATAGTCGTACCCAAATGTACGTAGCGCACTTATCATGTCAGACCATTCTTTCATGTCATGTCCACAGCCAACAGAACGGAAATTCCAAGCTCTTGTTTGTAGTTCTGTGTATGGTTGCATATCCGTTAATCCGTACATATTGACGTTATCTTGGTCAATATATGTATCTTTCGCATGGAAATGGTGGATTGCATTTTCTTTACCAAGAATTTTAATAGCAGCTACAGGATCAATTCCTTGCCACCACATATGACTAGGGTCAAGGTTTGCACCAATTGCGTCACATGTTAATTCGCGTAATTTTAATAATGTATATGGTGAATGTACAAGGAAACCACCATGTAATTCTAGACCAATTTTCACATTATGCTCTTCTGCTAGTTTTCCAACTTCTTTCCAATATGGAACAAGTTTTTCTTCCCATTGCCACTTTAATAATTCACCATAATCATTTGGCCAAGGTGCAACAGGCCAGTTTGGATATTTGGCACCTTCCTGGTCACCAGGAGTTCCAGAGAAAGTGTTCACAACTGGGACGTTTAGAAGAGATGCAAGTTTAATTGACTTTCTAATTGTTTCGTCACATTCTTTTGCAAATTCCTCGTCAGGTGCAATCGGGTTACCGTGACAGCTAAACGCACTAATTGTTAATCCACGTGACTCTACTTGGTGTAAATAATCCTTACGTTTCTCTTCACTTTCAAGTAATGCATCCAAATCACAGTGTGCATTTCCTGGGTATCCTCCAGTTCCAATTTCCACAGAGTCAAGACCAGACGCTTTCACATAATCAAGCATTTCTTCAAACGATTTCTCTGCAAATAATACCGCGAAAACTCCAAGTTTCATAAGTAATGACACAATCCTTTCCCTAATAATTTTGTCTACTTTTATATGTATCCTGTATTTACTGGCAATCTTAGATGTACAAATCCCTTTAAGTGAAAATTATACCATTAAAAACAGGTACATCCCCAAAATAAAGCGCTACCACGGAAGTTGCCACATCTAACTATTAACCTATAGATGAGAGGGGGGTTGTCCCCTCTCATTAAAGGTCTACTCTATTATACTATTTATATGATTATGAAAGTTGTACAATTTTCTTCGTTTCGCTAGATTCTAATGCTCCAAGAACAACTTTTAATGATTTCATTCCACTTTCTCCATCAATTGGTGGAACTGTATCATTAATAATACTGTTTACAAAGTGTTCGATTACTCTTGTACCAGTTTGTCCGCCTTCATCATTAGACTGAATTCTTCCAAGTTCATAGTTTACAACTTCACCATTTGTATATTGGGCAACTAGTCCATATTGTGGGTGGTCTTCTAAGCGAAGTACACCTTTTTCACCATAAATAACCGTTGAGTTATCTTCGCTCTTTTTGTAAGCCCAGCTTGCAGCAAGTGTTCCAACGATACCACTTTCAGACTTAAGTACACATACAGCACTATCATCTACGTCGCTGTTTTCTTTTGCACTTGATTCTACAAACGCACCAACTTCTACAAATTCTTCACCTAGTAAGTAGCGCATTAAGTCTGTCTTATGAACACCAAGGTCTCCCATAGCTCCGATGAAAGCTTCTTCTTTTCTAAAGAACCAGCTATCTTTACCGTCAATGCTCCATCCTTCAGGACCACCATGACCAAATGCTGTACGGAAGCTATAAATCTTTCCAATTGCACCGTTTTCAATCAACTCTCTAGCTTTTACATGAGAAGGAACGAAACGTTGATTGTGAGCAATCATCAATTTCTTACCATTTTTCTCAGCAGCTTCAATCATAGCTAATGCTTCTTCCTCTGAAGTAGCCATTGGCTTTTCACATAGTACGTGCTTACCTGCATTTAAAGCAGCAATTGACATAGGTGCATGTAGGTAGTTTGGTGTACATACAGATACAACATCAAGGTCTGCTTCACTTAACATTGTTTCATAATCTGTATAAGCAGTAGCATTGTATTCTTCTGCCATTTCTTTTGCTCTCTCTTCTACTATATCGCAAACAGCAACAATTTCTACCTGTTGATTTGCAGCATATTCTGGTAGATGGCGCCATCTAGAAATACTTCCACAACCAATTACTCCAACTTTTAATTTACTCATTATATAATCCTCCTAATTGTCCATAAAAATATTAAAAAAGCCTTTACATAATTCTATCATAAAAACGTTTCGATTGTAGCCTTTTTAATAAAAAAGAAAATGTTTTCTCTTAAACTTCTTTCCTTTTACTTAACAACCATGTGTAAAATTCAGGGTTATTGTATGTTTCAGTCCACGAATCATGGTTTGCTTCAGGATACACAGTAAACTTTACATCTCCTCCTGCTTTCCGGAGAGCCTCCACCATCACTTCACTTTCCTCTAGTAAAACAACATCATCTTTTGCCCCATGAAATGCCCAAACAGGGACATCCTTTAACCGTTCTATATTTTTAACAGAGCCACCACCACAAATCGGTGCTGCTGCAGCAAATAATTCAGGATATCTTTTTGCAATTTCCCATGTACCATAACCACCCATACTGAGACCGGTCACATAAATGCGTTGCTTGTCTACTCGATAGTTCGCTGCCACGTCATCTATCAGCGCTTTTAACTCATCCATAAGGTTAACCCACGTCGAGTAACGATAGAGATCATCCGGACATTGAGGTGCAACCATAATAAATGGAAATTCCTTTTCTTCCACTACCTTTGGAATACCATGTACTTTCACCTTATTTAGGTCATTACCACGTTCACCCATCCCATGTAAAAATAGTACTAATGGATATAAATCCTCACTTTGCTCATAATTAGATGGTAAGGATAAAAGAAACGGTAAGTTTGCCTGCTTTGTAACGGTAAATTCCTTTTGGAAAATTTGCTCTGTACTCATATTAACCTCCACTTGTAAAACGATATTTTCTAGTCCATTTTAGCATATGAGACTAAAAAAACTCTCTCTCGTTTTAATTTCTCCCCACCATCACATTTATCCTGCTTAAATAGTCAAAATTAATGGAATAACTCACAAAATTATAACTTTATTAATAAAATAATTGACAGACATTTTTCCTCGGGTATAAAATGTTTCCTGAGGGCAACTTTTATCGTGCAGATGCATATGAATAAAATTATCAATTTTTCCTACATGAACAACAAAGGGAGTTAAGTGTGATGACTGAAAATATAATACTTGCTTTTGCACTAACATTATTTGCTGGTTTGGCAACAGGAATTGGGAGCTTCACCGCCCTATTTACTAAGACAACAAACACAAAATTTCTCTCCTTCTCTTTAGGCTTTTCTGCAGGAGTGATGATTTATGTGTCGATGATCGAAATATTTGTAAAAGCAAAAGATTCGCTAACGAATGATCTAGGAAATGAACTAGGAAATTGGATAACCGTAGCAGGCTTCTTTGGAGGAATGTTACTGATTGCCTTGATTGATCAGTTTGTACCAAAACAAGGAAATCCACATGAATTGAAAAAAGTGGAAGAGATGAATCCTACAAACAAAGGCATAAAAGATCCAGCATTATTGAAGATGGGTACCTTTACCGCTCTTGCAATCGGTATACACAACTTTCCAGAAGGGATTGCTACATTTACAGCAACACTACAGGATCCCGGTTTAGGAATCGCCATTGCCATTGCTATTGCCATTCATAATATCCCAGAAGGAATTGCAGTTGCAGTACCCATTTATTATGCGACAGGCAGTCGAAAAAAAGCCTTCAAGCTATCGTTTTTATCTGGTATTGCAGAACCAATAGGTGCTATTGTAGCATTCTTAATTTTAATGCCATTTTTAAACGATATTATGTTCGGTGTCGTATTTGCCGCAGTTGCCGGTATTATGGTTTTCATCTCGCTCGATGGCCTATTACCAGCTGCTAAAAAGTACGATGAAGCACATACTTCAATTTTCGGTCTAATTAGCGGAATGGCCATTATGGCTGTAAGCCTATTGCTTGTAATATAAAAATCAAGGGTGCTTCAAAGGTTTAACCCTTAGAAGCACCCTATTTAAAATGAGCCACATCTTTTTGTAGTATTTTAAC
Organism: Lederbergia graminis; assembly: GCF_042655485.1. Lineage (NCBI taxonomy): Bacteria > Bacillati > Bacillota > Bacilli > Caryophanales > Bacillaceae > Lederbergia > Lederbergia graminis. The sequence goes on from NZ_JBHSMC010000016.1 coordinate 29,374, forward strand.
TTTTCGTTTTTTCCTTTTATATAAATAGAAAAGTGGTATAGCGATGACAAGCGCTACAAAAAACACATAACTTTCGAAACTTGCAGAAACAATACCATTCACAATCAAACTGACAATCAGCAGATATATTAGATTTCCTAGCACTGTTGCACTTATATAATGATAAAATTTAATCGTACTTGCTCCTGCTGTCACATTAATAAGGCTTGTTGGAAAAAAAGGAAACAGGCGTGCATAAAAAACAAATAGAAAACCATTATTTTCAATTTTACTTCTTATATCACTATTTACTTTAGTCGTTAAAAAGGTTTGTAGCCAATAACGGTATAGCAAAAAGGCAAGTAAGCTTCCCATTACACTCGTTGCCCAACTCCAGAAGAAACCACCATAGAACCCAAATAGCAAAATATTAATAGTAACGACTAATACAAGTGGAACAAGTGTAAACAAATTTTGTATGAGCATTAGAATGAAGGTAATGAAAAGTGCTAGTTGCCACTCCTCTTCAAAATAATCAGCAATTAAATCCATGTCACCAGATTTTAACATGACAAACCAATCAGCTTGAAAAATCATGTATAAGCATAAAGCAACAATTAAGAATGATGATATCTTTAGTATTGTTTTTATTGCGATCCCTCCTAAGGATCTTTTATATATTTTATGATACAAAAAAGAGTGAATGCCAAGCAATTACTTTCCATCTATATTCAAGAAATTTCTATAAAAAAACCAAACTACCTTGAAATTAATCCAAGAAATAGTTTGGCTTTTCGTTCATCTATATTTAAGTCCCATTGGCTTTAAATTATTCTTCGCCTCTTACACCTAATACTCCGTCAGCAATATTAACAGCGTGGTCCCCAATACGTTCCAGGTTGCTCACAATATCTACATAGACAATTCCAGCAGTACCTGTACATTTATTTTCGTTCAAACGTGTAATATGCTTATGGCGTAAATCGCGCTCCATTTGATCAATTTGGATTTCCTTTTGCAGTACCATTTTCGCCTGTTCTAAATCATCCGTTTCTAACGCCTTAATAGCTTGTCTTAAAGTAGAAACAGTTAAATCAAACATATCATCTAAATCCTTCAGTGCAGATTCAGAGAATTTCACCTTGCTTGAAATTTGGCTGTCCACAAGTTCCATAATATTCTCCATGTGGTCACCAATACGCTCTAAGTTAATAACTGTATTCATTAATGTATTATGTGTCTGCATATCGCTATCTGTTAATGGATGATATGAGACTTGGATTAAATACTCTGTAATTGTCTTATCTAGGTTATTTAAAGCATCTTCAATTTGCGGCAATACTTCACGGTTTTTCTTACTTTGAGTTTTAAAGTATTGACCAACTTCTACAATACCTTGATCTGCCAATTCCGCCATACGCAACACTTCTTTTTTTCCTTGTCCAAGTGCGACAGAAGGAGATTGACGAATAAATTGCTCACCTAAATGAACTGCTTTATGTTCGATTCTCTTATCCTCACCAGGAACTAGCTTTGTTACAATCCATGCTAATCCAGCGATAAATGGAAATTGAATAATTGTATTCGCTACATTAAAAGTTCCATGCGCAAATGCAATTGTCATTTTATCATTTAATCCTAAACTCGCTTGGAAATATTCAATTAAAGTAGTAAAAGGATGAATCAGTATCAATACTAAAATTGTACCAATTAAATTAAATAACACATGCGTAAACGCCGCTCTTCTTGCAGCTATGGAAGCACCGATTGCCGCTAACACTGCAGTAATTGTTGTTCCGATATTATCACCAAATAAAATTGGCAATGCTGTCTGAAGGTTAATTACATCTTGCTCATAAAGTGCTTGCAAGAGTGCCACGGATGCTGATGAGCTTTGGACTATCATTGTAAACAGGGCTCCAGCAGCAACACCTAGTATAGGAGTCTCCCCTAAATTAACCATCATATCAATAAATCCTTGTGCACTACGCAGCGGCTTCATTGCGTCTCCCATTAATTCTAATCCAAAGAATAACGCACCAAAACCAAAGAACACTTGACCGAAGTTATTAATTTTATGATTTTTAAAGAAAAACAGTAAAAATGCACCTAATGCTAGGATTGGTAAAGCATATGCACCAATATCTATCCCAATAATAAACGCTGTTACTGTAGTACCAATATTGGCACCCATAATAACCCCAATTGCCTGTCTTAATGTCATAAAACCTGCTGTTACAAGACCAACTGTTAATACTGTAGTCCCTGAACTAGATTGAATTAGAACTGTTACAACTATACCTGTTAAAACACCAAAAATTGGTCTTGTCGTAAACCTGTCTAATAAGTCTCTTAAACCATCGCCAGCAACTTTTTGAAGACCGTCCCCCATTGACTTAATTCCATAAAGAAATATCCCGAGTCCTCCAAAAAAGGTAAAAAGCAAAGTTTGTAAATCCATGTTTTCAGTCCTTTACTTTATCATTCGACATTATTCTGCCATACACAAGTTTAATTAAGATATCGTTAAAAGTAAATAAGTTTATTGTTAAGATTTTGTAAATAAATATTAATATCAAAGTGGTTTTTTATATCTTTTCCTAAGAAAGATATTTTATAGACTATTTATTGGAAAGTTACAGAGATAAAACGTATTATCATTCATAAGTAGATAGATGAAGGGGTGATTTTTTTATGAGCTCAAATCAAAGAAAGTATTTTAATGGGATACCATTATCTGTCCTTGACCTTGCACCTATAAATGAGGGTAGTACGGCTGAGGAGTCATTCAAAAATAGTGCTCAATTGGCACAACATGTAGAAAAGTTAGGATTCAACCGCTATTGGTTAGCAGAACATCATAATATGCCAGGCATTGCAAGTTCTGCAACTTCCGTGCTAATTGGCCATATTGCGGACCAGACAAAACATATCCGAGTTGGCGCAGGCGGAATTATGTTACCGAATCATGCAACATTAGTGATCGCAGAACAATTTGGGACACTTGAGTCGTTATACCCTGGCAGAATTGATCTTGGATTAGGACGAGCACCAGGAAGTGACCATGCGACCGCATATGCCTTACGAAGAACATTAAATCGTGGTGCTGAGGAGTTTCCACAACAAGTCGAAGAATTGGAAGCATACTTCTCGGGTACTGCACAGGTCCATGCATATCCTGGTGAAGGACTAAATATCCCTATTTGGTTGTTAGGTTCAAGCGGCTTTAGTGCACAACTTGCTGCTCAAAAAGGGCTTCCGTTCTCGTTTGCAAGTCATTTTTCTGCGGAGTATACAATTCCAGCGATCAACTTGTATCGTGATAACTTCAAACCATCCAATGATTTAGAGAAACCATACGTCATGCTTGGTATTAATGTAATTGCAGCAGAAACAGAAGAACGAGCACAGTGGCTAGCAACATCTCAACAACAGCAGTTCCTTAGCTTAATTCGAAATACACCAACACCATTACAACCACCTGTTGAACATATAGAAGAAATAATGTCTCCAATTGAACGAGCACATATTGAGAAGTCTCTGAATTCCCGTTCCACCATCGTCGGAACTCTAGAAACAGTTAAGCAAAAGCTGTCTGCGTTTATAAAGGAAACAGAGGCTGATGAACTCATTATCAATTCACAAATCTTTTATCAAGAGGATCGTTTAAAATCGTATGACATCATTGGAGAAATGATGGAATAGTGCTCCTTTCATATCCTCCAATGTGAAGAACATATGCATATATATCATTTTGTGTGTAACGATATAAATGCACTACAATAATTAGCATTTACGGAGGAGTAATACGAATGGGCAAAAACCAACAAAAACAAAAAAACAATCAAACGGGCACGAGCCAACCAGAACCACTAAGTGGCTCCCATAAAGTAAAGAATAAAAACCATACACGTCAAAAGAGTAAGAGCCATCATGATATGTAAATGAAAAGGGTCAGTAACCACAATTTGAAAATATTCGTAATTGTGGGGACTGACCCTTTATAATAGGATTAATGATATCTTATTATTGGAGGTTACTATGAATCGTCTTACTGAACATTTAATTGTCATTTCATTTGATTGTCTTTCCACGTTGGATTTTCCTATCATCGAGAAACTCCCTAATTTTCAAGAACTTCTAAAAAACGGATCTCATTGTAAGCATGTTGAAACCATTTACCCTTCTGTCACATACCCGTGCCACGCAACGATTGTTACTGGAAACTTCCCAAAACGTCACGGAATTACGAGCAACACATTCATCCAGCCCGGCGAGCCTTCACCAGATTGGTATTGGCACCGCCGCCATGTAAAGGGAACCACTTTATATGACGAAGCAAAAAAAGCTGGGATGACGACAGCAGCCTTACTGTGGCCAGTAACAGCAAAGGCAAAGATTGATTACAACATGCCCGAAATTTTTGCAAATCGACCTTGGCATCATCAAATCCCAGTGTCCTTAAATAATGGAAGTGTCTTTTATCAAATCGAAATGAATCGCCTGTTTGGCCATCTACGCAAGGGCTACAGTCAACCAGAGCTGGACAACTTTGTGCTAGAATCCACTGTTCACACAATCAAAACAAAAAAGCCTAATTTAATGTTAATACACTTTGTGGACCTTGATTCGCAACGCCATTATCATGGATTTTCCTCAGAGGAAGCTATGGCTGCCCTAAAACGCCATGATGATCGTCTTGGTCGTATTGTGACAGCACTCAAAGAAAGTGGTATTTATGAACAATCCACGATTATTGCTCTTGGTGACCATAGTGCATTGGACGAAGGCAAAGCAATAAAACTGAATGTATTACTACGTGAGCATGGATTAATAAACGTAAATGCGAAAGAAAAAGTTACAGACTGGAAGGCCTACTGCAAAAGTTGTGATGGTTCATCATATATATATTTAAAAGACAGAAATGACGAGGCAACGAAGGCATTAGTGAAGAAACTTTTACATAATCTAGTACAAGATGAGAACAATGGCATTGAGAAATTCATTTCTGGCGAGGAAGCTGGTAAAAAAGGAGCAGATCCAACCTGTGCTTTTATGTTAGAAGCTCGACATGGATTCTATTTTCATGAAAGATTGCACGGTGACTTTATTGATCAAGTTACTGCAAAAGATGTAAAAGAAGGGCGCTATACAGTCGCAACTCATGGTTACTCCCCAGAAAAAGAGAATTATACAACTGTATTGATGGCAGCTGGAAGAGGAATATCAAAAGGAAAGGTTATTTCTTCTATGCATTTAGTGGATGAGGGGCCAACATTCGCAAAGCTTCTTGGACTAAATTTAGGAGAGACCGACGGAAACGTAGTTGAGGAACTTTTAGTATTGTAAATTGTTCGTTAATTTTTAATTTTCCTAACAAATCCTTCTTGTTTTCTAGTACAATAAAGTAAATTTGCAGACTAGGAGAGATACGAAGATGAAAAAGTATTCGAAGGAAGAAAGAAGTTGGGTACTTTACGATGTTGCCAATTCAGCCTACGCGCTCATTATTTCCGCTGCAGTTTTCCCGATTTTCTATAAATCCGTAGCAGCTAGCGCAGGAGTAAGTAATGATGATTCGACAGCTTATCTCGGTTATACGATTGGAATCGCTACATTTATCTTAGCAATGCTATCACCTATATTAGGGACCATCGCCGATTATCGCGGATTAAAGAAAAAATTCTTTAGCTTCTTCTTTATTCTCGGTACTCTCTCTACTGCAGCACTCGCTTTTATCCCTAGTGATCAATGGATTCTATTATTAGCTTGTTATACGATAACTGCGATTGGTTTTTCTGGAGCGAATGTATTTTACGATGCTTTTCTCGTAGACGTCTCTTCTGAAGAACGTATGAATGAAGTATCTGCACGAGGTTTTGGCTTTGGATATATAGGAGGTACCATTCCTTTTGTCGTAAGTATCGCACTTATTCTTTTAGCACAAAAAGAAATGCTTCCTTTTTCGGATGCAATCGCTAGTAAAATATCATTTGTAATTACTGCAGTCTGGTGGGGGCTGTTCACAATTCCCATGTTAAAAAATGTCTACCAAAAATATTATATTGAACGTGAGCCGAATCCGATTGGAAAAAGCTTTAAACGTCTAAGTCAAACATTCAGTGACATTCGGAAATACCGGACATTATTTTTATTCTTAATTGCCTATTTCTTTTATATTGATGGAGTTGGAACAATTATTAAAATGTCTACTGCCTATGGGACGGATTTGGGCATTAAATCTGAAAGTCTGCTAATCATTTTATTTCTAACACAAATTATTGCAGCACCATTCACCATTTTGTTTGGAAAACTCGCTAAAAAATACTCAGAGAAAAAAATGCTTTACGTCGGAATTATTATCTATATTATCGTATGTGTGTATGCCTTTTTCATTAAATCCGTGCTTGATTTCTGGATATTAGCAATGCTGGTTGGAACTTCACAAGGAGGCATCCAGGCACTAAGTAGATCTTATTATGCACAAATGGTTCCGAAAGAAAAGTCCAATGAGTTTTTCGGATTTTATAATATTATCGGGAAGTTCGCTGCTGTTATGGGGCCGGTCTTAATGGGGATAACTACACAAATTACAGGAAACTCCTCCTACGGTGTATTTAGTCTCGTTATATTATTCATTATTGGTATTTTCATTCTTGTACGCGTACCAAACCCGAAAGAAGATGCAACTGTTGAGATTAATTGATGAAAAATAGACTTAATGAAGGAAAAGACGACTTAAAAATCACATTTGTGAGTTTTAAAGTCGTCTTTTTTTAGCCATGTTTTAGGAACAAGTAAAGAATGGTAACTTTTAAGTGCACTGAACATGAGCTGTTCGTTACTATAAAAGCTCTGTTAAACTCTGTTGTTGATTTTCGCTCCTGTACACTTGCTACAATCAACTAAGATGTTGACAACAATGAACTTTAACAGAGCCACTATAAAAAGTTCTCTCTTGTTTATTTGTTGAACTTACCGTCAGCTATGATAATGTCGGCGTAACCAACTGCTGATTCTGTTCTGGCAGATATGATATGTATCACGGATGATCCTTTTGTTTCAAATGTAACTTCTTGGATTTCATTAGGTGTAAGTGTTAATTCTTTTAAAATTGTACCTGAAAAGTCAGGCTCAAGTAATTTCCCATTATCTCCAAATTTTAAATCATCTGCAACAAAATATACCTTTATATCTTGATTAACGAATCGATTGTCATGCTTAATCGAAAGTGTTGCAGTAAATGTCGAAAACCCATCAGAGTATAATTTGACCAATTGCTGATCTCTATAAAGAGCACCTGTATAGTCTGATGGAACCATGATTGATTTTGCATTATAATATGTATTTCCTAATATATCGGTTAATCCAGATTCTGAAGGGACCTGTACTCCGATGCTAGGTGCATTTAATAGATTTGTAAAGAGTTGATCCGTTACGCTCTCATTTGGTAACGAAACTATTTTCATTTCATTCTCATACGACTTTCCGGAAAATAATGATAAATTGATTTTTCGATCTAATAACACTAGATGAACATATGGACTATGTTGTGAGATAAAACCAACATCAAATTTCAGGTTTATTTCTTTTGGAATTCCAGCAAAGTACTCATTCTCAATCTTAGATTTATAACTTTCCTCTGTAAAGGGATTATACAAATAAGCATTGGTAGCCTTCAGTTTCACATCTTCATTATAAGTAACATCTGCCTTTACTTTTAGGGCATGATCACCGTATGTAATTTCTTTAAAAGTAATCGTTTTATAGGGGTCTTTTAGCTCGGGTAATTCTTGTGGATTACTAATATATTGAATTAGCCCAGGAACCTCCATAGATTGAGTTGTTTCCTCTAATACAAATTTCTTCACTTCCATATCTTTGTTCTTTTTATTAATGGAAAAATCGATTCGTGCAATTGAGGTTCCTGTTACATCACTAAAATTGTAAAGTATGTATAGGCCATCCTCTGCCATTCGCGTTTCCGTACTGAAATTGGAAAAATCGTTACCATCATCTGTAATAATTTTTAGACTTGGTTCTATATTATTCCATACCCTCTGTAAATTACCGGTAAATCTAACTGCTATTTTGGCACTTCCATTTTGTAGCTTTTCACCTACAAGTATAACCTTACCATTCTCAACTTCATGTAATACAATGTCACGCTTATTTAATGTGATATTACCTATCGCAAAAAACGGGTTATATTCTTCCTCCAGCTCTTTGTTATCAACATTTTCTTCCGTTTTATCTTTCTCTTCAACTTGAGCAATATCATCTTGCTTTTCAATCTGTGCGTCCTTCTCTGAATTCTGCTCTGTGTCATCTGCGCTACAAGCTACTAGAATGATAGATAATAATAAAACTAAAAATAAATGCCTTTTCATAACTACCTCCTATAAGTGGTATAATTTTCTGAAATATTATAACACACTCACATAGGTCATTGGCACTAATATGCATCTAATCATCAGGATATTTGTAGTAAGCAAAAAGGAGTAGAACCCACTAAAGTGGTCTGCTCCTTTTCCTTATTGATATTTCTCCATATGTTCATTGTACGCATCTTTTAAAGCGAAGTTTTGATCATTCATCCACTTAATTGTTTCTTGTACTTTTTCATCTTTTTCTAGTAAATCTTGTACCTGTTTCTGTACTTCCTCGTCGTGTTTTGCTATTTCATCTGGAAGCTTCTTAATGTCCCATGCATATTGATACTGGCCATCGACATCAAGTAATGGAATTTGTGCAGTGATATAATTGATTGTGTTGCCGTCTTTATCTATTAACTTATTAATCAACAGCATGAGAGAATAATTTTCTACTGTTACTTTTCCAATAATTTTCTCTACTTCAATCGATATATCTGTACTTTCCATCTGGATTTTTAGTTGATCAATCGCTGATTCTAGAATAGCTTGCTGTCCTTCAAATGCGTTGTCATAAATCGTCTCTTCTTCCCCATTTTTGATAGCATCAAAAAAGAAATAAACCATTTCTTCATCAGTATAACCAGCTAGTACACTATCATTTTTTTCCACATTGGTCTTTTCCTTACCTTCATTGTTAGAGCATCCAGCAATAACCACGAACATGATTGAAAACATTATGAGCAGGCGTTTCATATTATTTAATCTCACTTTCTGTTATAAGATTTTCATCCTACTACATGGCAGCTTGTGCGGACATAGCATTTGTTTGCAATTCGTAATAGAAGCCTTTTTGTTTCATTAGCTCCTCGTGATTTCCACGTTCTAAAATACCGCCATCTTTGATGACGAGAATTTGATCGGCTTCACGAATCGTACTAAGACGGTGTGCAATAACAAAGCTAGTACGTCCCTTCATAAGCGTTTTCATTGCAGCCTGAATTTGACTCTCTGTGCGCGTATCGATACTACTTGTTGCTTCATCCAGAATTAATATATCTGGATCTGCTAGTATCGCCCGAGCAATCGTAATTAACTGGCGCTGTCCATGACTTAAATTACCACCATCAGCTGTTAGTTCTGATAAATAGCCATTTGGTAGTTTTCGGATAAAACTATCCGCATTTGCCATCTTAGCAGCTTCCACTACCTCTTCATCTGTCGCATCTAAGCGACCATACCGTATATTTTCCATAATAGATCCACTAAACAGGAAAGCATCTTGGAGAACTATTCCAATACGACGTCGTACGCTATTTCGATCAAACATTTTTATATCTGTACCATCTATCATTATACTACCATTTTCAATATCGTAAAACCTTGTTAACAAGTTAATAATGGTTGTTTTTCCTGCTCCGGTAGGGCCGACTAATGCAATGTTTTGTCCTTTTTCAGCAATAAAAGAAACATTTTTTAATACTTTTCCATCTGCTGCATTATAAGAAAAATCAACTTGTTCAAAAGCAATCGAATGTTTTATCGCTGGAAGAGGTGGTAGTTTACTATGTTCAATATCTTCTTCTACTTCATCCATTACTTCAAATATCCGCTCTGCACCAGCAATCGCTGATTGAAGTAAATTGAATTGAGTAGCTAGCTCATTTATCGGTCGACTAAACTGCTTGGAATAGTTAAGAAATGCGACTACCACACCAACTGTTACGACATCCCCCTGTATAGCTAACCAACCACCGATGGCCGCGATAAGTGCAAAGCTTAAATTATTGATAAAGTTCATGGATGGTCCCATAACACCTGTAAAGATCTGTGCCTTTTTCGCCACATCTCTAAGTGCCCGGTTTTTTTCCTGAAATTGCTCCACTACCTTACCTTCCCTGCGGTACACTTTAATTACTTTTTGACCAGACACTGTCTCCTCAATAAAACCATTCAGTGCTCCGAGCTCTTTTTGCTGGCGACTAAAAAAATTTCTTGTGAAAGAGGCAACGTTTTTCGTAAACAAAATGACTATCGGAATAATGATCATGCTAACCAGTGTAAGCCACACATTCATTGCTAACATGAAAATAACGACCCCTACTAATGTCAGAATACTATTAATGAATTGGGCAGCACTTTGATTCAGTGTATTAGAAACAGTATCCATATCATTCGTTGTTCTACTCATCAACTCACCATGAGTCGTTTTATCAAAAAATGGAATAGGGAGCTTTTGTAGCTTGTCAAATAGGTCACTACGCATATCACGAACTGTATGTTGAGACACGGTTGCCATGATGTGCATTTGCAACCAAGAAAATATAGAGCTACAAATATAGACAGAAAGTAATACGAAACAAAGCGTTACTAGTCCATCATAATCACGCGGGATAATATATTCATCGATAGATTTCCCAATCAAATATGGGCCAACTAACATTAACAAAGAGCTAATCGCAGTAAAGAGTGTAACAGAGATTAACCCTATTTTCTGCTTTCGTAAGTATCCCCATAGACGTTTTAACGTTTCTTTCGTATTTTTCGGCTTTACCACTGGCCCAGTTGGAACTCGTCTACCTGGTCCACGCTGGAAAACTGGAGGATTATTATCTGCAGGTTTTCCACTTCTTTCATTAGCCATTGATTACTTCCTCCTTCCTTTGCTGTGATTGATAGATTTCCTGATATATTGAACTTGAAGCAAGCAATTGCTCATGTTTCCCTTGAGCAACAATCTCCCCGTCTTCTAGCACAATAATAAAATCTGCATCGACAACAGAAGAAATACGTTGCGCAATAATGATACAAGTGCTGTTACTCCAGTCTGTTTTTAATGCTTGTTGAATGGCGGCTTCTGTCTTCACATCCACTGCACTCGTACTATCGTCCAAAATTAATATTTTTGGTCTTAATAGTAATGCCCTCGCAATCGCAATTCTTTGCTTTTGACCACCAGATAGATTCACACCACGTTGGCCAAGAACCGTTTCGTATCCATTCGGCATTTTACGAATAAATTCATGTGCTTGGGCAGCAACTGCAGCTGCTTCTACTTCTTCCTGTGTTGCATCTGGTTTTCCAAAACTAATATTTTCATAGATGGTTCCACTAAATAAAATCGTTTGCTGTAAGACTAAACCTATATGTTTCCGCAAATCCTCAAAGGGCAGTTCCAGCACATTTTTACCATCAAGCATAACAACGCCTTCTGTTGGAGCATATAATCCAGGAATAAGGTGAACAAGCGATGATTTTCCAGCTCCTGCTGCACCTAAAATGGCAACTGTTTTCCCCGGCTTTGCTTCAAAATTAATCGATTTTAACACGTTTGCTTGGCTATTCTCATATGCAAAAGATACATTACGAAATTCAACATGTCCTTCGACATGATGTAATCTTTGTGCCCCATTATTATTCTCTTCTGGCTTGATGGCAAGAACTTCATTTACACGGTCTGCAGATGCTCTGGCACGTGAAACAGCCATTAGGAGATTACTAGCCATCAATACTGAAAACAATACTTGAGTTACATAATTAATAAAGGCAACAAGGTCGCCGACTGGCAAATCCCCCGCCCATGCTTGTCCAGCACCAAACCAAAGGACAGCTACAATCGTAACATTCATAATTAGCATCATGATGGGCATATTGAGCGCCATTATTCGAAATGACTTCACAGCAAAATCTGTATAGTCTGTATTACGCTTCCCAAATTTCTCTCTTTCGAAATCTGCTCGAACAAAAGCTTTAACTAAACGAATTCCACGTAAATTCTCTTGAAGCACATTATTTACAGCATCTAACTTTGCTTGCACTTTCGAAAATAGTGGAAATGCAAAGCGAATTAAACAATAAATTGCAATGAATAATAGTGGAATGGAAACCGTTAATATTAATGCCAGTTTTGGACTTATAACAATTACCATTACAATACTCCCAATAATTAACATAGGAGTACGCACAAATATTTTTAATAACATTTCAATAAAATGCTGTAGCTGGGTCACATCATTTGTTAACCTTGTTACAAGCTGACCACCTGAAAAGCGATCTATCTGTTTAAAGGCAAAGCTTTGCACACGCTTGAATAAGTCATCCCGTAAATCAGCTGCAAAATAAACAGATGCATAACTTGCAAAAATGGTACATCCGACTCCACCTAGTAAACCAATAAAAGCGATAAGCAGCATCTTGAGTCCGGTTGATTGTACTAAAGCTAGATTTCCCTTCATGACGCCATCATCGATAATCGATGCCATAAGTTGTGGCTGCATTAAATCCATACAAACCTCAATCACCATTAACAACGGTGCTAATATAACAAATAACCAATGTGGTTTTAAATATCGAAATAGTTTTATCAAACAATTCCCCTCCTGTGACAGAATTCCCTTCTATGTATGATTATTTATCCATGGTATCTGCTAGATTTGCTTTTACTTTTTCTAACAAGTGAACTAGCTGCTCTTGCTCATCTACACTTAATTGTGTAAAAGGGGCCGAGAGAAATTCCATCTTTTTTATAGAGATGTCCTTGATTCCTCTCATTCCCTCATCACTCAATACAACCTCTTTTATACGTCCATCACCTGTATTGGATTGGCGTTGTACAAGCCCAGAAAGTTCAAGCCTATCAATCATTTGCGACATTGAACTGGAGCGAACTTCGAGCTTTTCGGCTAATTCACCAATGGTGTGTGGTCTTTTAGACAAGATACGCAAGATAAACCATTGGCTTTTTGTTATATCATTAGAAGCGACGTTATTACGTCCATTGCGCTTCATCATTCTTCCAACATATTGAATACTTTCCATGAATCTTTCTAAATAGTGGTTTTCCTCCACAAATTATCACTCCTTCGAAAAAATATTATATAGGTATCCTAACTATCTAACAAGCGCTTTCAATTAATCTATAAAAAAATGCTGCTCCACGACGAATGAAATAGTATCGTCTCAGAAGCAGCACAAAAAAAATAAATAAAAATAAGAATAAATAATTGCTATTACGCTACAATTTTTCTCTGCATTAACAAGGCTTGATCATTGTCAGAAGCTGGTTCATAGCCTTTTTCTATAAAACTAATAATTGTTTTCTTATTAGTTGTCCAGCATTGTACAAGGCCCCAGATGCCAATAGTAATAGGATTTAAGAAAATCCACTTTAACACTTCTCCCCATTGACCGCGGAAGATTGCTACCCAGCCACCAAAGAAAAATGTAGTCCATGAGAAGCCTACTTTTAATTCTTTGACAACGCCAACCTTGTTTTTTAATTTAACCTTTGCCAAATTACACCCTTCTTTCTTTCTAGTAAAATAGTACAAATTCAGTATATCAAATTACCTAGAGATTTGTACTAGAAATATCTACATTTCATGGATAATAAAAAATCTTCAGTAAATGATTATTAATAATTGCCTTCATATGTAAATATAGGTAATCTATATATATAAAATTCTAGGAGGCTATTACACGTGAAATACTTTCCAATTAAGGGTACTAATTTAAATGTTTCCAATATTGTTATGGGTAATATGCGTTTAACACAGCTTTCTCTATCTGAAGTAGAACACTTGATTAGAACATCAATGGATGAGGGAATAAATTTCTTTGACCACGCAGATATTTATGGTGGTGGTAAGTGTGAAGAATTATTTGCAGATGCAATTCAAATGAATTCTAGCATTCGCGAAAAAATGATCTTGCAAAGCAAGTGTGGCATTAACACAAAAGATAATATGTATGATTTTTCAAAAGAGCATATTCTAAAGTCAGTAGATGGCATTTTAAAAAGATTAAAAACGGATTATTTAGACATCCTACTTCTCCATCGCCCAGATCCTTTAATGGAACCAGAAGAAATTGCAGAAGCATTTGATGAGTTACATAACAGTGGGAAAGTACACTATTTCGGTGTATCTAACTTCAATCCTATGCAAATTGAGTTATTACAGAAGTATATTTCTCATAAACTAGTTGTGAACCAATTGCAACTTAGTGTCACTCATACACCAATGATTGACTCGGGAGTAGCGATTAATATGCACCATGATCAATCTATTAATCGAGATAGTAGTATTCTAGAATATTGCCGACTACACGATATTACGGTTCAAGCTTGGTCTCCATTCCAAAATGGCTTCTTCCAAGGTCCATTCCTTGGTGATTTAGAGAAATTCCCTAAATTAAATGAACTAATAGACCAGCTTGCTGAAAAATATGAAGTAACAAACACAGCTATTGCAACAGCTTGGATTACACGTCACCCAGCAAACATTCAAGTTGTACTAGGAACAACAAAAGCACAGCGTATTCAAGATGCATGTGCTGGATCTGACATTCCTTTAACAAGAAAAGAATGGTATGACATTTATAAAGCTGCTGGGAATATTATTCCTTAATTTATAGTAGTGAGGGGTCTCCTGGACCATTTGAAATTAATTGTCTAGGAGATTCTTTTTTTTATGGAAAAATGAGGTGGGAATAGTTGAAAAGTAGTACTAATGTTAAAGTGCGATTTAATAATCTATTAGACATTTCATACGAAGATACCTTCTCAATTGTCCATTAGTGCCTTTCTATTAGACATTTTGAATGAAGAACTTTACTCAAATGTCCATTACATCCTCTCTATTAGACATTTCAAACGGAGAACCTTACTCAATTGTCCATTAGAACCTCCCTATTAGACATATTCAAATGGAATCTAAGCCATAATGTCGATTAGAATTAGTAAAACAGGTCAAAACCAACGAAATTAAAAAGATGCCCCATATTATGAGGCACCTTCTTCATTAATTAATCTCTGTTTCTATCAATTTAAATTCCGTAACATCTGCAAGTCCACGGTTGGTAATTCTAATTTCCGGGATTACTGGTAAAGCGATTAATGAGAACGTCATGAATGGAGCATTTAAAGGAGAACCAATTTCTTTCCATGCTGCTTCCATTCCTTGAACTTGTTCTACCACCACTTCTAATGGTTGATCAGACATAAGCCCAGCTATTGGCATTGCGACTTTTGCTAATACTTCTCCATCACAAACAACAATCATTCCGCCACCAATCTTGGCTAGTTCATTAGCTGCAAATGCCATATCCTCTGTATTTGTTCCCATCACAAGTAAGTTATGGCTATCATGAGCAACAGTTGAGGCAACTGCACCTTTTTTCAATTGGAATCCATGAGCGAACCCAAGAGAAATTTGACCTGAACCACGGTGACGTTCGATACACGCTAGTTGGATGATATCTTTATCAAGATCTGGTTGAATAACTCCATCTATAACATTAAGTGTAGCAGTCATTTTTTCAGTACGTGCACTGTTTTCAATGATTTTAATTAAATTTACATCTGTAGCAGTTTTTGCACTTTTACTTTTCAACAGGAAATCTTCTGCAGTTAATTCGGACTTCAAGTTAATTGAATTTCTAATATGTTCTGGATACATAAAAGTAGGGAATTCTTTTACCAATCCACCATTTGCAAATACAACTTCCCCATCTGTAATAACTGTTGCAGGCTCAACATTAGAAAGGTCATCCATTAATAAAATATCTGCGCATTTACCTGGTGCGATTGCTCCAAGATCTTGTTCCAATTTATAATAACGTGCTACATTAATCGTCGCCATTTGAATTGCAGTAACTGGATGAACCCCTTCTTCAATCGCACGACGTACAACGTGGTTTAAGTGACCTTTTTCAATCAATGTTTGTGGGTACACATCGTCTGTTACTAGACTAATATTATCTGTATTAACTTTGTCTTCTGTGACAACTTTAATAACTTCCTTTACATCATGCCATGCGGAGCCTTCACGAATCATCAAATGCATTCCTAGACGTACTTTTTGTAAACCTTGCTCGCGCGTTACAGTTTCATGGTCAGAGTTTGCTCCTGATGCTAAGTATGCTTGAAGCATGTGATCATCATCAGCAGGGAAATGACCTGTCACTGCCTTATTTGCTTTAAGTGTTTCTGCAATTTCCCCTGTCATGATCTCATCGCCAAAAACTACGCCTGGGAAGTTCATTACTTCTCCTAACCCAGCAACATTTTCCCACTGTAAACCAGCTTTAATATCGTCTACACCTAATGAGGCACCTGCATCCTCTAAGTCTGTTGTTGCAGGAACACAGGAAGGGAAAGTAGTGAACACTTTTAAAGGCAGTTGTTGGCCTTCTTCGTGCATTAAACGCACTCCGTCAACACCAAAAACATTGGCAATTTCATGGGGATCCATAAAAATACCTGTTGTTCCTTTCGCAATTGCTGCCTTCGCAAATTCGGTAACGGATAGCATCGTACTTTCTACGTGCATATGCCCATCTAAAAAACCAGGGACAATATATTTTTTCTGAGCATCAATTACTTTTGTTTGCTCCCCAATTGTATGATCAGCATTTCCAACATACGCAATTCTACCTTCCGTTACAGCCACATCTATATTTTCGAGTAATTCACCAGAATACACATTTACTAATGTTCCATTTTTCACAACTAAGTCAGCCTTCTCCACTCCTCGAGCCACTTTGGAAAGCTGTCCACTTACTTCATATAGTTTTTTTCTAGCCATAAACCAATTTCCTCCTAATATAGAAATGGGGAATGACACTTTTATACAAAGTGCATTCCCACAGAATGAGTTAGATTAATGTCCCCAGCCTAAGTACCAAACAAAGACGAAGAACAGAATATACATGATTGGATGAACTTCTTTGAACTTCCCTTTAAACACCATGAATAATGGATAGAAGATGAAGCCAAGCGCGATACCTGCGGAAATGCTATATCCAAGAGGCATCATAATAACTGTCATAAATGCTGGTATTGCATACTCAAATTCGTTCCATTTAATTTCTGCTAGAGACGAAGCCATCAATACGCCTACAATAATTAATGCTGGTGCAGTTACTGCAGATGTGACTACAACTAGTAAAGGTGAGAAGAATAATGCTAAAACGAAAAGTCCTGCTGTAACGACAGAAGTAAATCCTGTTTTACCTCCTGCAGAAACACCTGCAGTTGATTCCACATATGATGTTGTCGTTGAAGTACCTAACGTTGCTCCGACCATTGTTGCTACAGAATCTGCAGACAGTGCTCTTCCGATTCTTGGAAGCTTTCCATCTTTTAATAGTCCTGCTTTTTTCGTTACTGCAACTAAAGTTCCTGCTGTATCAAAAAAGTCAATAAATAAAAGCGTGAAGATAACAATGAGCATATCTTTTGTGAAAAGTTCATCTAAATGTCCTGCAAACTGTCCAAAAGTAGGCTCCAGACTTGGAATTCCTTGCACAATACCATCAGGTAGTGGAACTTGCTTAAAGATAATTCCTACGATTGCTGTAACAACCATTCCGTAGAAAATACCGCCTTTGAAGCCTTTAATCATAAAGAACGCTGTAACTACTAATCCAAAGATAGCTAGTAATGTTTCAGGATCTCTTAAATTCCCAAGTTGCACTAGTGTGTCTGGATTATCAGCTACGATTCCAGCACTTTGTAAACCAAGAAACGCAATAAATAGCCCAATACCTGCTGCAACCGCAAGCTTTAATTGCTCCGGAATCGCATTAATAATTGTTTCACGGATTTTTGTTAATGTAAGAATAAAGAATATTAAACCTGAAACAAATGTACCAGCTAATGCTGTTTGCCAAGGTACACCATAGCCAATAACTACTGTGAAGGCAAAGAAAGCGTTAATTCCCATACCAGGTGCTAGAGCAACCGGATATTTTGCCCAAAGTCCCATAATTAGGGTACCAATAGCTGCCGCTAAACCTGTTGCAACAAAGACAGCTTCTTGATTCATTCCCGCGGCGCTTAATAATGAAGGGTTAACAAACAAGATATATGCCATCGCTAGGAATGTAGTTAAACCAGCAACTGACTCTTGGCGATAACTTGTGCCTAACTCCTTAAATTTAAAATACTCTTTCATCCCTTTTTTCCTCCTAATGAATCAAATGTGATGCAAAAAAACCTGGATAGCGCTCTATCCAGGTTCTGATCTACATTCAAAAACGAGAGAAAATGACGGTAATAGGAATAATAAAAATGCACAAACAATTGTCATTCGCAAACGCTCATGAAATGTAGTCAGGTATTTTACGGTTACCCGGTAGAAACGCTCAAGCCATATTCTCAAGCATATACATTCAATGAACTTATTTAGTTATTAATCTATGATTCATTTATAGCATAAAAGACCTATACCAGTCAACCAAAAATACGAATAATATTATTTATTTTTTAACGAACGTTCGTAAATTACCCTCTTCACAGTCATTATATGCGGAATTTACTTGATAATTCCTGAAGATCATCTGAAATAACATGTAAGTTATTCGAAATTTCCTGATTTTGCTTTACTAATAGCAATTGATTTTCAGATAAGGCGGCTATTTCCTCAGTACTTGCCAAAGTTTCTTGGGAAATACTAGTGAAATTTTCAGCTAGTTGCTCCATTTCAGGAACTAATTGCATTAATTCCTTTAATTCTAGTTTCATATCTTGTAATTTTTGAATTGTATCCATAATCTTTACTAATAGAAATTGAAAAGCATCATTAGAGTTGCTAGTGACATCAATATGCGAGTTCATTTTTGCTGACATTTGGTTTGCTTCTTCCGAAATTTTCTCACTAATCATTGTCATTCGAGTGATAGGAACCTTTATTTCCTCTGTTGCACTTGATGTTTGATCTGCTAATTTTTTCACTTCAGCTGCGACAACAGCAAAACCTTTCCCTGCTTCTCCGGCACGTGCCGCTTCAATCGTAGCATTTAGCGCTAGTAATTTTGTCTGCTCGGAAATATTTTGGATTAACTTCACGACTCCTTCTATCTCACGAGATTGGTCTTTCATTTCTACAATAATAGAGTTAATGTTCATGAATTCGTTACGTAGTTCATGCATGGAATCCATCATGTCATCAAGATGAGCCTTACCAGTCTGTGCTTGTTCATTCATATGCTCAGCACTCTCATCTAACACGTTAATCTGATTAGCAACTTGATTGATATTATTCTTGATCACTTGAAATTGATTCATGCTATGGTCCGAACTAGAAGCAGTTTGCTCCGCCCCTTCATTTACGATATTAATTACATGGAAGAGTTGGTTTGTGTTATCTCTTACAATATTAGAAGATTCACTTAACATGGTACTAGTACTTGATAATTGAGTTGTTGTAGATTGTACTTCAACAATTAAGTTTTTCATATAATCCATCATTTGATTAAAGCTTTTCGTCAATGAAATAATTTCTGGCATTGTCGATTTTAAAGGTACCTTCAGACTTAAATCGCCTTCGCGCACCTTTCGCATACTTGCACTTAGTGATGCTAACGGTTTTGTAAGCTTCTTGATAGCAAATAGTATTACTAAAAAGGATATTATGATACTAGTCGCTAAGATAATAAGAATAAATCCTCGTAATCCTTCTATTCCTTGTAAATAATCTGCAGTAGGAATAGCAATTACAACGACACTTCTAATTTCCTGCAAGAATTGAAATGCTAGTACATATTCTACCCCATTTACCTCTTGATACATCTTTCCTTGCTTTTGTTCTAAAATTTTTGCTATTACATCATTATTCAAACTCACTTTTGAAGATCTACTGACCGTAAATGGCTCCATATCTCCATCTTCATTGATATGGAAAAAATCTGCATTTAAACCATCCTGTATCATTTCTACAGATTGTGCACGGATTCCATATTCGAACTGTTTATTAAATTGCTCTATATTATTTATGTAAGAGAGCTTCAAATATTCTGCCCTTTCCTTTGTTACCCTGATTTCTCTCTCAATTCTATTTTCATTCGTTTCAATTAACATTTCCTTTGCTTGGTTATAACTAACAAGCCCGATTGTTCCTGATGAGATTATTAGAATACTAAGAACTAAAATCAATAATCTCGTACTTAATGAAAATCGTTGTAAAAAAGTGGAGTTTTCTATTTTTGTCTCTGATTTTTCTATGAAATTCCGAAAAAAACTCATCATTCTTATCCCCCTTTTTTATCAGGTCATAAGAACTATTATGAAGATGCAATGTAAAGATTCTGTAAATGTTCGGCTAAGATTTTATATTATTTTTTAAACAAAAAAATAGGACACCATTGGATGGCGCCCTATGTTCACTTAAGACTCACTTCTTTGTGATTCATATATTTTCTCTTCTACTCGTTTATCGATTTTCTCTAGTTGTTCCTTATCCTTCAGAAGATCTTCTTTGTTGATCTTGATTAACTCTGACAAAGAAACCTTACCTTTTCTCATAAACTACTCTCCTTTAAGAGAAATATTTATTTGTCTATTTCAACAATATATTAAATTTGAATATTAGTCAATTTTCAAACTTCAAACGTTTCAATTAGAAAAGTGGAAGGCCCCTGCCTATCGGCGACAAGTAAATATTTTCCCCAATGTAAGGCCACCCCTATCCCGCCCTTTATACGACTGACACCGTTCGAATATTACGAACGGTGTCAGCATCTATTTGAAAGAAAAAGGGGGGATGATAGCGACGCGCTATCGAATGTGTCTTCCTTTATTATTATAGGAGGCAATTATTAACAAAGTATGAACAAATAGAAAAAGACTATTAACAATCTGTTAATAGCCTGCTCCACTAATCTACTTTACTACTTGGACTTGTTTTATTGTTCTACCATCAATACTTAATATTTTAAACGACAGGTTTTCTTTTTCTAATACTTCTCCTTCTTCTGGGAAGTATTTAAACTCTTGTAATAAATAACTCGATAGAACATCTTCGTCTTCTGGAATATCAACTTCAAACAGAGTATTAAGTTGATGTAACGGGATTTTTCCGTTACAAATTATTTCCGTTTCTGATATCTTTTCCACTAATAATTCATCTTCTATATCCATTTCATCTTCAATTTCAAGTCCAATCATAGCCTCTATAATATCTTCATGGGTTAGAATACCTTCTGTTCCACCATACTCGTCTAACACAATTGCAATATGTTTTTTCTCTTGCGTCATTTTACGAAACACCCATTCAATGGAATGAAATTCATAAATGACGAGAGGATCCATATCACTATATGCCTTTAGTGACTTCTCCGGTTCAATTGACCATGTTAACAAGTACTTAGAGTGAAAAACACCAATAATATGATCAATATCCTCATCATAGACAGGATATCTCGTGAACGGATTTTGGATCGCAATATCTCTCACTTCTTCAAAAGTAGCTGTTTTCGGAAGTGCAACAATATCTACACGCGGGGTTTTCAATACATCTTTTACATTTAAATTGTAAAAATCGAGAACACCCTTAATTCGATGGGACTCTTCCTGTTTGAAAATCCCCTCGGTACCAGCAATATCAACCATTGCCCTTAAATCCTCTTTAGAGATAGAGACTTTTTCTTCCTTATCCTTTTTTGCTAGTAAATTAATGACAATGTTAGTAAAAGCATTAAGCATGAGTGTTATCGGTTTAAAGATTAAAACAATCCCCCGAATAACTGGAAATACAATAAATGCTATCTTATCTGGAAATGTAGCTGCTATCGATTTGGGCAATACTTCTGAGAATACGATGATTGTTACCGTCAGAATAGCTGATGCTAGTGCAACATTAATGCCATAATCAATTGCAACCATTGTAACAAGTGTAGGTAAAGCAATGTTCGCTATATTATTCCCTATTAATATTGCAGTAATAAATTCGCTCGGTTTTGATACTAAGGCTAATAATTTCTCTGCCTTCTTATCATTATTGTTCGCTTTCGTTTGTAGTCTCATTTTATTCGT
The DNA here is from genome assembly GCF_042655485.1 of Lederbergia graminis. NCBI lineage: Bacteria > Bacillati > Bacillota > Bacilli > Caryophanales > Bacillaceae > Lederbergia > Lederbergia graminis. The sequence goes on from NZ_JBHSMC010000016.1 coordinate 51,538, forward strand.
AGCAGTTAATGCTGTTTCACTACCTGAAAAGAAAAAAGAGACAAATAATAAAACGATGATCGCAATGATCACTTGCAGGATCCTCCTTATTCATACCTTCAAACAGAAAACAGGTATAATGCTGGATTCCTATTTTCTCTCACTTACTAATATTCATTATAAATTTTCGAAAAATAAACGAACTACATCGGCACCACCGATAAAAATTCCTAAAGTAGTTCCAAGATTAGATAAAACAATAATTAGTAAAATTCTTGTAACTTTATTATTCCAAAACCCTTTTAAACTAAAAACATCCTCAGAAAGGTTTTCAAAATCGGCTACACTCGGTCTCCGTATATAAGCCTGTACAAACCCTGAAAACCAACCTGCTGCAATTAATGGATGTATCGCCCCAATAGGCGCAGCAACAAATGCAGTAAGAATCGTTAACGGGTGGCCAAATGCAATTGCCGCTCCTAAAGCTGAAAAGGTGCCTGTCCACACTACTAAGCTAATCGTTTGCTGAATACCAGCAGCAGGATTAGCAATAAATGTATAGGCAATTAACCCAACAATTAATAGCGGTATGATCCATGCCAATACTTTCGGGGCTTTTGATTTTGGTGGTAATTCGGTAAGCCTTTTTAAATCGTGTTCCTTATGTATCTCTTTCGTAATACCGGGTACATGTGCCGCTCCAAGAACTGCTACAATCTTCTTCCCTGGTGCATCTTTAATCTTTTGTGCTAAGTACTGATCACGTTCATCTATTAGAGGTTCTTTTAATCTCGGGAAATTCTCTGTAAAGTCATTTAGTACAGCATTAAGAGTATCTTGTGATTTCATTTTCTCCAGTTCTTCTTCTGAAATACTTTCATTGTTGAAAATACTGTAAAAGACGGATAGAAGCAGTTGAGCTTTCCCCCATAACCCGATATTGCTCCAAATACGTGAAAAAGTAACTTGTATATTTCTATCGGCAAGTACTAAGTTTGCCCCTGTTTCCTTTGCCGATTCAATTCCTTGAATCATTTCTTGACCTGCTTTAATTTCAAATTGCTTTGCCATTCTTTTTTGAAAGGATGAAATTGCAAGATTCATTAAAAGCAAGGTAGCCTTCTTCTCTTTAATAACTTTAAAAATATCCATGTCTTTCCATTTGTTTTCATCCATAATCGATTGATATCTTTGTTCATCTAATTCAATACAAACAGAGTCCGGTTGCTCCCGCTCAATTACTTCCTTCACCTGTTCTGCGCTATGTCTTGATACATGTGCAGTTCCAATCAATATAATTTCTTTATCTTCTAAATGAATTCTCGTTATATTTTCCTCAGTCATAAGCTACCGTCCTTTTAATTTGCCGATACTAACAAAATCTTTGTTTTTATTATACTGTATATGATTTATTTTTCCTAAGCATTGCATTTTTAAATAACGATAAGATTACACTTTATATGATTATTCTACATATTACCCCTTATAACCTGCTTAAATCGTGTATAAGAAAAGTTAGCAGATGCTTTTTTCAGAAACTTGAAGAAATTATGTAGTATAATGGTCCTGGTGTTTTACATATAAAGAAAACTGGGGGAAGCATCATGAAAAAGGTTTATTTAGTCGTTTTATCCGTTTTTATCTTACTTATTTTAGGAGCTTGTGACAGTATTACTTCTAGTAGTACAGACAAAATTATTTTTGGGACTGGTACATTTGAAGAGGGAATCACAAATGAAAAAAGTACCTTCTCACAAGATGAGGACATTCTGTTAGAAACATACTTAGATGAACCATTTGGTGTACGGAATATTCAATATACACTTTTACAAGAAGATGGTAATGGCGGTGAAGTATTATACGATGATTGGGAAGATAGCGTTGATCCTACTTGGGATTCACTAGTGTCCGAATTTCACCTCATTGAATACGACGGTACATTTGAACCTGGAAACTATATATTGCGGATGTATAAAAATGATTCTGAATTGATTTCAGAAGGTACATTTTCAATTGAATAATATACAAAAAGAGCAGGGGTACGGTTCCCCTGCTCTTTTTGTATGATATATCTTGTTATTGGAACAATAAACGTTAAAACGATTGTTCAGAGGTGGAAATCATGACTGCAATTCAACGTTACGAACTCCAACAAATTGGAGATGAATATACTCTTATTGTTTATGTCGATCCAGGATCTGAAGAATTTTCTAATGAGTTTGGAGAAATTACTCCAAAATCAGAAGAAAAGTTTAAACAAAGAATATTAAATTTTGCTAAGCAGCGCTTTCCACATGTAAAAGTTACAACTATTAATGTCATGGCAGGTACCATTTTATTAACATCTTTATATTTAGGTACAAGTGGCTCTGCTATGGCTAGTAGCCCTACCCAGCCAGACCAACCACAGGCTGTCTACACAGTAAAAAGTGGCGATAGTCTTTCAAAAATTGCTAAGCAATATAATATTAGTGTTGAATCGTTAAAGGAAATCAACGACTTAACTTCTAACACTATTTATGTTGGTCAGGAAATAGAACTTCCTTTTCTTACATATAAGGTGGAAAGAGGAGATACTTTATATCGAATTGCTGATAAATTTGGTACATCTGTAACGGAGATTAAAACATTAAATAACTTAAAATCAAATTTGTTAAAAATTGGTCAACAATTAAAAATTCCTGTTAGTACAACAACTGAAACTACCAATAACGAGACACCAGTGACTCCACAGCCACAACCGGAAGTAACTACACCGTCTACAATAGAGCAAAAGGATATTGTGTATACGGTTGTCCGTGGAGATACGTTATATGGTATTGCCAAGAAGTTTAATACTAGTGCGGCACAAATTAAAGAACTAAGTAATCTATCATCTAACACTATTTTTGTCGGTCAAAAATTGATCGTTGGAAAAGAACAAGTACAAGTACCAACCCCGACGCCGGTACCAAAACCAGCACCGACACCTGCGCCTATTGTAGAACCTGAAGTCACAAAGCCTGTAGAAGAAGCTTCAACATCGTATATTGTAATTCCAGGAGATTCTCTTTCTGTTATTGCGAAGAAATTTAATACGACAGTAGATACCATTAAAACGTTAAACAATCTAAAATCTGATACCATTTTCGTTGGACAAAAGTTAATCGTACAGCAACAGCCAGTTACACCAGCACCACCACCTGAACCAGAGGTGATGCCACCAAATGTAGAGGAACAAAGACCAACATCCTACATTGTAGTTGCTGGTGATTCGTTATCTGTTATAGCGAAGAAGTTTAATACAACCGTGGAAGAAATAAAAGCATTGAATAATTTAACTTCGAATACGATTTTCGTTGGTCAAAAGTTAGTATTACAGGAACCTGTAGTAGAACAAGTACCAACTCCTGAACCGGAAGTTACTATCCCAACCGAGCAGCAACAAGCTACTCCTGAAACATATACGGTTGTGGCTGGTGATTCGTTATATATTATTGCAAACAAATTCAAGACAACCATTCAAGATCTCAAAACGGCGAATAATTTAACGTCAGATGCCATTTTCATTGGCCAACAATTAATCATTCCTTCCATAAACAATGTTCAGCCAGAACAAGAGGAGCCTGTAACAGAACCGGAAGCACCAATTAGTAACGAAGACATACTTACTCCTAATCCAGAGGAACAAGAAACTCCAAATTTCAATGAGGAGATTAGTAATCCAGTTACAGAGGAACCATTGCCACCTGTTGGAAACGAGGATGTAAATAATCCTCCTCTAGAGGAAGAAATAGTGGAAGAAGAAGCACCTATCATAGTCGAAGAAAATGATTCAGTGTATACGGTGATTGCAGGTGATACGTTATCAGGTATTGCCAAAAAATATCATACGACGGTTACAGCTATTAAAAGCGCGAATAATTTAACGTCAGATACGATAAGTGTTGGACAAACATTACAATTACCTGTGAATGCCAGTACGAATGTTAGCTTAGGGTATATGTACTTTGGTAGTGTAAATAACTTTACGAATCAAGTATTAAATACAGGTAATTCTTTTAACACTGTTTCGCCAAGTTATTTTGACGTTAATCCGGATGGTACTCTTAAATTAACATATATGGTAGACCCTACGTTTGTGGAAAATATGCATAATCAAGGAATTCGAGTTGTCCCATTTTTAAGTAATCACTGGGACCGAGAAGTAGGACGTGCAATGTTAGCAAACCGCGAACAGGCAGCAAGGCAAATAGCCGATGCGATTGCAAGGTATGATCTTGATGGTGTAAATGTCGATTTAGAAAATATCACCGATGCCGATCGCGAAGCTTTTACTGATTTTATCCGTATTTTAAGGGAACTACTTCCCTCTTCCAAAGAAGTTTCTGTTGCTGTTGCAGCTAATCCGAATAATTGGCAGGTTGGCTGGCATGGGGCTTATGATTATAATCAGCTTGCGAAGTATGCAGATTACTTAATGATGATGACATATGATGAAAGCTACCAAGGCTCCGATCCTGGCCCAGTCGCAAGTCTTCCTTGGGTGGAAAGGTCCATACAATATGCATTATCCCAAGGAGTGCCACGTGATAAAGTCGTAATTGGCTTAGCGCATTATGGACGCTATTGGTTAGAAGGTAGTTCAACTGGCGGCTATGGTATTTCAAACTCTCAAATTAACGAGATGTTACAAAAATACGAGAACACCGTCACCTTTGACGAGCGTAGCCAAAGTGCGAAAGCAACAATTACCATTAAAGCAACGGATCCTAAGATGTACATTTTAGGAAAGGCTTTACCCGCTGGTACCTATACCGTTTGGTTTGAAAATGAGCAATCCTACAAAGCGAAAGTGGACCTCCTCCATAAATATGGGATACATGGCATAGGACACTGGAGCATCGGCCAAGAAAATCGAGAAATCTGGAGTTCCTATCCAACCTGGTTTGCTCAACGGGATGCAGCAATTGTAGTATCCGCAAACCCTGAAGAGCCACCTAAAGTGGAGAATCCTGTAACAGAAACAGCTGTTACCTATACCGTTGCACCTGGGGACACGCTATACCGTATTGCACTCGCAAATAATATATCCGTGGATAGCTTAAAAGCCGCTAATCAATTAACAACAAACACAATTTATGTCGGGCAAGTGTTAAAAATACCTACATGAGTATGAAAGAGGTGGATTTCCATCTCTTTCTTTAATTTGCCATTACATATGTACATCTGTACATCGACTCTCTTTTGTCAGAATGACCTTTTAATGTTAGCTCATGCGTCCTTATTAGCTACTTAGGCTTTCCTTTTGTACGTTGATGCATCGCTTTTCAATGCTCACAGCCCCTTTTTGTACGCTGGGTCTCTTCTTTCGTTAGTTGGACAAGCTATTATTTTCTGACTCTTCTCTTAATCTATTATGCTCACATTGTTAAAAAATTGATTACCATTACTTATTACCTAACAAAAATATAGTAAAATAGTTTTCTTTTCTTTATAATGATATAGGTATTAATTATTTTTTATTTATTATAAAAATTCTAGGGGGTTTGTTTTTCATGAAGTTTTGTCAAGAATGTGGGAAGGAACTAGCAGCGGATGCAGTCTTTTGTAATGAGTGCGGTACGCCTGTTGGGGAAGCCAAGAGTACGCCGGCAGCACAACCTACTCAACGCACCCAACAAGCAACACCTGCAGCTCCAAAGAAGCCGATGTCGAAGCAAACGAAAATATTGCTCATTTCTATCGCAGCTGCAATTATCGTATTATTTGGGGTTCATAAAATAGTAGAATCGATGATGTCGAAAGATCGACTAATCACCAAGTTTGAAGATGCACTACATGACAAAGATGCGAAAGCAGTTGCTGGTTATTTATCTTCAGATGATAAAAAGTTAAAAATTGACGAAAAGTCCATTGCAGGTTTAATGGAGTATTTTGACGAAAATCCTGATCAGATTAAAAACGTCATTACTAATTTGAAAAGTCAATCTAAAACTATTGATAACTTAAAAGAGGATAAAAAAGATTATCGTGGTTATGGACTAGTTAGATTAGCACACGACGGAAAATTTTTATTCTATGATAAATACGAATTAAAAATCGAATCTGTTTATCTTACGGTTGAAACAAATTACAAAGATACTGTTATATATGTAGATAATAACGAAGTTGGTAAAGCAGATGAGCCATATTTCGAAGGTACATTTGGACCATTTGTACCTGGCTATCACACAGTTAAAGGAACTCTAAAAACGGACTTCATTGATTTATCAAATGAAGAGAAGATTTTTATGGAAAGTGACGATGGAAAAGTATTCTCAAGCATTTATCTTGATGCAGAAGAGATTACAGTAAATCTTCCAGATGTAGAGAATATTACTTCCACAAAATTATTTATTAACGGAAAAGATGTTGGTATCAATTTAAATGAAAACTCTACTTTTGGTCCTATTTTAACTGACGGCTCCATGACAATGTATGTAGAAGCTGAATTACCGTGGGGAACAGTAAAAACAGAAGAAGTAGCGATTGATGACGACTACATGAATGTAGAATTAATGAACGAAGGTTTAAAAACAACACTTATGGAAACTGTTCATCAATATAATGAAGAATATGCAATTGCATACACAGCTATTGATGAAAGTAAGTTAACAACTGCTACACAAGAAATGAAAGATAAAATCATCGAAGATGCAACTAGTGAAAAAGATTATGGAAGAGCAACAAAAATTCAGTATGTAAGTACAACCTTTGATCTGGATTCATTTGATGTTTATTATGAAGATGGTAGATGGGAAGCTGATTTGTATGCTCAAACAAAGGTTAATGATGCTTATTACTATGTTTCTTATGACGAAGTACCAGAATTAAGCGAAGATATCTCTAGAAATTACATCACACTTGTATATGATGAAAGTGCAAGTAAATGGCTAGTAAACTCTGTTGGATTTACTTGGGGCTTCGATGACTCCAACGTGAAAGAATATACTGTTGAAGAGCCAAAAACATACGAGTCCACATGGGTAAATGAAACAAAAGATGAAGAAACCCAAGAGGATAATACAGAAAATACCGAAGAAGAAGCAGCTTAATTAGCTGTTCAAGAAACAAGATCCTCGGACAAAAATTATTCGGACAGAGAAAAATCCAAACTATCCATTGAAATTCTATTGTGAATTTCTTAGTAGTTTGGTTTTTTCTATTCATTAAGCTATTAATATAAAATTTTTGTAATGCTAAACAACACTTTATAAAACACAACAAAATGCATTTATATTCATCATTAAGGAGGCCAAACGGTGTCTAAGAAATTGCTACTTATCCTAATTTTGGGGGTATTTTTAATTTCTGGTTGTTCAGAGACTACCAAAAACTCTCAGACAAATAAACAAGAGGAAAATATTCAAGATTCAAATGAACATGAGAAAAACATTCAAGATCCAATAGATGATGAGGAATTTGAAAAAGTGGATCCAATACAAATTGAAAAAGATATCCGTGAAGTCATCACCACAAATTTAGAGTATGCTAATCAAGAAAACATCGAAGGTTATTTAAGTACCATCCACTTAATTGATAAGGACGTCGATAACCTTAAAAAGGAATTTGAGTCTGTATTTTTATCCTTTGACTTAAAGCACACACTTAATAGGGACATTGAAATGATTTTCATCTCAGAAGATGGAACTAAGGCGGAAGTCCTCGTACAACAAAAGAGCGTTTCGAGTAATGGAGATTCTGATTATCAAGACAATAACTCGACCCTGATCCAAACTCTATTACTGGACAATGGAAAATGGAAGATTTACGAAACGGAAGTTCAATCCGTGGAATACCTTGGAAATTTAACAACTGCATCGTGAGCGGTTTTTACAAGATGGAGGTACTTATATGAAAAAGATATCAGTGATATTACTCGCACTATGTTTATTCTTGTCTAGTCCCAGCCAAACCTTTGGTTATGTAGGTATAGGAGGCTTACTTGGTGGCCAAATAAGCCAGAAAGCTACTGAAGTAAAGGTCAATAATTTGGCTTGGACTCCTGAAGGGGATGTAGGCAGTCATATTAATTCTTCTACTGGGAACTTAGACGGTGTGGTTCTAACTCCTAAACTCCCATGGAAATGGGGCCGCGTATGGTCCGAAATTGAGATCAAACCCCCTTTTAAGGTTCATTTTACCTATAGAGCCGGAGAAGGCACCGGGGCGGACGGCCTTACATTTCTTTTTTTAGCAGATCGATATTCTTCCTCTACAGCTCATGGGGAGGGTCTTGGGTTTGATGGAATTAACGGGTATGCCATTGAATTTGATAGCTATTATAATTCTCACGACCCAAGCGAAAAACATGTTGCGTTAATTAAAAATACGACAAAAGAACATATCGTATCCTATGATACAAACAAAGTTGATGATAATCAGGAACACAATGTGGAAGTTCATGTTGATCTATTCAGTGTAAAGGTATATCTGGATGGAGAATTAATTATAAATCACAATGAAAAATTAGAAGAAGTGGGTTACCATATAGGCTTTACAGCATCAACGGGAGCGTCCACGAATATTCATTTAGTACGTCAGGTAGCGGTTAGTGGCAATGCGCTCCATTCTGAAAATGCCGAATTAATCAGAGAGTATAAATCCCAATTTGAATACAACATTCCTTTAATCGAAAGTAAGGTAATAAATATAAAAGCAGGATATGATACGTTAGATGAAAATCAAAAAGAAGTCGTAGATGAACTTGCTCAACTTATTAATAGTATTAAAGACTCGGCATTAAAGAAAAGGAAAACTAATACAGATAATCCTAATATACAAACTATCTATGATTTGCAATGGTTATATTCATGGGGTGATGGCATCAAAAACGTCACCAAAGAGATGAAAGATTCCGCCGATATAAAAGCTTCTGCAGGGAAATTTTTCGATCTTCCAACTAATACTGCCGAGGCATTTTCTCAAAAGTTGGTGGCGATTGAATTCAAACCGATTTTTTATGGAATTTATCAAGATGAAGAAATAGCCGAAAAACTTGCTAATGATTATGCCGCGATATGGACGATGGACCCTTATCAGTCAGTGTTGGCCTATGGAGCGTTTCAACAAAGTCTCATGGATGCAAGTTTTGGACAAATCGAGAAAGTCATGAATCAAACCGCTAGTTATGGAAATGCCATGGCAGTTAGCAAGAGTGATAGCGCCGGTAGAATGCTAGTGAATCTTGACAAATACGCTTCGAATCACGTGACGTACCTGGCCAGAGCCGAGTTTAAAAATGTAGAAAGGAATATAGAAAATACAGAAAAAACCGTTAAAAAGTATCAAAAAGAGGTAGAAGAATTTAACGAAGAAATGGCAGAAAAGAATCATACTGAGCAACAATCTAAAAAAATTGATGTTGATAAAAGTGTTGATTCTAATCACAAACCGTCCAAGAATCCAGCTGACGAACCGTCCGATCAACAGGATAATATAATCGATAGATATAAGAATTATCTAGAAAACATTGAAGAATTTAATGATAAAGTCTGGGACTATAAGGGTTAATACAAGTAAATCCAGTATTTTTTAAAGTGCATTAAAATAGTTTGGCGGAATTGGATATTTCGCAAATATTCTATTTCTATTTCAACTGCCCGGCTCTTTGTGTGAATATTTATATACATATGAATAGGCTGGGACAAAACTCACCTCTAAAATGAAAAATGCCGGTGGCAATTTACGAAAGTAAAATGTCATCGGCATTCCTTTTTATGATAGATTTTATTCCTTATAATTAACCAGTAATTGTACTATCTCATCTTCTATATTCTTCATCGTCTCACTAAGAAAGTTATTAATCATGATAGAAAAAATCAACTTCTCACCACTTCGAGTATTAACATAACCAGAAAGTGTTGACACTCCTGTTAATGATCCAGTTTTCGCCCTCACATTTCCTTTCACAGGTGCCGCTGTCATACGATACCTTAGTGTTCCTCCTACCAGTTTCCCAGGTTCCCCTGCAATTGGTAAAGATTCTTCAAACAAGTGAAACCAATCTTCACTTTGTATTGCAAAAAGTAGATTTGAAATTTCACTGGCAGGAATTAAGTTTTTGTGGGACATTCCGGATCCATCACGTAGAAGTATAGTTGCATTATCTATCCCATAGCTAGTCATTGTATCCTCTATTACTTGTAACCCTTTTTCCCAGCTACCTTCACCATGGATGACCATTCCTAACTCTTTTGTCAGCGTCTCACCATGACCATTATTACTCATTTTCATAAAAGGAATAATAAGTTCTTTTAATGGAATCGACTCTTTCGTAGCAAGTAATTTTGCATTCTTAGGGGTTTTACTTAAAATAATTTTTGATTTCCCAGAAAATGATATGCCATTTTCCTCTAACGTCTCTCTAAAAACATGGGCAGTATAATTCGTTGGTTCCCACACTGCAACCCAATTTTTACTGGTTTTATTTTTTAACGGAATGGTTCCGTTGAAGACAATCGTGTTTGTACCATGTTCTCTCTCGAATTCAATTTTTCCTGAAGCATCTGCTGCTACTGTTTTCGTATTATTGATAATGGTGACATAATGAGTATCTGGATAAACTTTCACTTCCGCTTTATCCCCAACTGATTTCCCAGGTCGAAGTTCTACTATGACAGTTCCGGAATCGTAATCCATGTCTGGAGAAAGTGTTAAAGCAGACACTTGTGCTCCATAATGAACAGATTCATCTGACCAGTTGATATCCTGTGACAAACGGATATCATCATACCATGTATCATCGGCAATGATATTACCAGATACTTCGTGTATCCCTTTCTCCTTTAATTCGATTGCAAATCGTTCAAAATCCCCTTGCATTAAGGTTGGATCACCTTGGCCTTTTAAAATAATATCTCCTTCTAGAGCCTTCTTTTTTATTTTCCCAGTCATTAACACTTCTGTTCTAAAACGATATTCAGGACCAAGATTTTCAAAAGCTGAAACTGCTGTCAATATTTTCATGTTAGAAGCAGGATGAAGTCGAATATTCTCATTATGTGAGTACAATATATTGCCTGTATTCGCTTCTCTTATACTCAAAGAAATAAGCGCCCCATCCAACCTCTTATCTTGAAGTACAACAGCTAACTTCTCCTGCAAAGTACTTTTATTGTACTCGGTAATTCCAGCAACTTTTCTATGTATATGACTATTTTCCTGTATTTTGATTGGATGTAACGTGTACATGATGTGATCCCTATTACGATTTACAGCTTCGATTACCGCATCATTATATTCTGTAGAAATCGGTATACAAACAGAGCATACTACTATAAACAGAAGTAAGATATACTTACTACTTTTAGCTGGGCGCATTTCTTATTTCACATCCTTATAAGTAATTACTCCTACTATAAGGTATTTACTGGAAAAAACAAAATGCATAAAAAGCGAAGTACAAAAATATGTACTTCGCTTCGACATTAATCATTCATTCTCGCAAGAAAGTCTCCTAATAAATCATCCAAACTTTCTTCCTTTTCTACATGTTGTTCATCTGCATCTACATCTTCTTCCGATCTTTCCCATGTGAAATTACTTAAATCATCCTCTTCCTCTTGCCAATCCATCGTTGCAGCTAGCTCTTTTTCAGAAGAAAGGACCTTTTCTTCTACTATCTGCTCCACTGGATCTTCCACCTTATCCTCTTGTAAGTATAATGCATCATTAATATCAAGTGAATTACTATTTAACGAAGCCAATAAGGCAGTAGAGCGCACAGGATCTTTCAAAAGTTGATAAATAATACTTCCTAATAATGCCTCGGAATGTTCATGTTTCAACCAATCGCGCTGCGACTTACTTAATCTATGTGGTAATGGAATAGTAATTGTTTCTCGTTCCCGTGTATAGGAGCTTCCTACTCCTTGTAGAACAAATTCCGCTATTTTACTAGAGAAGTTTCTTCGTTCCGTTTCCTTCAATGTTTGTAAATGCTTCAATAAATGGTCAGGTGTATCGGATGGCACACGAAAAGATATAGCTTGTCCGCGTTTGATCGTACCTGCTTTTTTATCCATTCTCTATCACCTAGTTCTTAACTGGTTCTTTTACTGGAGCCTTTTTCTGCTCTGATTTTTTAGCAAAATCCATAATTAACTTATAGTACGCATTCGCCATCATCCAAATACTTTCTTTTTCATCTTCAAAGAAATCAATGTTATAACCATCTAAATTATTATTTAATGTTTTGATATATTCTTTTAAAACATTTGCTCCGCCCCCAACAAAATAACAGATTTCCGTTTGGGAGTTTTTTTGCCAAACATTACGGAGAAGTCGATATTGTTTCTTTGCTAGGTCTAACAATATACGATCGGTAATATCATGGACACTCGTTCTGCTACCTTTAACCATAATATGATTTCGATCGTTTTTCTTCGTTATTATTTCTACGACATCACGACGGCTGTCCAATTCCACTCCATGCTTACTTCTTATTTCTTCGCGAATCGATTCTAGTGATTCTGATACACCAAGATTGAAACCTTGCGCCTTATCATCATCAACATTGCGGTTTTTAATTACAGCGATATCAGTGGAAAGGCCACCAATATCTTGTATAATGATGCGCTTGTCTATCAAATCTTTATTAATAACCTTTAAGTTATTATCCATCACTAGATTAATATAAGCTGCAAATCCTTCTGGATATACTTTCACTTCATCAAATTTAATATTTACTTTCTTCCCTTGATACTTCGGTGTTACTAAGAACTCAACTTGATGCACCGACCCAACTAATTTAGAGCGGTAACCTGCATCTTTCCCTTCTTTCACTTCACGTAAAGGCAATCCTGTTCCTAAAATATAAGTAGCATCAATTACGTTTTTCGCTTGCGGGAAAACATTATTGTTTTCTTCTCGAACTGCATCAAGTGCTAATGTAGCAAATAGCATGACGAGTGTTTGGTCTTCTTCCGATTTACTGCTTCCAGGATCAAGTTCAGTTGCATTAATACTTTTTGTTGCTAGTGTACCTACTCGATAAATTGCATTATTTTCCTTTAAAGCAGGTGAATGTACTTTTATATGAATACCATCTAGTGGGTTCTTATTATCTAATTCTTCAATGCCTATTACTGGTCGATCTTCTGTATCTCTCGCAATAATGTTAGGGATATTAATCTCATAATCTAATTCTCCAAACAGCGCCTTAATTGAATCATTACCAACGTCTACGGCAGCAACTCTTGTTTTGGACATTCATACACCATTCCTTTTCATTTAATATAATGTATCGTGATTTGTACAAGCCTTCTACTATAAGACTACCGAGAAATGGTAGATTCTTCAATCATTCTCTAAAAATAAAATAAAAATGTAATTCTGTAAACATTTTGTAAACAAACCAACTATTGTATACAAATTCGTTTACAACTAGTACAATTCCGTAAACATACTTATAAATCAATATGTTTACGGAATTGTATACATGTAAACAGTTTTGTACACGCGACGTTTACTCTTTGTATACATGTTTACGTTTATTGTTTACACGTATACATTTATGTTTACATCTATTTGGAACAAAAAAAGAGAGCACTTAATTGCCCTCCCCTTCCGTTCTATATTCTACTTTTACTCATTTGCTTCATTTTGAATCCGTTTTAAAAACTCCTCTGCTGCACTATATCCCTGTTGACTCAAATACCAATTATTTGCTGCCGCTTCTATTAAACCAACAACATCCCTACCAGGTTGTAGTTGCAATTGTATGTGAGGAACCTGAACTCCCATATAATCGACAAATTTTTCTTCTAACTCTAATTCATTATTCAAAGAATTTTTATCCCATTTCGTTAATTCTATATCTAGAGCTATTCTTGTTTCATCTTGGAAAGCTTTCCGCCCATATACACGAACTACATTTAACAAGCCAATACTACGCATGGCAAGGAACTCTTTATTCGTTTCGTTATGTGTACCTAGTATGGTTTGTGGACTTAATTTTTTTAAGACAACAATATCATCGGCAATCAAGCGATGTCCTCTACCAATCAGTGTATGTGCAGTTTCACTTTTTCCAATTCCTGATTTTCCGCGCAATAATATCCCCATACCAAACACATTAACACACACACCATGAATAGCAATTTCAGGTGCAAGCATCTTTGTTAAAAATCCATCTAATTTAGGGAGAAATTCCTTCGTACGCTCTTCTGTTCTTAATAATGGGATTCCTTCTTCGGAGCAATATTTTAATAAATATGTTAGACCTTCCTGTCCAGTAGTAACAATAAAGCATGGTGGGCGATATTTAACGATATTACCGATCCTGAGCTTACGTTCATCTTTCGTTAAATTATGCAAATAAGTAATCTCTTTCCGACCCAATATTTGAACATATTGCTTAGGAAAAAACTCAAAGTAACCGATAAACTCCAAGCCAGGCCGATACGATTCTGACTGCTTAATTTTTCGGTGTAATTGATTTTCTCCAGCTAACACTTCCAATTGAAAGGTTTTAACTAAATGCTCAACAGTAATTTCCTTCATTATCCATGACACACTCCAACTAATACGAACTTTACTTACATTATTTCTATCATACTCATTTATACGATTAGAATCTATAGCTAAACGTCCATCTATCGTACTATTTTTAATAATTAACACATACATACGTTTATTTATCTTTCCCGGGAAATATCGACAATTTTATAAGGTAATTGTCGAATACATTGTAAAGTATAGTTATAAGATCTTTACAAAACATGAACCATATTTTAAGTTTTCTTACTGTATAATGGGTAGTAACAGTATACGAAAGGTTGCGATACCTATGATAAAGTTTGACTTACATACCCATCATTATCGTTGTGGTCATGCAATTGGCTCTATCGAGGATTACATTAAACAAGCAATTGACTATGGGATGAATTATATCGGAATTTCAGATCACTCCCCCTATTTTTATAGTGATGAGGACCAATTATACCCTACAATTGCTATGAGTAAGAGTGAGTTTCCCCATTATGTAAGCGAAGTAATGGCATTAAAAGAAAAATATAAAGATAAAATTCATGTATTACTCGGTGTCGAAAGCGATTTTTTCCCTGAACATATGGAGCTTTATCGTGACACATATGCTCAATATCCATTAGATTACATTATTGGATCTGTTCATTATGTAAAAGGTGTTAATATTTTCCAAAAAGGTCGCTGGGACGGTTTAACTGCAAAACAAAGAGTGGAAGTAAAAGATGAATATTACCACCTAATCCAAAAATCTGCTAAAAGTAATCTATTTCAAATTCTTGGTCATATTGATGCAATGAAAGGTTTTTATCCGGATTTTTCTCATATTGAAACAGATATCATTGAAAAAACACTAGAAATTATTGGTCACGAAGATGTTGCAATTGAGATTAATACATCAGGAAAGACAAAGGACTGTGGTGGTTGGTATCCTTCTGACGATATATTAGAAAGAGCGTTATTTTATAAAGTACCCGTAACATTTGGCTCAGATTCTCATGTGCCGGAGCGCTTATGTGATGAATTTGATTTAGTTCGCAATAAGTTAAAGGAGATTGGATACAATGAGTGGGTATACTTTATACAAAAGCAAAGATATGTAACACCACTTTAACTTTGCCAATTTCTCTAAATACCATCCCATGTATTAATAAAGCAAAAAAATATAAACTTCAAATTAATCCAATAAGCATAAAGAAATGTCAGATTATGTCGATACATCCAATATAATAACTCTAGGGAGACATGTAATGAGGAAAAGAGTAAAGTTGGAGGATATCGCTAAAGTAGTAGGTATTTCAAAAATGGCAGTATCACTTGCGCTTAGAGACCATCCATCCATCAGTGAAAAAACAACAAAAAAAGTCAAAAAAGTTGCAGAAGAATTAGGTTATGTACCAAACCGTTTAGCACAAAGTCTTGTAAAAGGTAAATCTAATACACTTGCAATGTTGATGTCCGGCCCTCTCCATGATGATTATCAAAATCAAATCCTGCGAGGAGCTATTCCATATGCGATGAGACGTGGTTACACCATTTTCGTCGGACCTATGGCACAACCACAATTGGAAAGTATGTACATTGAAAAATATAAAAACATGATGGTAGATGGCTTTCTAGGTTTCCACTCTATTACTGATAATAGAATTAACAGTGAAAACTATCAAAAATTAAAGGATGAAGGCATCCCGTTTGTTTTGTATACGAAGTACTTCCCAGATATGGAGACGGATTATGTAGTATGTAACGACTTTCTTGGTGGTTACATGATGACAAAACATCTTATCGAATTAGGACATAAAGAAATTGGTTTTGTGTATGGTGATTTGCTCTTTCATTCTTCAGAAGTTCAAGAACGTATTCGTGGCTTTCAATGTGCAATGGAGGAACACGGCATTCCTTATAATTCCGAGTCATATATCCCTTTCCATTTACACTTCCATACTAAAACAACTGAGGATATTTTAACGGTGAATGAAACGTTCACAAAGCAACTGACAAGCGAAAAACGTCCTACTGCACTGTTTGTATGTAACGATATTGCTGCATCATCTGTTTATATTGCACTAAAAAAATTAGGACTTAGTATCCCAGAAGATATTTCTATTGGTGGTTATGAAGGCGTATACTTAGGATCGATTATTGATCCTCCTCTTACAACTATTGCAACTCCAATAGAAGAAATTGGGGAGCAAGCATGTAAAATTCTGATAGATAAAATTGAGGGGATCATCCCTAGTTCAACATTTGTAAAAGTTAAACTAGATCCGAAATTACAAGTACGAAATTCAACCGCTCCACCAAAATTGATTACATGAAAAAGGCCTCCAAACCTAATTGTTTTGGAGGCCTTTTTCATTACTTCTGAGATATAAGTTGTTTTACATGCCAAATTAAACTTATTGCTTCTTCTTTATCTATTGCCTTACCTGCCTGAGCATTTACCTGGTTAATAAATGCTTGTAACTGATTTTTGCATGCTTGTTCGTTTCCTTGATTACGTGCGTCTTCAGCTGCAATTAATTTCGCTTGGAGCGCCCTTACAATCCCCTTCTTTTCTATAAATGTCTCTACTTGCTTGCTAGCACTCTTAAAATCTGGAATTATTTCAAGGGAAATATTATCTATCCTTAGCCATGAATTTCCTGTAGTTGCATGTAACCCAGCAAAAACTTCCACACTTGAATTAGTACCTGAATTAAACGTTACAGTTTGCCTTGTATAATTTCCTTGCATACCGAATGATAATTCATTCATAACTGTCCTCTCTTCACCATGTGGTAAACGAACTCCTAGTCTCCCATCAACATTATGATTAGACGTTTGTACCCAAGCAGTGAGTTTATAATTTGTATTGGGTTCTAACTTAATGGGTTGATAGATAGAATTCCAATCTGCTGTGTCTTTTATCCATGCATTATTAGCCCCGGAATAGGAAAAGTCTGAATTAACATGGATTCCTACATCCCCTTCTGAATGCCACGGCACAATAGAATTCGTTTCAAAATAGTCTACATGAATAAAATACCCGTTTGATTGTGGATTTTTCTCCCCTGTATGCACTATCCGAATAGTATGCTCAACCGCAGGAGATAGATTTAGATCTTCATATGCAAGTACGGAATGAATTGGATTTCTACTATACGTATCAAATGTAGCCTTTTTAACTCCATCGACGTATATGTCGATAATTCCTGAAGCTGGACCTGTTTTAGTGTAAAATCGAATCGAACTTCCTTCGAAGGAATATTCTACTTCATCACCAGCTTTATTCGTCACGTGAACTGTATTATTGTATGCTCCTGATTGAATTAAGCCGTTCCATTCTCCTGTATACGTCAAATTTTCAGAACTACGTATGTTATCAATTATCTTATTCCCATTCGAGGTTTGCTCTTCAAACCCAGGACTGTTTACTAAATTTTCACCTAAAACATACTCTGGACCATCTATACTAACTCGATTATTCTTGTCTAATGCCTCAACTTTGAACGTATAGTTCTTATCAGCAACAAGGTCACTAATAGTGTATGAGTCTATGTTTGCATCATGAATTGTATGGATTTTTTCCCCATCTTGATAGATTTCGTAACCAGTAACAGCATGATCATCGAGAGCCCCTGACCAATTTAATGTTACTCCTGTGCTGGTTATCCCATTAACTGACAAGTGCTTTTCCTCACTCCAGTATGGCTTTGCATCTGGAATTCCACCTTCAGTAACCGAAAAATCATCCAAACGAATCCAACTATCTTCTTCATTTGCAACCATATTACCGAAGATCTCTACAATTGCATTCTCTTCTGATGAAAAAGATACTTCCATCTCAGTGAAATCAGATAAGGCATTAAATTTTGTCTCGTATAAAACTTTACCACCATCCGGCGAACGCACTCCTAAAGATCCTTTTTCAATATTCTCTGAAGAGCGAACCCAAGCTTTTAACGTATAATTTTTATTAGGAGCGACTACGATTTTCTGCGTAATACCATGTGAACCACTAGAACCACGTACTATCACATTATTAGAACCTGAATGAGCTGTATCTTCTCCATTTTCAATTTCAACTGTCCCATCATTTATACAATATACACACTTGTTCGTATCATATTGCCATGGTGCTACCAAAGAGGATGTTAACTGATCTTCAAAGCCAGGATCACTAAGTATGTTACCTTCTAAATCATCATCTGTTAAAACAGATTTCATGAAGAATATGTTATATTCTGGCCTCCAACGAGTCATTGTGAAATATAGCTCTGCTCCATCATTAAACCACGGATGTATATATGGCCCATATAAACCTGCCCCTCTTCTCAAAATCTTTTCTCCAGACCATGGTCCTGTTAGTGTATCAGCTTCTCGAATAACTAGTGCAGCTCTGTCCTTGCTCTTGTATGCCATAATATACTTATCATAATAGGAATTATAAACAACAGATAACTCACCTGCAGGACCTTTCGTAATTGGTTTTACCGCAGCTTCATTATCTTTAATCCAAGAATTACCGTTCCAGTATTGGTAGGAACGTTTCTCTAACATCTCATTTTCAGGTACTCTCGATAAGTAAATGTCCCCTGCTCTACCGTTCTCTGTTGAAAACATATATACATAGCCATCATCTTTTATAAAAGCTGCCTGTTGGAAATTATTATGACTTGATTCATCATTCATCCATTTCGTATCAGGATCTTTCGTCCATGTTTGACCATCATCATCCGAATAAGCGATTCCGCCGTAATTAGTAATCCAATTACCATCTGTTCCCCAATGATTAACGGACATATAGTGAATATAATGTCTGTCACCTACCGTAATACCTGCAGTAGGAATTACAGTAATTTCATCATTGTTTATTTTTTTGGATGGAATAATCTGTTTTGCTCTGCCCTCTGGACCAAGTATCATTGAATCTATCGTTAAACCGTCATCAGGATTCGTATCTGTAGAAATTGCTAGCGTATTACTCCGCCAATATGGCTCACTAGCACTACCGTCCGTGTCACCAAACGCAATCATCATTTTCCCATCTCCAGCATCCCACATAATTCCAAGGTCTGTTCCCCAAACATGGTAGTTTGTATGAGTCTGATTCGGATTAGGGATATGTGTATCCCAGTCTTGTGTTTTTCCAGTTACTCTGGACATGAACTGTACATCTGTAGGAGTTATTGCTAATGCAGGCACAACCGCCATGCTAAATAGCATCATGATGGAGATAAATACGAATAATACCTTTTTCATCATCTAGAAAACCTCCCATATAATCTAATACTTTACGATTTACTACTTACTCTCGATTATCTGCTAATCTAGCAAAGTCTAGCGTGAGCCAAGTCACCTCCCAAAGATGAAAACATAATAGACTTTTTAAAATCAAGCTTAGCATCATTCATTCAAGTCAGCATCATCCCTTCTTAGTTCACTGAAAGTAAAGTTATTCATTTTTACTTTACCGTTAAAGTAATTATATGACGGCAAAGTAAACGTTTACAATACTAAATTTATAGATGAATCATATGTCCTATTTCTAAGGTCACAGTTATTGAATTTAAAATAAAATGGACAAATCTAAGTAAATATAAAAAGCCCAATCATACGGGCTTTTCAATTAACGGTCTGGGTCTTCGTGTGTAGAAGTTTAAATCTTATTTGCTGACTAAGAACACGTACATTTTTGAATGTATTAAAATATAGAAAACATCCCTTTTTTCCATATGGATTGTAAGGACTTTATTTCTAAGGAGTTAATCAATACCTCTCCATTTTCCACATAAAACTCTAATCCTTTACTCTTACCCGATGGAAAAATTAAATCAGTTATTACAAACTCTCCATTTTGTGCAAAAACCTCAATAGAAGATTTATCAACAAGTATATGAATCTTTATTATATTCTCATCTTCTATGGAAACAGTATGGCGCCCATTAAAGTATGGACTGAAATAATCATCGTCAGACTGAGTGCGCTTAACAAACAACTCTTGCTCAGAGTGGCTATATCCTATAACAGTTTCTTCCCCCTCCTCTTCAGATTTCCTTACCTTGAAGCCAAAGTTAACCGGCTCTTCCATTACTATTTCTGCTGTTAATTGAAACACATCCGCTTCCACATCTTCTAATATATTTGGAATATCTGATGCTTTTACTACTTGATTTTCAATTTTAAATAGTTCCGTTTTTGTGATTGTATCTAACTCCTTAATCGGTTTTTGAAAAACTTTTATATCACCCTTCTTAGATGTTTTCAATTCTATTACTCTCGGGAATGAAGCAGCACCTCTCCATTCTTCTGTTGGTATACGGTTTGCATATAACCAGTTATTCATCCAAGCAATCATTATACGTCGTCCATCTTCTGAAGGAATATCAGAGAAAGACTGGGCAGCATAAAAATCTGCACCATAATCAAGCCAGTTAATATCTTCAGGATTGTCATCACTCACAAAGGATGTCCCATCAAACTCACCTATAAAATATTGGGCTCCAGATCCTCCTGCAATGGCTCCATCACCAATGTCCACCTGTAACACCCATTTAGTATTATTGGGATCCCCATCAATAGGTAACTCGAATAAATCAGGACATTCCCAAACCCCACCTTGGGCTCCAGCACCTTCACCGAACTCACTTAAAAACTCCCAGTCTATTAAGTTATCAGAACCATAGAACATTATCTTCTTACCTGCTGCAAGGGCCATCACCCATTTTTCCGTTTTATCATGCCAAAGTACTTTCGGATCTCTAAAATCCCGTATATCAGGATCACTTGGTATAACTGGATTCCCTTCATACTTTTCCCAAGTTCGTCCTTTATCTTTGCTATAGGCTATACTTTGTTTCTGCCCTTCTCCATTATGTGTAAAAATGGCTACTAGGCCATGACCACCATCAAAGAATCCAGACGTATCATTCCAATCAACAACTGCACTCCCTGAGAAAATGGTTCCTAATTCATCCGGTTCTAAAGCAATTGGTCTATGTTCCCATTCAATCATATCTTTACTGATTGCATGCCCCCAGTACATTGGACCCCATTCTGTACCATGAGGATTATGTTGATAGAACAGATGATATTCTCCCTCGTAGTACACCATCCCATTAGGATCATTCATCCAATTTTTTTCAGGACTAAAATGAAACTGTGGTCTGTATTCCTCAGTATAGTATTTTTTTGAAACAATATATCTATTAATTAAGACTGCTGAAACTATCCCAACAATTAGCACCAAGGACATTATTATAAGAGATTTCTTTCTCAATTATTAATCCTCCTAGTTTTTCAAAAAAATCTATATTATTTCTTCAAGTGCTGGTATAGCGGACATCGCGCCTACCCGAGTACAAACAATGGCACCAACCTTATTACTAAACAATGTTATCTTTTTAAGGTAATCAAATTCTTTTAATGCTATTTTGGGATTTTCATTTGTAGCTAATCGAGAAAGCATAGCTCCTACAAATGCATCACCTGCACCAGTGGAGTCAATTGAATCGACCTTAATACTTGGAACAGTCTCTATCTGTTGCCCATTGGAAATTAATGTCCCTTTACTGCCTAATGTAACTGCAACTGTCTCTGCTCCTAATTGATGAATAACTTGTACACCATTTGCTAAATTTTCTTCACCTGAGATAATTTTTAATTCTTCATCACTCACTTTGACAAAATCAGCTTGTGCAATCCCTTTTTTTGCTAGTTCTACAAAACTATCTAGTCTCCCTTTCCATAGGTCAGACCTATAGTTAGGATCGAAGGAAATAAACTTACCTGCATCCTTAGACAATAACATTGTGTTCAAATAAGTTGATCTAAAAGGGTCCTCTAATAGTGCTGTAGCAGAGCCAAAGTGGAGTATACTAGCCACACTTAATTTTTGCTTGTCTATATCCTCTTCTGACAAAAATACATCTGCACCTCGATTAAAAACAAAATCTCTTTCTCCATTATCTTTTAAAGAAACAAATGCAAGTGTTGTTGGGTGGTTTTCATCAAATAAAAGCATCGATGTATCAACCTTTAACTCATCAAGTGTGTTTTTAAGATAATGACCAAATGGATCATTTCCTACCTTTCCGCAAAATTGAGCATTTCCTCCTAGCTTTACTATAGTTGCACACACATTTGCAGGAGCACCACCTGCCTGTTTTTCAAAATGCTGACCTCTAGTTAAGTCGATTCCAACATCAATACAGAAAAAATCAATTAATAATTCTCCAATACAAATAACTGTTGAATTAGTATTCATAAATTTGCTCCTTTACTTTTATACATGATTCCATATTAAAAAGAGGAAACATGTGGTCACTTTATAATAATCATTAAAGTAACAATTTACTGTTTCCTCCTATGTTTCATAAATATATACTCACTTCTTATTTTGGGACATATACATTTCCTTCTTTAAGCTTTACATCCCCCTCAAGAGAGAAAATAGAAATACTATCACAAGCTTTATCTGGGTAAACCAAACTTGTTAATGCATATTCTCCGTCATTAACTAGTAATTCCACAGAAGAGGAATCAACAACTATACGTAGTTGAATATTGTCATTACTCTTAAGATTAATCACTTGTTCATTTGAAAACATCTCTGAAAAGCTGATGTCCCCAGATTTTTCCCTGTCCAATATTAATGAATTACTTATCGTATCAATTGTTATGGTAGTCGAATGATTTTCAGAGTGATGTATGGTGATTCCATATTTTTTAGCATTCATATTCTCTAATTCAAAAACCATATCCATGTATCTTGCATCTACTTTTATGGTTTCTACATCATTAATGTGTATATCATCTAGCTTTTCTTGAAGGGAAAAGTATGAGTCTAACTCCTTTACTAGTCTTTGAATAACTATATAACTCCCATTAATCTTACGAACAGAAAGTTCCCGTGGAATCGTCATTTGGCTTCTCCATCCATGAGTAGGCACTTGGTTAGCATAACGCCAATTACTCATCCACCCGAGATATATACGTCTTCCATCTTCTCTAGGAATATCCGAAAAACTAACACCCGCATAATTATCCCTACCAAAATCCAACCATCTAATATCATTATGTTCTGTTACAAATGTAGAACCATTAAATGAACCAATAAAGTACTGTGTACGTGATCCAACTTCAAATTGCGGATTATCACCGATACTTACGAGTAAAACCCATTTCTCTTCACCACTATTTTCTACCTTTAATTTAAATAAATCAGGGCATTCCCAAACCCCATCATGTGAGCCAGCTCCCTCACCAAATTCACTTTCAAACTGCCAGTCTATTAAATTAAAGGAAGAGTAAAATGAAATTGTCTGTCCAGTTGCTAGCACCATAATCCATTTATCCTCATGCCAGAAAACTTTAGGATCTCTAAAATCTACTTTTGTTTCATGACGCAAAACTGGATTTCCATCATATTTAATCCACGTTCTCCCTTGGTCATGACTATATGCAATACTTTGCGTTTGTACAGGGGGTTTCCCCTCCGCTCCATCTTTGTGGTGTGTAAAAATTGCAACTAAACCAGGTTCCTCAGGGAAAAATCCAGTTGTATTATCCCAATCTACAACAGCACTTCCAGAAAAGATTGTTCCATTCTCATCAGGCGATAAAGCAATATCTAGCTCTTTCCATGTAATTAAATCCTTGCTGACAGCGTGGCCCCAATACATGGGACCCCATACGCTATCATTTGGATTATGTTGAAAGAACAAATGATACTCACCTTTGAAATAAACTAATCCATTAGGATCGTTCATCCAATTTTCTTTAGGCGCAAAATGTAAATTCGGCCTATATTTATCTATTTTTTGCAAATTCAATCCACTCAACTCCTTTATTTTGTTGCGCGATCATAACCTGCCTGTTTTATCTCTAACCATTCCTCAAAACCAAGGCGGTTTAGTTCCTCCAAATAATCATTCCACTCTTCTTCTACTTTTCCATTCGTAATCCATTCCGCTCGTTTTCTATTAATATAAGGGTAAAAATCTGCTTCAATTGTTGAAAGTCTATCAAGTTCTTCTTTCTTGAAAAACACTCTAGGGTAAATATTTTCTGCTTTCATATGTGGAACCATTACTTCCTTCATCAAATCCAATCTCCAAGCAGCATCATCTGGTTTTGTTGTGACTGTATTATAATAGCTATCTAAGATTGCTAAAGGCCCTCCGACAGATGTTTTCTCTCTCAACTCTACAGGCGCAGTTCCATCTAATGAAAGGTGCTTCAACATTTGAGCATCTTCATCCCATTCAAAGATATTTTGTAACTCATCATCACCAAAAGTTCCCCAGTTATTTTGAACCGATTGATGAGGGTCATATAGTTGATCAATCCATTTTGCTGTTAACTCTAAATTCTGATTTACACTTGTAATTACCATTCTTGAACGGTCAAATCCCATTCCGTTAGTTCTAGTTACATTTTTATGACCGTCAGGGCCAAAAAGTGGAGGCATTAAATCATAGGTTTCATTCATACCTGTTATATTCGCTTTATCCCAAGTAAAATATAAACCGTATCTACCTTCTTGTCCTTTTGCAACATACGTTGGCCAATCGTGTTCAAAAGCTTCGATATCAATTAATTTTTCATTATACAACTCATTCATAAACTTAATTGCCTCTTTATATCCTTCTTCAGCTGCTGTTAATTTCACTTCTCCATCATTTGTGACAATGGTTCGATCCCAGTTATCACCAAGACCAAAAGAGCCGAAAAGAAAACCTGGATCTTGTCCACCATCATTGATAATAAATGACATTGGAATTGTCTGCCCGTCTCCAGCAGGATCCTTATCTCTAAATGCAATTAAAACTTCTTTTAGCTCCTCGGTTGTAGTTGGCATATCTAATCCTAACTTTTCCAACCACTCTACGTTAATCCAAGGGAAGTTATCAACCGAGTGAATACTTTCTTTTCCTTCCCCTAATTCTTCAATCCATGGAAATGAATATATATTTCCATCAGGGGCTGTCATCATCGCTTTATACTGAGGTGCTTCTTCGAGTACTTTTTTCAAGTTGGGCATGTAATCTTCTATTAAATCATTAAGTGGAATAATCGCTTCATCCTCTGCATACTTTAATAACTCGTAATCACTAAACCCAGCATTCATTATGGCATCGGGCATTTCACCAGTCGCCATCGCTAGATTTCTTCTTTCTCCAAATGTATCTCCAACAAAGTTTTGCCACTCAATATGAACTCCTGTCTTTTCTTCTAAGCGTTGGAAAATCAACTTATCATTTGGATCATCTGGAGCTAATGGTGAGCTTGATGTCATTATTTTCAATGACACCTTTTCTTCCAATGGGAAAGTAATATCAGACAATTCATAGTCATCAGACCAAGTTTGTGTCTTTTTGTTGCAACCTGCAATGACTATAAAACTAACTAACAATAAAGTCATAAGTTTATATATCTTCTTCATATTAACCCCTCTTTTTTAAATAATTATTTTAAAGAACCTACCATTACACCTTTCTCAAAGTACTTTTGGAAAAACGGATACATAATTAGTAAAGGTAAGCTTGCTACTATAATCGATGAGTATTTAATCATTTCTGCAATTCTTTGTAATTCAGCCCTTGCAAGTTGATCAGCTATCATTCCTGGTTGAACTTCGTTTTGAATCAATATTTCACGTAAAACCAATTGCAATGGATATAGTGAACGATCATCTAGATAAATCATAGCTTGGAAGTAGGAGTTCCACTGACCAATAAAAGCAAATAGAGCGATTACAAAAATAATAGGCTTCGACAAAGGTAAAATAATTTTTAAGAAAATCATAAAATCTGAAGCACCATCAATTCTTGCAGCTTCCTTCAACTCATTCGGCAATCCTTTAAAATAAGTTCTTGTCAGGATAATATTCCAAATTCCTACAGCCCCTGGTAAGATAATTGCCCATGGCGTATTAACTAAGCCTAGTGATCGAACAACTAAATATGTAGGGATCATTCCTCCATTAAAGAACATTGCGAAAAGGAAGAAAACTACAAATGCCTTTTTTCCAACTAGATCATCAATGGACAGTGAATACCCAGCAAGTACTGTAAGAGTGACAGAGACGACAGTAAATCCCACTGCATAAAGTATTGAATTAAGGAATCCTCGCATGATCGATCCATCTTGAAATATCCGAACATATCCATCAATCGTCCAATGATCGGGATTAAAAGAGAGCCCCTTTGTTAGCAATATATTAGGTTGTAAAAACGAACCAATTAATACATATAAGAGAGGAAGAGTGACAACGATTACTACTAAACTCAATAAAATTTTATTTATTAGTAGGAGTAACCTATCCGTTTTAGAGTTATTTATTAGTTGATTTCTATTTGTTTTTTTTCGCATAATCCTATCTTCACTCCTTCCTAATATAGTGTTTCACCATTTAGTTTTTTAACTACTGTATTCGTTATCATTAGGAGGATTAAACCAATAATTGTATTAAACAATCCTACCGCTGCACCGAATGACCAATCTCCAGCTAACAGACCTCTTTTATATACATAGGTGTCAATAATTTCAGAAGTAGGTAAATTCCTGTCTGTTTGAAGTAAGTACGCCTTTTCAAAACCAACTCCCATGATACCTCCAATAGCTAAAATAAAGAGTACTGCCATTACTGGCTTAAGTGTTTGTACATCAATGTGCCATATTCTCTGTAAAAGTGATGCTCCATCAATTGTAGCTGCATCATGAAGTTGTGGATCTGTATTCGAAAGTGCCGCAACATATACAATCGATGAAAAACCAGCTCCTTGCCATATACCAGATGAAATAAATATCGTTCTAAAGTAATCTGGGTTAGACATAAAAGAAATTGGATTATCTGTAAATGCTGATAATATCGAGTTAATTGGCCCAGCTGGTGATAAAAAGATAAACAACATACCTGCAATTACTACTGTAGAGATAAAATTAGGTGCATAAATAATTAATTGTATATTCTTTTTAATGCCCGCTCTTCTTACCTGATTTAACATAATAGCAAGTATTACAGGCACAGGAAATCCAATAATAAGCCCATATACACTAAGTTTTATCGTATTCATGAAGATTTGAAGAAAATTGGGAGAAGTTAAGAAACTAGTAAAATGAGATAGACCAACCCATTCACTTGCCCAAATTCCTTTCGTAACACTATAATCTTTAAATGCAATAAGCACCCCATACATCGGAACATAATTAAATATGAATACCGAAATGACAGCAGGGGCTAAGAATAAATATAAAATATAGTTTTTCTTAATATAATTAAGTGCATTCTTTTTTTTCTTACTTGGAATTGGCTTTTCATTAGAAATTGACGTAGATTTGACTACAGTACTATCAATATTCGACATAGCTGTCCCTCCTTTGCTCGTATAATGTTCTTCTAGTTTTCAACTATTCATCACCTTCTTATTACTTTGTCAGCACATATAAATTGTGAAGTAAGGGTTTTCTAAAGAAAGCGTAATTAAGATCAATCAATTGCAAAAGCGCTTTCTCACACTTAATATAGCAAAGCAGTTTGATATACTAATTCATTTTTTTTGGATACCTATGTTTAAAATCTTTGGAACTTTAAAAACAAAAAACGCCTTATCCAAGAACATAAAACTTGAATAAAGCGTTTCTGCTGTAGATACTATATATTTTTGGGAATGGTGCATTTCTAAGGTTTCTGATATAAAGAAATACTAGTATTAATATTTTCCACTGCTTCCTTAACGGAATCTACTACATCTCTATTACCTATTCCCACATTCTCAAATAACTTTTTAATATTATCACTTATAACAGGATAGACTGGTGTAACTGGTCTGCTTTTAGAATTATTCTGAAACTGGTGAATAAATATATTTTTGGGATATTCATTCAACTCTGGGAAATTTTCTACTACTGAATATCTGGCAGGAAGATCTCCAGTTACTTCCACATATGTTTTAGCGCTTTCAAAGCTTGTCATAAATTTTATAAACTGCCAGGCCTCATCAGGATAGTTAGTTTCTGAGGAAATGCCTAAAGCCCATCCACCATTCGGTGTAACCTGATACTTACCCTTAGGTAATGGGGCAATTCCATAGTCCCTTCCTAATTTAAAATCAGGTTGATTATTTGCTAAATCCGATAAAATCCAAGAGCCTAAAACGGTCATAGCAAGCTGACCGGTTTCAAAGGAATGTGCAGGTAATTCAACTGCTGCTACTTCATATTTATTATAAAGATCTTGATAAAATTGAAGGGCAGTTATTGCCTCCTTTGAATCTAAATAGCCACTAGCAGTAGTGCCATTAGGACTTAATATATCTGCTCCAAACTGCCAAAGAATCGGCATTTTAAAATAGGCAGGACTTTCTCCATCACTAAACCCTTGCGCTGGATCAATTCCATATAGATCATTATTCGAATTCTTGACCTGTATAGCAATATCCAATATCTCCTCCCAAGTTAATGGATCATCCGGGTCTTTTGATGGAAATGGAATTCCTGCTTCACGAAATATATGCATATTATAAAACAAAGCAATACTTGATTCTACAATAGGAACAAGGTAAAGTTCTCCATTGTAACTTAATCCATTCATTATCGATTTGGGGAAGTCATTTATATCTCCATCCTCATTCATATACTTATCCAAAGGCAATAGTGAACCCGCATTTACATAAAGAGCTAATGTTGGACTGTCAATTGTCAGTATGTCAGGAGGATTTCCTGTTGCAAATTCAGTTCGGAGCCTTATTTCATAATCATTATATTCAACAGCTTCCATATGAATCTTAATATCTGGATGCGCTTCTTCAAAAGCCGAGATTAACATCTCATAGGCACGATTTTCTGCTTCATTCCCAAGATTCCTCATAAATGTTAGTTCTGTATACTCTCCTACTTCTTTAACTTTATATGGTTCTTTATCGGAATTTATCACCATATAAAATAGTATAACCCCCGTAATACTTATTGATATCGTTATTATTAAAATCCATCTGTTCTTCATCTATACTACATCTCTCCTAATTTAATACCTATTAATTTATAGAAATTAGTGTAGGTTTAATTAATAGAATTACGATACTCAACCGGAGTTTTTCCTACGTGTTTTTTAAAGACAGTACTAAAATAACTAGAGTTCGAAAAACCAACTAAATAGGCTATATCAATAATTCTAAGTTCCTTATCATTTAAAAATTGTTTCGCCTTTTCTATTCGTAAATTCACTAGATATTCGCTGAAATTTTGCCCTACATGATTCTTAAAAGAATCGGATAAATAAGCACTATTTATATGAAATAAAGATGATAATGATGTAAGAGATATTTCACTCGCATAGTGCTCATTTAAATAATGAAGTATACTTTCTATCACTAATTTCCCATTAGAATATCGTTTTACTCGAACTTTCTCTATTATTTCCTTAGCCAATTGAATGAGGTAATCCCTTACTTTAGATTGAGAATTCAATTCCCAAATTCCTTGTTGACACTTCCAAATCGTATGTTGGATTTCTTTCGTCTCTATACCATATTTCTTTACTAATGAACTTAGCAAAAATAATACTCGATTTGCTAAAAACGAAAAGGACAATAACGATTGCTTTATAGTATCCCCTAGCATGGAATATAGGTGTTCTTGAAACTTTATTAAATCTACACCTTCTATAGCATTAGTCAGCTTTCTTTCCAAGTCATCTGAAAATTGAAAAACACCTTCCTCCATTATCTTTTCATCAATGACCTGCGATACAGAACCTAGCTGACTTTGGCTCCATGAAAATAAACTTGCTATATATCCGTTCTTAAATTCTCTTAGACCAGTTACAACACTGCCTACTCCTATCACAGTTTCTAGGTTTAAGTAGGATTTAACATTTTTTTGTATATCATTTACTAAAGATTGTGTACTATGAGGGTATTCAGAATTAATGGTATTCAAGAAATGGATAACATTACCGTAATTCGGATTATAAAAGCAATAAGTCCCTAAACGATTTTTTGCAATCTCTTTACAGAGCATTTGGAAAGAAATCCAGCGTTCTTTTAGTAAATCTGGATTATTTTCAGATCCTCTAACTTCAACTGTGAGAAACTGAACTTTAATATTATCTTTTCCTAGATCTTCTAACTGGATTTGTTTTAACCTTTCCTGAATCATTGGAATTTCTAACCATTCATCCCTAACTAAATATAATAAAAACTGTTCCTGTACCTCTTGTAAACGTGAGTTAGCAAGCCACCGAATCCGAGCAGATTCAATTTCATTTCTTTTTTCCTCTTCAATTTCTTTACTTACTTTAAGAAGTATTTCCAATAATTCATCAGGATCCACAGGCTTCAATAAATAGTCCTTTACACCTTCTTGCATAGCTCTTCTTACATAGTCGAACTCGGAATACCCTGATAAAACAATCACCTTTATATTAGGAAACTCTTCTTGACAGCGTTTTGCTAGTTCAATTCCATCCATAATCGGCATTCGTATATCTGTAATCACAACGTCAACATCTATTGTTTGAAGTAATTCTAATGTCTCTTGACCATTTGATGCCTCCCCAACAATCTGAAAACCTTCTTCTTCCCAATTAACCTTCATTCTTAATCCTTTGAGAATTTGAACCTCATCATCTGTAATGATCACCTTCAACATCAAAATCACCTCTTTTTATATAAATACATAACGTGATTCTTGTACCCACATTTTCTTCGGATTCAATTTTGTAAGAAAAATTCTTCCCATAATAAAGTAGTAACCTACCAATTACATTCTTAAGACCAATACTATTTCCTTTACTTTCTAATACATTATTCGTTTCATTAAAGTCTTCATGTCTCATTAAATCTTTTATAACGTCATCAGAGATTCCTACCCCTTTATCCTCTATAGAAAGGAATATTTGGTCATCAACCCTTTTGGTAGAGATATAAATTTCCGCATTTTTCTTTTCAACAAAACTATACTTTACAGCATTTTCTACCAATGGCTGTAAAATAAATTTAATGATTGGAATTTGTCTAATTTCGGAGTCTTCTTCTATTTCTATGTTAATGTTGTCCTCATACCTTAACTTTAGAATATTAGTATAATTCCGGATGTAATTCATTTCTTCTCCCAATCTCACAATATTACTTTTCGTATTTAAAGAGTACCTCATCATTTTCCCTAAATAAACACTTATCTTCATTACTTCCCTGTTCTTACCTTGTGCTGCTAAGCCACCTATAATTTCAAGTGTATTATTCAAAAAATGAGGATTTATTTGCAGTAATAGCGCTTTGTACTCAGCATCTTTTCGCCGCAGATTAGCCTCATATTCTGTTTCAATTAGACTTTTTAATCTACCTATTGTGTGTTTAAACACCTTAACTAAATATCCTACTTCGTGATTATTTGACTTAATGGTTGGCAAGTATTGTTGTGCACCATGAAAGTCCCCATGTTCAATATAGCCCATTGCCTTAGTCAGTTTTCCTATCGGTTTTGTAATATTGGAAGATAGCATGTAAGAAGTAAAAATTGTTAACAGAAAAACTATAGCACTTATTATCAACAAATTATTTTGGATATTATTTACTTCTGAAAAAAGATTCGATTTTGTCACTTCACTGATAAAAATCCAATCACCAACTGGGAGCATATGGTAGAAAACAAAATACGTCTCCCCTTGATAATCCATTTCTATTAATCCCTTCTTATCCCGACTCTCTCCAATATTACCTACAGTTTTTTTTATAACTGCATCAGGTATTTGAATTTTATTTTGTAAAACATTTGATCCACTGCTATCAATTAAATATGCATGTCCTTTCTTTCCAATTAACATATTATCTAGAGCTGATTCAAATAAGGATGAAGGGAAGTTAACCTTGATAATACCAGACGATTCTAATGTGCTTAAATTAAATAGAGGAAGAATATAGCTATTTATACTTTCTCCACCTGCTGATGGGTGGTCAATATGTGACTTTATAAAATTTTGTTCGTTTACCATAAAGTCAATATACCAATTCTCTTCCTTTAATTTAAGATTATTAGCAGGAGCACCTGTACCATCATATAGAAAAACAGATACAGACATATCATTCGAATTATTAATTCTTATAGAATTAAGCAACATACCTAATTCTTTCTTCTTTAATAATTTCTCTTCATTGGATTTTGCCCAATACCCAGTTTCTAACTTTAGCCAATCTTGGGTTGTTTGGTTAATAAGTATCTGCTTTCCAAGATCCTGTGCCTGTTTAGTAATAGACTCTACATAAAGCGAATACTGATCCATTTTTTCTTTAACTAAATTCTGAGTTTGGTCCTTTATTACAGAGGTAAACAAACTTGGAATTAAAATAGATAATAAAATAAATGGAACTGTCAGTAAACATGTAAAAATAAGAAAGAAACGATTCCTTAATGAATAAAACACCTATTTTCCTCCCTAAAAAATTAAAAATATACCTCTCTGGATATCCATATAATCTATAAAAACCTATTGTGTGAAGATACAGATTTGTCATTCCAAGTTTTTTAAAACCTATTTCATGATATTTTCAACAAACTTCGTAGCTGCCGGTGATAGTGGCACCCTCTTCAAATAACATATACCAATACTGCGATGTGGTATTTGCTCCTGTAGTTGAACCTCATGTAATAAGCCACGATCTAAATAATCTTGAGAAAATTCTCTTGTAACACATGCTACGCCTAAATTTATTCTTGCAAATTCAAGTAATAGGTCATGTGATCCCAATTCAAATTCTGGTTCAAGTCTGATTCCTTGTGTGATCATATAATTTTCTACAAACTTACGCGAATTAGAATTTGGTTCAAGAAATATTAATGGCAGTTTTACTAATTCTTTAAGACTTAAGGGTTTAGATAGTATTTTTTTAAACTTTTCACCATAAACAAATGTGTCCTGGACTTCAAAGCACGGGAGTTTTTCGATAGATGTATCTTCAATTGGTAAATTACAGATTGCAATATCCACCTCACCAGACTTTAAAGCATCGCATAGTTCTATTGTGGTACCATTCAAAATGGTAAATTTAACATTTGGATAACTGTTATGGAAGGCTTCTAAATATGGTAGTAAGAAGTAACGAGAAATTGTATCGCCTACCCCTATTTTTAACTCTCCTACGGTTAAATGTTTAAACTCTAAGATTTTTTCCTCTCCAGCATCAAGTAAATTAATCGCAGAATGAGTATATTCAAAAAGCAGCTTCCCTTCATCGGTAAATGTTACCCCTTTTGGTGTGCGATTAAATAATCGTGTATCTAACTCTCTTTCCAACTGCATAATCGATTGACTGACTGCTGGTTGTGTCATAAAAAGTTGTTCCGCTGCTTTTGAAAAACTTTTACTTTTTCCCACTTGGCAAAACACTTTATAGAGGTCTAACTTACTTATCATATAAGCACTCCTTATACCTACCATTCAATATAGATATTTTACTTATACCACTTCCATCATGTATATTACAAGTAGTGAAACAATAATAAAAACAAGACCTTAAGGAGCGATTACCTTGGAAAGAATGGTTGGAACAGTAGTAAGAGGCCTACGTTGCCCTATTATAAATCAAGGAGACAATATTGAAGAGATTGTTGTGGACAGTGTCCTAAAAGCAGCTGAAGTAGAAGGGTTTGAATTTCAAGATAAGGATATCGTAACAATTACGGAATCTATCGTTGCCCGTGCACAAGGAAATTACGCAACAATTGATGATATTGCACAAGATGTCAGTTCCAAATTTGGAGAAGATACAATTGGTGTTATCTTTCCTATCCTAAGTAGAAATCGTTTTGCCGTTTGCCTTCGTGGTATTGCAAAAGGAGCGAAAAAGATTGTTTTAATGCTAAGCTACCCTTCTGATGAGGTAGGGAATCACTTAGTAGATATCGATTTACTTGATGAAAAAGGAGTTAATCCTTGGACAGACGTGTTAACTGAGAGTCAATTCCGTGAATTCTTTGGTTATAATAAACATACATTTACGGGCGTTGACTATATAGATTACTATAAATCAATTGTGGAAGAATACGGAGTTGAATGTGAAGTTATTTTCTCCAATAATCCAAAAACAATTTTAGATTACACGAAAAGTGTTCTAACTTGTGATATCCATTCACGCTTTAGAACAAAGAGAATCTTAAAAGCAAATGGTGGAGAAAAAATCTATAGCCTTGATAATATATTAGCTGAATCAATCAATGGTAGTGGATATAATGAAGACTACGGCCTACTAGGGTCAAACAAATCCAAAGAAGAAAGTGTTAAACTTTTCCCACGTGATTGTCAACCAATCGTCGATACTATCCAACAAAAGCTTAAAGATAGAACAGGGAAAAATATTGAAGTAATGATCTATGGCGATGGGGCTTTCAAAGATCCTGTAGGGAAGATCTGGGAGTTAGCTGACCCAGTTGTATCACCTGCTTATACTTCAGGACTTGACGGAACTCCAAATGAAGTGAAGTTAAAGTACCTCGCAGACAATAACTTTGCTGACTTAAGAGGCGAAGATTTACAAAAGGCCATTGCTGAATATATTAACAATAAAGGCGAAGATTTAACTGGAGCTATGGAAGCACAAGGGACTACTCCTAGAAAGCTAACAGATTTAATTGGATCCTTATCTGACCTAACTTCTGGTAGTGGTGATAAAGGAACACCTATCGTGTACATCCAAGGATACTTTGATAATTATACGAAATAAGCATTTAAGGAAGTACCTAGACGTCATTTTCATTGACTGATTGGGTACTTCCTATTTTTGCATTTAACATATTCCTAAGATCAAAAATGCAGAATATCTAAGATATCTAAAGGATTTGCTAGATAGAGCGACTTAAGACCTCAATAATATAGATTCAGAGGAAATAGCACTGTCTCATCCTCTATTATGCCGTTTGTAACCGAGTCATTATAAAGTTATAGTAAATAATGTCGTGTTATTTTTGTGAATTAGTACTTACTTTCTAAAAAGAACTTACAATTGTGAACTAATGCACAAAAGGAGATGATATAATGGGATCTGATAAAATGACAGGTCACAATAACAATAACAATAACGAAATGAGTGACGATTATTCATTAGATAGAGTACCTCTTAAAGAAAGGAACATGGGTTGGCTTAGTATTACGAATATTACATTTGGGATAGCTACAGCCATTTTTTACTTTCAAATGGGCAGTGTCATGGCACTACAATTTGGCGCAATGAATGCTATTATTTCCGCTATTTATGCTATTATTGTTGCTGGTATCCTTGGGACATTTATTGCCTATTTGTCCGCTAAATCTGGAATGAACGTAAACTTGTTATCCAGAGGTGGTGGATTCGGCTATATTGGTGCCTCTTTAACCTCATTTATATACGCTACCAACTTTATTATGTATTGTGCACTCGAAGGTTTAATACTAGTAGCTGCTGTACATGAATTTATTCCTACAATTCCTGAATGGGTCTTAATCCTTTTCTTCGGTACTATTGTTATTCCATTAAACTGGTTTGGAATCAAACAATTAGACAAGCTACAAAAATGGTCACTCCCTCTATTTGGTGTATTTTTAATTGCTGCAATTGTTATGGCGGCAATCCAACCTTCCGGATATGACGGTACTTTTTGGTCTTATATGCCAGAAGGCGTACAGGTTGGCGGAACTGCTTTATTACTCTGCATTGGAATGCAACATGGGATTATGGGTTTAACACCTCTACTCGCTTCAGATTATGCCCGCTTTCTTAAACCAAAAGATAGGAAAATCGGAATTTTTGCTATCGGGTTTATCCCTCAAATATTTTGCTTTGGAGTAATGGGTGGCCTTGGGATCTGGTTCGGTGTCCGCTTAGGAGAGCCAAATCCTGGAGTGTATATCGTATTACTTCTAGGAATTTTTGGAGTTCTTTTTACAATGTTAACTCAAATAAGAATCAACGTTACAAATATATATAGTGGTTCATTATCACTTTCAAACTTCTTCGAAAATGTATTTAAATTTAAACCAGGTCGACGTTTTTGGGTAGTAGTTACGGGGGTAGCTGCTATCATTTTAATGCTCATGGACATTGTGAATCATTTAGAAGCTGTTATGACATTCCAAGGAGTCTTTCTATTAGCTTGGGCTGCAATTCTAGTCACAGATGCGGTTATTGTTAAAAAAGTATTAAAGATTAGCCCAGGATACTATGAATGGAGACAAATAAATTTATTTAAATGGAATCCAGTCGGTGTTGTTTCATTATTAGTTTCAAGTATAGTAGGAACAATTGCTGCATTAGGGTATATGGGATCGTTTTTACAAAGTACGGCTGCTTTCTTTGCATCGATACTAGCAGCTATTCTTACAGTAATTATCGCCCTTATATCCAAAGGGAAATACTATGTAAAGAAAGAAAGCAATGATATTTCTAAAGAAGAATATGTAGCTTAAAAAAATTAATATTATTCATATAAATTGCATGTGCTACTCTGCAAAGATAACAAGACATCTTTAAGAGACTTATTCAATAAACCTTTTGAGCTCTTCCGTTTCATTTATACACAAATGGTACGGGAGAATATTAAAAGTATTGGACAAGTCTCTTCTTTTTTTAACTATAAATATCCCTTTAGGAAAGATAGTTTTCCTCTATTACTTCTGTAATATCATAAGCACCATATGACTTATTAGAAGGGATTACTACTGTCATTCCAAAACTGGGGTAAAATGCAGAATGAAAACATACACCTGGATCATATCCCATGACATGGTATTTATATACAACATCATTTCTCTTTTCAATCCATATTCCATATCCATAATAGTCTCCGTCTTCATTACTTACATATGGAGTTAATAATTTTAAAGTATATTTTTCACTAAGTAACTTGTGCTGTAGTAATCCGTTCCAACACTTTGTCATATCCTCTGCTGTAATATAGGCTCCTCCATCTGCACCACCTTTTATTGGTATAGAGTAACTATTCGATTTCCAAGACCCATCCTCATGATCAATATAACCAATTGCAGTATTTTTCGGCAGTTGGTCCAATGAAAAATAACCGGAGTCTTCCATTCCGCAAGGAGCAAATATATTTGCTTCCACATATTCAGTAAATGTTACACCTGTTAGTTGTTCAATGATTAATCCGAGTACAATAAATCCAGCATTATTATAATGAAATCTGTCGCCAGGTTGAAACATCATTTTATGATGGTGAAATAATGGAAGAAAGTCCTTTAAATTTCTCATGTTATACATGGCTGTTTCTTTCCAAAGATCTTCAAAATCATCCATAACCGTTTCATCAAAATAATCTGAAATTCCAGATGTATGAGTTAATAAATGGTGAATCGTAATATCCTCAGCAAAATGTGGAAAATCAGTATGTAAACAATCTTGCAGTTTTGTATTAAAGGTAAGTTGTCCTTTTTCAACAAGCTGGCAAATGGCAATGGCAGTAAATAACTTACAACCAGAGGCTATCCCAAATTTTGTTTGAAGTGAATTTTTCAGTTCATCCGCTCTATTTGCATAACCTCTAGTAAATTGTAATACATGCTCTTGGTTATTTTTCATTAACACTACACCTGAAAAATCCACTTCTTTACATATCTTCTCTAATATTTGTCTATCTCTCATATTATTCAATTCCTCCTCAAATCCACCATATCCCATTTAACTATCGAAACGAAAGTATACAATTACCTAATATTAGCAAAAAACACGAAAGTTATAGAATTCATTACCATAACTTTCGTGTTTTACTTCGTAATAATAGATAATGATGAGATTAACGACATATTTTACTCATCTTTAGATAAATTTACTTCTAGATATTCTTTAATACCCTTTACAATCGATTCTGCAACAGTTTGTTGAAATTCATCTGTCAGCATTTTCTGTTCATCCTCTGGATTCGTTAAATAGCCAATTTCCAATAATGTTGCAGGCATAGTTGTATCTCTCAATACAAATAGTGAATTGTATTTGACTCCTCGATCATTAAATCCAGTAGCTGGCGCTAAATACTTGTGTATTGCATCTGCTAGAGGCTTGTCTTCATCATAATAATAAAACGATTCCGTCCCAGAAACAGATGGATCAGTAAACGTATTACCATGAATGGAAACAAATATATCCGCACCTAAGTCATTCGCAAATTGCGGTCTTATTTTTTCTTCAGCAGAGAGAAAAACGTCATTTTCTCTTGTCATAAAGACTTGAATTTCTGGGTCTTGATCTAATAATTGTTCTACTTTTTGAGATAGACTTAATGTAAAGTCTTTTTCTAAACTACCACTTGCTCCTGAAGAACCGCCGTCCTCACCACCG
Organism: Lederbergia graminis; assembly: GCF_042655485.1. Lineage (NCBI taxonomy): Bacteria > Bacillati > Bacillota > Bacilli > Caryophanales > Bacillaceae > Lederbergia > Lederbergia graminis. The sequence continues at coordinate 90,330 of NZ_JBHSMC010000016.1, forward strand.
TGGCCAGCGTCTATCACGACTTTATATTTAGGTTCTATTTTTTCTTGTTCTGGTTTTTTATTTTCCACTTGACTTATATCATTTTTATCGGAGCCATTATTGTTTGTATCAGCTTGTTTAGAACTCCCACAAGCCATCATCAGCATAGCTGCTAGCATTATATATAAAGTGATAATAATTCGCTTCTTCATTCGTTCCTCCTCCTTCTTTCGGCCCAAAACTACAAATGGACAAAGAATTGGATTCTAGTAATATAGAATTATATTACGCCATCTAATATAACAATAGTTTTTATGTCTTGTAAAGGTAAAATATTACATAAACTGATTAAATTTGACATAAACTCCTAAAAAAAGAGAAACATACAGAGTCTATGTTCCTCTCTTTATATTATATTTTGAAGTTATTTAAGCTATTTTGTAGATTTTTAGACAGTTCTCTTAATTGATCGGATGTATGTACTAATGAATTACTAACGTTTATTTGTTCCTCTGTAGATGCATGAACCTCTTCACTAATAGCAGAGGATTCCTGCGCAGTCGCACTAACTTGGGAAATCATCGAGTATAATATTTCTTGCGATTCCCTTAGTTGCTGAATCGAATCAGAGACAAGACTAATTTTATGATTAAATGCATCCATACGCGTACCAACATCATTCAATATTGCATCAGTTTCCAAAACTTTGGATACTTGATCCTTGAAGATAGGATCAGCACCTTCCAAAAGGGTTAACGTATCATTTATTTCTAAAATAACAGAGGAAGTAATTTCACCAACCGTATCAATAGCGTTCTTTGACTGTACTGATAATTTTCGAATTTCATCTGCAACAACCGCAAAACCCTTACCCGCATCACCGGCACGTGCTGCTTCAATAGCAGCATTCAATGATAACAAGTTTGTTTGCCTTGATATATCCGTCAAAATCGACATTATTTCACTAATTTGATTTGTACTATCTTTTAAAGTATCCGCTTTGCTGATTATAGTTGTAATCATTTCTTCCCCTTGTCTTGTTTTATCAACTAATTCAGCCATTTTTTGAATACCATTATTACTCCCTTCCAAAACATCCTTAGCGTAATTTGCCATTTCATGATTATTATCGAATACATTGTTTACTTCATTATTAATTTTACTAGTAAAACTGTTACCATTTTCCGCTTCAACCGTTAGATTATTTGCTCCAACTGCTATTTCACCTATTGCTATAGCTACATCTTTGGCTATTTGGGATGTTGTATTAGAAATATCGGTTAACTCGGTAGCAGCCTGCAGCACTTTATTTGAAGTGGATTGAGTGTGCAGCATCATTTCCGATATTTTTGTGAGCATTTCATTAAAGCTGACCGCTAACACCCCTATTTCATCTTGACGATTCGTCATTTCTGAACGTACTCTTAAATCGCCTTCTTTTGCAACAGCCATTAATCCAGATATTACTCTCAACGGTTCACCTACCATATTTGCAATGCGCTTTCCGATAAATAACGCAAAAAGAATAGCAAAGATAATAATCAACATTGTTACATAAAAAATTATTTGAGTATCTTTTACTAATTCTTTTTTAGAAACTGAGCCTACTAAAAACCAATCTGTTACATCTGACTTGTATTGGAAAATTAGTTGATCATCTTTATTTAGAACATTTTTATTCGAATCGACCAAGATAGGGATGCCACTTTCAGTATTTAACCTTTCATCATCAAAGCTAAAAACAACATGATTATTTTCATCTACGATACTAACTGATTCATTTTCTCCAAATGCAACATCTTTCAGGATCTCTTTAAAATAGGTAGAGTCAATGTCTATAACCATAAAATAATAACTTTTATTTATATTGAGAAGCTGTCCGAAACTTACAGTAGGAGAATCACTTTGCCCTAGTACACCTTTTTCCCTTCCACCAATCCAATAATGTGATTCCTCTGGATTAGCAACAGCCTGTTTATACCAATCTGAATTAAACACAATATCTTTATCCGTTGTTTTCGCCGTTGAAAATAGTTCCTGCTTATCCATGTTTATTAAGTGTACATCTATGTTGGTATGAACATTTTCAATTTGTGTAAGATACTCGTTAATTTTCGTAAGAAGTACATAATAGTCTGTACTTGATTGCTCTACATAGTTAAAATCCCTCAAAGTTAGTAAAAAATCAGAAGATATGGTTTCTCTGATAAGATCACTATAACGTGTAAATACGAAGTCTAATTTATCTCCTGCCTGAATAATCGTTTGCTCTGATGCACTTGTAACTTTAGATTCTATTATTTTATTGGATATAAGATAAGAAGCAATACCTACTATCGACACACTTAGTAAAACACATATGATAAAACTATAAAGAATTTTAGTAGTAATGCTTTTACTTACGTGTTTAATTAGTTTATTGTTGCTATTATCATTGAAAAACTTACTTATAAAGCCCTTTCTTTCTCGGGATCCCTTCTTATCCATTTTTTCTCCTGTCTGTTTGGAAAATATCTTCCGAAAGAATGTAAACATTGTTTCCCCCCTAGTACAAAAAACCCTCTTTATATAAAGAGGGTAAGACTTCAGTTAACTTACTCGTTTCTTGCTAGTCTATTTCTCAACACGACAATAACAGAGCCCAATATTATTAAAAGTAAACCAATCATTAAAAGGTTATATATATTTGTAGCTGTATTTGGAAGCACTTTATCATTTCGTTCATTCGATAGTTTATCATCTGTCTGATTGTTTGAAGTTGAATCCTCATTATTAATATCTAACTCACTTTTACTGGATGTTTCTTCTCTACCTACTGAATCATGATCTGTTACTTCATCTTTTTTCTCCTCAAAACCATCATTATCGGATACTCCATCTTTATTTTCGTTGGAATCATTGTTACCAGTTGATTCATCATTATTTTCATCTGAATCGTTGTTATCGGTTGATTCATCGTTATTTTCATCTGAATCATCGTTACCTGTTGATTCATCGTTATAATCTTTTACTTTATATAGATAAAAGTCGTCAAGTGTCCCCCATGCTCCCCCATCAGCTTTTATACTTGCACCAATTGTCACCGTTCCATCAAGAATAAGAATATTCTCCAATTCTGGTGTATTCCAATTTACCCAGCCATTAACAGAAGTATAAACCTTTTCTTCCCCGTTACTTGTCCTTGCATAGATGTACATGTCTGAATTATTGGCATCCCCACCTTGCAAGAACATAGAGAAATTATAGTATCCTGGCGCTAATCCAGTGATTGTTTGTTCAATATAAAAATCCACTCTAGAAGCTGAGTAAAAATGTAATGAATACTCTCCTGTTTTTGCATCAGCTGCTTTTTGCTGATAACTAGTATGTGGTAGTGTGCCTTCTCTATGAATAACTTTCCACATGCTTCTATCGTTGTCTTCAAAGCTCGGGTTATGAACATAATTTATTGGTCTTACTTCAATTTGAGCTTGAACAATGATGTCATCATCAATAGTCCCTGCTATTCGATAGATTCCTACACCTTTATCTTTCAGTTCCTCCAATTGTTCTTTATTCCATTGAACTGGAACATTCCCCACACTGCCGTCGTTATAGACTACAGTAACTGTATCTGGCAAACTAATTGTGTTACCTAAATTAACACTTATCGCTATATCATTTATCTTATCAACTTTTAATGGTGCAACTGCTCCTGTGTTAACATACTTAAAAACATTTAATGATGGTAGCGGATGTCCATTGAAGTCAAATAATGCTTGGTTGTCAACAGCACTTCCTCCATACCACACACCTGCATCATGCGGGTCATATTCAGCAGCATAACTAGATGCCCAACCAGAACCATGTTCTTCCCAAATAACTTTATTTCCCTCGAGATTATCAGCTGGTCCAACAGGGAGCCATGCTGGTTCCCAATAAAACACACCGATCCCCGCTTCCCCTACATTTGCAACAGCCTCTATTACATCTCTCACGGCAGTCGCTTGTCCTTGAACTGTAATTGGATAATTTAATGTTTGGCCACTTTCTTTTGGTGCTGTATTACTATGACCATCCCCATCTTCATATGTATAGGCATAAGATGTTTCAGCAACCATCACTTTTTTATCATATGAGTCTGCTACATTACGAAGAACAGTTGTTAAATTGTCTAATGTTCCATGCCAGAAAGGATAATAGGAGCTAGCAAACACATCATAGTCTACATTATTTTCATATAAGGTCTGCGCAATTGATTCATACCTTCCTGAAGTCTCAGGGTTAGTAAAATGTAATACTACTAAGATGTTTGAATCTATTTCTCTTATTGCTTTGCTACCTGCATTAAATAATGCACTTATTTTTGTCCAATCACTTTCACCAACAAAAGAACCATTTGTTTCATTTCCGACTTGTACCATCCCTATATCAATATTTGCATCCAACATAGCTTGTAAGCTTTCTTTGGTGTATTCGTATAGAGCTGTCTTTTTATCTTCAAAACTCAACTTTTGCCATGCCTTAGGTGTCATCTGCTTTCCTGGATCAGCCCAAAAATCAGAATAATGAAAGTCCACTAACAGCTTCATTCCATGTTCAGTTGCTCTTTTTCCAATTTTAATAGCCGTATCTAAATCATTATTCCCGCCCCCGTAGCCATTACCATCAGCATCATAGGGGTCATTCCATACTCTCACTCGAATATAGTTTACTCCTGCTTCTTTTAAAGTCTTAAAAATATCCTGTTCTTTTCCATCATAATCATAAAATCGAACACCACTATTTTCTAAGGCAATGATACTTGAGATATCAACACCTTTAATAAAATCATCATCCAAACCAGCAACTCTTTTTACAAAGATATCCGCTTCTACCGGCTCAGGAATGTTCTCATTTACTTGTGGTGTTAATTTGAAACTATCTAGATAACCCCATGCATCCGGTTCACCGGTTATGATTGCTCCAATTTGAAGATTAGATGTGTCCTCTTCTAATTCGAATTTCAACGTAATCTCTTCCCATGCATTGTATCCTTTCGTTGAAATAGGTTGCAGTGTCTCTTCACCAGCAAAGAGCTTCACATTACCAGCATCTGCATCTATTCCACCCATCGATTGGACAGATAGCTCATAGCTCCCTGCAGGAAGATGTGGAACTACTTGACTTACTGTAATTGATTGCTTCTCTGTTGCAGTGTTTTTTATCCAATATTTAAATGCAGCTAATCCAGCATTAGGATGAATCCATTCATCATCCGTATAAAAGAAGTGTGTAATATCGACATTATTCCAATCGACATCCGTAATGTTCCATGATTGGTCGTTGAAAAAATCTGTTTCAAACCCGCCATTTTTTAACATGTTTCCTTTTGTTTCAGAGGCAGCAAATCCAACATTCATAGGTACACTAAAAGAACTAAATACCATAAGAAATACTAAAAGTACCGACAAACCATGCCTTTTACTTATTATTTTTCTCATATTCTCTCCGTCCTTTTAATTTCGTAGCAAACGCTCTCATATATGTAGATATTTCATATTGATAAAATTATTAATTTATTTATTATGAGGCTGGAACATAGAAAAAATGATAAAACTAAAATCCGAACTATAACTTAAATATCAATAGATATAGTTCGGTATTTTTATGTCATCCATACGAATTTAAAGTTATCAGCTGAGGAAATACACGAAGACTCCTGCGGGAACAAAGGCCTCGATGAGACCCCACAGGCGCGTTTAGCGCCGAGGAGGCTCATCAGCCGCCCGCGGAAAGCGTAGTGTATTTCCGAAGCGGTATAATTTTACTCCCATTGTTCGGATTTATCTCTAGTTCAGATCGTATTGTCCCAACCTCTAAATTCTTTAATACATTATTTCTTCTTTTCTACTATTCTCACTTCATATTTATCTAGCGTTTTATCTCCAAGTAACTTTTCACCAGTTACCAGGTCTTTTACTTCCGAAGTAAAGGAAATGGATTGTTGTTCTTCCGTAAAGTTCATCACAAAGAAATAATCATTTTCTTCATCGCTTCGAACTTGTACAGATACTCCACTCTCATGTGTAACAGGAACAGGTGATTCAATCGCAAGATCTTTCATCAGTTGTTTATAAAAATTTCGATGGAATTCATCTTCCAATCTTGCTCCAATATAATATGTTTTTCCTTTTCCAAATGAATGACTTGTTACTGCAGGAGTGCTTGCATAGAAATCATCCTGATAAGTTGCCTCTACTTGTGCACTTGCAACATCAATGATTGTTGCATAATCTTTCAATTCATACGTTTTATTATTGTATTGAACTTTATTTGTATCTTTCGGATATAACGTATCTGTTTCCAACGGATTTATCCCAAATATCTCCTGCAAGTCTGAATGCCAACCACCTAAATAGGTTAGATCATATTCATTGACAATCCCACTAATATACGTCATCACTAAAGTTCCACCGTTGGCAACGAAACCTTTAAGTCTAGCAATTGTCTCCTCACTAGCTAAATATAGCATCGGGACAATTAATAGTTTATAAGCCGAAAAATCTTGTTCTTTCGTAATTACATCTACTGGAATATCATTCTCCCAGAAAGCACGATATTGCTGATGTGCAGTTTGTGTGTAACGTTTCGATTTCATTCCAAAACCTTGAGCATCATTAAGTGCCCACTTATTCTCCCAATCGTACATAATTGCAACATCTGCTTTTTTGTACGTTCCAACTACTTTTGATAATTTTTCAAGTGTTTGTCCAACTTGGGCAACATCTTTGAACACCCTATTTTCAGCACTATTATCATGATCCACAACAGCACCATGGAATTTCTCAGATGAACCACGTGATTTTCTCCATTGGAAATACATTACACTGTCAGATCCATGCGCCACCATTTGCATAGCTGAAAGCAAATGCATACCTGGTCTCTTCGCTTTATTAACGTCATGCCAATTCACGGCACTTGGAGTTGATTCTAATAATAGGAATGGTTGTTGTTTTAAGCTACGATATAAGTCATCAATAAAGCCAACTTTCATAGCTAAATCAGCTGTAGTCTCCCAATCATTATGCCAAGCAGGGTAAGCATCCCATGTTATAACATCTACATGTTTTGCGAATTTACTATAGTCTAATGCACGAAATGGAATTAAGTCATTTGTATCTGCCATGAAATTCGTAGTAACAGGAATATCAGGCGTCAATTCTCTTAACGGAACAATTTCATTCTCATAGAAATCAATCGTTTGATCTGTTACAAAACGTTTCCAATCCAAGTTCAAACCATGGACTGCATTTTCACCAATTGGTGATGGTGAATCAATTTGAGACCAATCACTTATCGTGTGGCTCCAGAACGGTCCCCACCACGCTTCATTTAAAGCATCTAGATCATTATTATATTTCTTTTTTAACCACTCTCTAAATGCTTCTTGGCACAAATCACAATGACATTCTCCACCATACTCATTCGATACATGCCACATAATGAGGGCAGGGTGGTCTTTATATCTTTCTGCTAACAAGCGATTAATTTGTTGTGTTTTCTCACGATACACTGGTGATGTAAAACAGTGATTATGTCTAGCACCGTGTAGCTGCTTCATTCTGGAAGCATTAACACGTAATACTTCCGGATATTTTTGCGACATCCAGGCAGGACGCGCTCCACTAGGAGTTGCTAAAATAACATGTCCACCATTGTTATGAATATTGTTGATTATCTCATCTAGCCATTCGAAGTTGTATACCCCTTCTTCCGGTTCTAGGGTACTCCATGCAAAAATCCCGACGGAGAAAGCATTCGTATGTGCTAGTTTCATTAATTTAATATCATCAGCCAAAATATCCGGCCTGTGCAACCATTGATCTGGATTATAATCTCCACCATGAAGCATAACCTTCGCTTTAGTCGCGTAAGACTTTTTTAACTTAGACATTTTTTCCTCCTTTTGGAACAAGGTTCAGCTCCCATGGGACATGGGGTCAGTTCTCTTGTCCCGAATTTATTCAATTGGGATGGATAGTTTCTACTCCACATAACAGGGACGGGGAAGCTGACCCCGTGTCCCTTTATCCCTTCGTTCCACCTGCTGTTAAACCTGATACAAAGTTCTTTTGCAGCATGATAAAGATAATAGCAACCGGGATACTGATTAATATTGCTCCAGCAGCAAAAGTTGTATAGCTTGCTCCCATTACTTCATTTACTAGATTGTATAGACCAATCGGGAGTGTATAAGATTCTGGTGTTCTCAAGATAACTGAGGACATAACGAAGTCCCCGAGTGGACCTGTAAATCCGTTCATTGCGACTACTGCAATCATCGGTTTAGATAATGGCATAATTACTTGCCAGAAAATTCTTGTGTTACTTGCGCCATCTATTTTTGCACTTTCATCTAGATCATATGGAATGGAGTCCATATATCCTTTCATTAAATACGTATTCATTGGTATTTGCCCACCAATATATAACAAGATTAATAACCAATGACTATTCATTAAACCTAATAATTGTGCCAACACAAATAGTGCAATTAGCGCTGAAAACTGTGGAATCATTTGCAGTAATAAAAAGAGTGTTAATGCATTTTTTCTCCCTTTAAATCGGAAACGAGAGAATGCATATGCCGTAAAGGAAACGCTTATGACAGTACCTATCATTGTAAAAACACTAATCTTAATTGAATTCATATACCACTGACCGTATTGCAGACTTTCCTTCCCCGCAAACAACTCACGATAATGATCGAATGTAGGATTTTTCGGAATAATAGATGTACTGATTAAGCTATTTCCTGGATTGAAGCTAGCCCCTACCGTCCATAACAACGGATAGATGATAGCTACAACAATAAAGACTAAAATGGAATATGAAACTAATAGGCGTAAGAATTTTTTCTTTTTTACATCTGTCATCATTGCTTACGCCCCCTCTTTAAATGAATTTGTCCTTCTAAACTGCCATAGGGCAATTAAGATAACAAATACAGATAATAGAATTGTTAATGCAGCTGCAAGTGAATACTGACTGGATTGCATTGTCAATTTATAAATCCAAGATACTAATATATCTGTACCTCCAGCTGTTGATCCAGGCATTGCAGGACCACCGCCATTAAAGAGATAAATAATATTGAAGTTATTAAAGTTAAAGGTAAATTGCGTAATAATAATTGGTGCCATTGCAATTAAAATCATTGGCATCGTAATACTTTTAAATTTCGCAAATGCAGAAGCACCATCAATTGTAGCTGCCTCGTATAAGTCATTTGGAATAGATTGTAAAACCCCAGTTGTAACTAAGAATATATAAGGGAAACCTAACCAACCTTGCATTAAAATCAGTGCCACTCTAGACCAATTGGCATCGGTCATCCAAGGAATTGCATCGATTCCAAAGAATGCTAAAATATCATTATTTATTGCTCCAAAACTATCATTAAATAGCCCAGCAAAGATTAGAATCGTCACAAAGCCCGGAACAGCCCATGGTAGGACAAAAATAGTTCGGAAAAACTTTTTAAAGCGAATATCCTTCTGATTGACAATTACCGCTAATAAAATTCCTAAGCTAACTTGGAGACTAGAAGCAACAAGTGTCCAAATAATGGTCCAAGCTAAAACATCAAAGAAAGTTGAACGCCAAATATCAACTGTAAATATCTTTGCGAATGTCTCAAAGCCAACCCAATCCGCCAAATTGGCAGGTGGTGAGTGATATAAATCATAGTTTGTAAATGCTAGCGCAAAGCTAAATAAGATAGGGAAAATTACTGCGAATACCAATATAAATAGGGAAGGTCCACTAACTACATATGGATATCCTTGTGAAATTAAGTTGTGATATTGATCTTTTAATGAGCTTAATTCTCTATTTTCATCGCGTAGTTTTCCGTTTTTATAAGCATCACGAAAATTGACATAATAGATTGCTAGTCCAAAGACTGTGACAATAATCGCGATAATACCTTCTGCTAATAAGAAAATCGAGTTATCCCGTGGTACCTCTGTTCCTAAAGTGACAATCCCCCAGAACCCCATATTTAGTAAGTCACCAAAGGCTACAAAGAAAGAAATGCCCAGTATAAGGAATAAAAGTCCTTTCACAAATTGTTTATTGTACAATTGGCCAAGGCCAGGAATAATCGATAGTACAGTTGCGATTTTACGATGCTGCAATTTTCTCACCTCTCTTGCATATAAGGAGCTTGCTTTATTTTGATAAATGAATGGTGCCAAACGCATGTTTGACACCAATTTATTATTTTATGCGCAGTAACCGGCAATAATTCTAGATTGATTAAAGGTTCGTTTTATCGTCCACCATGATTAGCTTCAATTTGTCCTTTAACCGTTTTTACCGCTTGATCTAAAGCTTCTTTTGGTTCAGCCTTACCGGTAGCAATTGTTTGTAATGCTGCATCTACTGGTGGCCATACTTCGTTCATTTCAGGAATATTTGGAGTTAACTCAGAGAATTGGGATTGTTCAGCTACAGCTTGTGCTGCTTCACTTTCCGCAACTACTGGATCATTTGCTAATGCTTGTACAGCAGGTACTTCTTGAGTAACTTCATATCTTGTTCTAGAGTTTTCTTCATTTGCTAAGAACACAACTAATTTTTCAGCTAGCTCTGCATTTTTTGAATAAGAGCTGACGTTGTAGCTTTTCACACCAACAAACGCACTCATATTTTCACCATTAGGTAATTCTGGTAATTTCGTCACTCCGAAGTTAACGCCTGCTTTTGTAAATGGATCAATATTCCAAGGACCTGAAATAACAGCAGCTGCTTTTCCTTCTGTGAACAATGATTCTAAAACGTTAATACCTTGTTCTCCAATAATACCAGCTGGGAAAAGCCCCTCTTTATAGAAACGCTGAATGTATTTTGCACCTTCAATAGCTCCGGAATTATTTAGCCCAATATCCGTTGGATCATAATTTCCGTTACTATCTTGTCCAAAAATATAACCACCGTAACCACTTAATACACTTTGTGCATAGTAGATTTGGTCAAATAATGCTAGTAAACCAAAGTTTCCATCTTTCGTTAATTCTTTTGAAAGATCATACCAACCATCTAAAGTTGTTGGCACGTCTTCGTCCGAGATAATATCCTTGTTGTAATAGAGCATTGTTGTTTCAACAGCCTTTGGTAGCCCATACACTTTGTTGTTTACTTTTTGAGATTGCATAGCAACATCTGTATAAATAGATTGAACACTTTCATCTACATTTAATTCTTTAATCAATCCTTCTACTACAGCGGTCCCAATTTGGTCCGCAGGCATTGTTAATACATCAGGTCCAGTACCAGCTGGTCCGTCAAGACGCAAATCCTCTATTTGTTGCGCATATGCTTTTTCAACAACTTTAATTTTTACGTCATTTTCTTCTTCAAATTTAGCAATGGCATCTTTTATACCATCTGCCTTTTCGACATCCTCCCAAACTAGTAAATCATAATCCTTATTATTTTTCTTAGAGTTTGACTGCTTGCCGTCCCCATCTTGTGGTCCACATGCAGCTAAAATTATACTTAAAACAATAATTGATAAAATACTAAACACCTTTGTCTTCTTCATGAATAGTCATCCTTTCAATTAATATAACGTTTTCATTTAACTGAAAGCGTTCTTACACTTGTATAATAGCACCGTTTAGAAAAATTGTAAACAATTAATTTACTAAAATGAGTAAAATGTTTTACGAAAACAAAAAAACGGCTGATTATCGCCGTTTTTCTTGCATCTAATTAGTACTTTTTCTTATAACTAATTCAGATCCTAAATATAGAGTTTTTACTATTTTTCTTTTGTCCGATACTCGTTCTAGCAATAAATTTATCGCATTGTTACAAATTTCCCGCAAGTCAATATGGAACGTAGTGAGAGGGGGAGAAACATATTTTGCAACACTTATATTATTAATGCTTATAATGCTAACTCTGTTTGGTATAGATATGCCGTGTTCATTTAAGGCTTGTAAACAGCCTACAGCTATTGGATCCGCAGCAATAAAGAACGCAGTGGGTAAACGATTACCCAGTTGTTCTATTGCATCTTTCATTAAATGGTACCCATTATCTACTGAGAAGCCTCGGTGACAGAAAATATATTCTTCCTTTAATAGAGATTTCTCATTCATATATTCCCGGAATGTTCGTTCACGTAAATCCATTTCATCTTCATGTGTATTTGGATTATGAAATGTTCCTCCAATAAAACCTATCTCACTATGACCTTTATCCACTAAGTAATCGATAGTTTGCCTTGAGATTTGAGCTAAGTCCGGTCTTACAGAATCATAATTGCTAGGATCAGGTGAAGAATCAATAAATACTCCATTAGGCGTTAATTGCCTTAAATACGCAAGTTCTTTTTCAGAAAATGTTCCAACGGCTATGAAACCTTCTATTGTATCGGGAATAGCCTCAATTCCTTGGTGGATTTTATACGTTGTTAATTCCACATTATTCTTCTTTGCTATTTTTTCTATTTCCAATCGCATTGTTTTAAAATAAACGTCTTCTAACTCTTCTTTATCAGTTAACCAATACAAAAAAGCAATATTTTTCACCAGTAGTCTTACTGTATTTTTTCTATAATTAAGCTTCTCAGCAACTGCATAAATTTTTTCACGTGTTTCATCAGGTACTGAAAGGTTAGGATCATTATTTAAAACGCGAGAGACAGTTGATATCGAAAATCCTGCTGCTTTTGCAACATCCTTAATTGTTGCCATTTCTCCACCTCTTCCATAAGTAAAACTTTTTACTTTTATTTTACTTGAATTTAGTAAAATGTCAACACTACCTAAAATTTCAAAAAGAAGCTTACTTCTGTATTACATCTAGAAGTAAGCTTTCCCTATGATACTATCCAGTTTTTACTCTAGACTTCGTCATATTACGTTGAGCCATAATCAAACCATAATAGATTCCTTGTTTTCTCATTAACTCTTCGTGCGTTCCAATCTCTGCAATCTCGCCTTGATTTAGAACGAATAATCTATCCGCATTTTTAAGTGTAGATAGTCTATGGGCAATTGCAATTGTTGTCCTGTTTTTCGTAATTCGCTGTAATGCTTCTTGAATGGCAGATTCTGTTTCAATATCAAGAGAAGCTGTAGCCTCATCTAAAATGAGAATACGCGGGTTATGAAGAACCGCTCTTGCAATTGTAATACGTTGACGTTCTCCCCCTGATAGGTTATTTCCGTTTTCATTAAGCCATGTATCATATCCATCTGGTAAACCGATGATAAAATCATGTACATTCGCAACTTTAGCAGCCTGAATAACCTCTTCAGCTGAAGCATCTGGCTTCGAGTAACGAATATTATCCATTATCGTTCCTCTAAACAACATCGTTTCCTGAAGAACAACTCCAATCTGTGAACGAAGCTCTTCTTGCTTAATGTTCCTTATATCAATTCCATCAATTAATATTTCTCCTTCATTCACATCATAAAACCGAGAAACTAAGTTTATTAGCGTTGATTTACCAGAGCCCGAATGTCCAACAAGTCCAATCATTTCCCCACGTTTAATTTCGAAATTAATATTTTTTAGTACTGGTTCATATGACTTATAACCGAATGTGACATCATTGAACTCAATATTTCCATGGATGGAGTGAACGATGGAAGTTTCTTTATCTAATATTTCAGGATCCTCATCAATAACGGAAAAAATTCGATCAATCGCAATTACTGCATCCGCAATCCATCTCGGCATATTCATTAACCATGCAAGCGGGCCAAAAATCATACTTGCATATCCTGTGAACTGTACGAGCTCACCAAGTGTTAAAGAGCCGTTAAGTATCATATTCAATCCTACAAGTAACACAAAATAAGTACTAATTTGCAATAAATAAGTGGAGATTGGTGTTAAGATACTATATACTTTTTCCGATTTAAATGCCGCAGTAGCATAGTCTGTATTGTATTTTCTAAACTTATTAATCTCACTTTGTTCTTTTCCAAATGTTTTCACTACCCGAATTCCACTAAGTACATCATGGAGATAGGAGTTTGCTTTATCAAAGATAACCCACTGTTTTCGAAACAGTCTTCGGACAATTACTCGCCAAGTCATATACTGCAAGTAAGCAACAAACGGTGCTGGTAATAGCACTATTAACGCTAATTTCCAATCTGTAATTAGCAATAATACCGTGACCGATATAAGCATAATCACTTGGTAAATAGCCGTTGTAAATATTTCCTGTATTAATCGTCTAATTCTGTTTGTGTCTGATGTAACCCGGTTCATAAGGTCCCCAGCTCTTTGAGAAGTCAAGAAGCCGAGGGAAAGATTTTGGATTTTCTCGTATACTAGTTTTCGTAAATCTGCTGCAATGCTGGAGCTTACCGTAGCCATCACTCGACCTTTTCCAACATTCAATAATTCAGCAGCAACTAGTGAGAATAAAATACCTCCAATAGCTACAAAGAACAAGGTAATATTTGCACTCTGTCCTTCAGGTGGCTGTAAAGAAGAGTTGACAAGGACCTTTTGGAAATAAGGTCCTAATAATGAAACACCTGAAGTAACCATTAAGATGATTAATCCTACCATTAAAAGACGCCAATGAGACTTTGATACAGCAAAAAGTCGTTTTAACACCGCTGCTTTATTCATACAGTTAGCACAAACTCGTGTGCCGTGAAGCAATCTATTTCCACAATTAGAACAGACTCGTTCCTCTTCCTCATTGTAAATTCGGATTTCACTTTTCTCTGCTATATAATTTAAAATTTGTGCGATGTAAGCATATCGTGCAATATGCTCCATTGAAATTCTAACAAGGATTTGTTTCCCTATTTCGTCTTTTGCTTCTAGAACTGCATTACCAATTAACGGCACAACTTTATACTCTCTTGCTTCCGCTATTAAACTACTTTCTTTTACCTCGCCATTCTGAACATACGCCCACATTTCCTCACCAATCACAAAGTAACCGGACGTTCTTCGCCCTGTAAGTGACAAATCTGCAGGAACACAATATCTTATTGTTTCACCAATTACCTCTTGGACAGCCAATCTATCTTGAGTTGAAAGTTCAAAGTTTAAATTCATAAACAGCCTTCCTTTGGAGACAAGGGCTCTCTTCCCTTATCTATAAAATTTCTAACGAGACATGCGGGACATGAGATCCACTTCATTTTCCCAAAATCCCCCTGGGACGCGGGACCTGACCCCACGTCCCAGTCTCAGAACATTTGCTTGTCGCCGATAAACGGGCACCTTCCGCTTTTCGTTACGTCATGCACATTTCGACCATGCGGTATTCTTTTTCGGATAGTGCGTTTAGGTCGTTTATGATGAAGCGGTTCCCGTCTACATCTGTTATTAATACTTTGTTTTCTGTTACGGCTACGACATTTCCTCTTCCCATACGAACGGTAAAGTAGCAGCTTCCGGCGCTCGTTTCTGTATCCCAATAGGAATACCCAAACTCTTCATTAATCTTATTTACTTTTATAATTTCCGGTGCGAAGTAGCGTAAATTAATATGTTCTTCTAGTAAACTAATAATATTGCTAGGAAAATGATCAAGAGATTTTATAATTCCGATTTCTTTATTTTCATCTGTTCTTACTGAAATAAAAATTCTTTTATTTGTATGTGGAAACGAGCAATGTAAATATACAGAAGGATACACCTCTCCATCGACATGAACCGATAGCATTTTCCCCTCCGTCTCTACGAAAGTTGCATTCTCTTCCGTTAAGTACTTTATTTGTGCCGCTTCCGATAAATCTGATTTATTTTCTACCATATTTGGATTATCGAGGACTACATCGTATTTCGACAACTAGATCACCTCTTTCATCTTTAATGCCTCTTCATGTTTCTTCACCATGCCAGCATACTTACCATCTTTATCCATCAATTCTGTATGTGTTCCTTCTTCTACAACTTTTCCATGTTCCATTACATATAAGTAATCTGCATTCCTAAGTGTGGATAGGCGGTGAGCAATCGCAATTGTAGTTCTTCCTTTTGCCAATGACTCTAATGCCTCTTGAATTTGCAATTCTGTTTCCGTATCTAAAGAAGCAGTCGCCTCATCTAGAATCAATATTTTTGGATCATGTAATATTGCTCTAGCAATGGAGATTCTTTGTTTTTCGCCACCTGATAAGCTATATCCACCAGTACCCACCATCGTGTCATAACCTTCTGGTAAACTTTCAATAAAATCATGAGCATTTGCGATTTTAGCTGCATAGATAATATCTTCTAGTGAACAATCCGGATTAGCATAAGCAATATTCTCTGCAACTGTGCCCATAAACACATATACTTCTTGAGATACAATTCCTATATGTTTACGGAGTGACTCCATTGATAAATCTTTTACATTAATACCGTCCAACTTAATTTCTCCCTCATCTACTTCATACAGTCGAGAAACTAAGTTTACCAATGTTGATTTCCCTGCCCCTGAAGGACCAA
Organism: Lederbergia graminis; assembly: GCF_042655485.1. NCBI lineage: Bacteria > Bacillati > Bacillota > Bacilli > Caryophanales > Bacillaceae > Lederbergia > Lederbergia graminis. Next base: position 106,761 of record NZ_JBHSMC010000016.1, read on the forward strand.
CAACCCCAATCATTTGACCTGGTTTTGCAACTAATGAAACATTTTTCAATATTGGCTTATTCGGTTCATAGCTAAAACTTACATTCGATATCGTAATATCCCCATCTAGATGATCCATTTTTACTGCATCATCCTTTTCGATAATTTCTGGAACTGCATCTTGAATTTCAAATATACGTTGTGCAGCTGACATACAAGCCGACCACCAGTTCGCTATATTATTCATAAACTGAATTGGCCCAAATAACATGAAGATGTACGTAATGAAGGTCATAATTTCTCCAAATGTCATTTCACCTTTCATTACTCTCCAACCACCAAAAGCCCAAATCAGGACTCCACCAATCTGTGTTACCATATTGATAATTGGAAAAATCGTACTACTCATCTTGCTAAATCGTTGTTCTGCATCAGAATAAGATAAATTAGACTTCTGGAAACGATCAATTTCCACTTTTTCCTTCCCAAACGCCTTTACGATTCTGGCGCTTCGCACAGTGTCACTTATGATAGAATTCATCGAGCTCCGCTTCTTATGACGCTTCCATGACATACGCCAAAGCTTCGGAAAAACCCAACGAATAAGCAAAATGACAAATGGCATTGGAAGTAAGCAAATAAGAGTTAGCTTCCAATCAATGAAAAGTAATACCGTTGTAATCCCGATAATATTCATAAGATTGACGACGAAGTAAGGGATACCGTCAATAAAGAATGCCTGTAATTCATTAGCATCATCATTTACTCTTGTCATTAATTGACCTGTTTGTTTTTTCTGGAAGAAGGACAAGGATAGGCGTTGCATGGCAGTAAAAATACTTGCCTTTAAATCAAATACTATGTTGGCTGCCATACGAGCATTTATTATTCCAAATAGCATTCCGAATACTAGGGATAATGTTCGAAAACCAATAATAATGGCAATGACTAGCACAATTTGCCCTGCAAATGGTCCTGTTCCCCCTAATGCCTGGTCAAATAATACCGTACCTTGAAAATAAGGAATAACAAGCCCTGTAGCTGAATTCAATAACATAAAAAGTATAATTAATACGAGGGATAATTTGTGATTTTTAGTAAACCCTAGCAACCTTGTAAAAATTGCCCCTTTTTTCAAACACTTAGGACAAATTTGCCTACCTTGTTCCGGATAAATCATTCCACATTTTGGACAAGCATTCTTAATTAGTTCCTCCTGTAAAGGAGTATCAATTAACTCATTATTTTTAAGCTTATTGAATGTACCTACGAACTTTACTGCATCTCCGATATTTCCATTTGTAAAAGCTGCTATTGCCCGTTCTTCTGGGACTTTTACAACGAGTAGACCAGAGGCTACTAGGTTAACCGTTTGCATACTATCTATTTGTACAAGTGGAATCTCTTCTATTGTATAGCTACCTATATCTATTACACTACGATTCTCTTGATGTTTCTTTTTCTTCTTTTTCTTATTCGAAACCTGATAACCTTTAAAGACTCTTTCCTGAGAATTCTGTGTCTGAGCAAAACGATAAAGCGAATCTTTCGTAAGCACTAAATATGTATCTACAAAACCACCATTAATACCCCGATCACAGATTATCCAATCCACGATGTCTGCTTCTAATAGTTCCCTACTTGTTAGTAAGGTTATTAACTCTTCTGGTAATTTCCTCATACGCTTTTCAATTATCCACCTCACACTATAATTAGGATGAAATTCCCCTATCTATTGTAACCGATTGCAAATATAAGGGAAACACTTTAGATTATATATATTTATTCATATCGTCCTCCTAGTCCTTCTAATCGTTACAATATAGCACATGCATTTGGCGAAGTAAAACTGTTTTTGACGAATACTTCAAATATTTTTTATGTTATGTTTTCTATTATAATGAAAGGAAATCAACATGAATTTATTCAATACAAACCGTACATATACATATGCATTTCCAGTATATTAATAGTAGGTGATGAGATGAAAACAAATATATATTTTAACAATGAAAAATTTATTGCAGGAATTACGCTGAAGGATAATACCGAACAGGAAAACAATAACATGGCATTACACACATGCATCAATAGCGCCCATGTGTTAGAAAATCGCAGTAAATTAGTACAGTTAATCGGTTGTAATCTGGATGACATGGTATGTGCTAATCAAACACATAGTGCCAACTTTCATAAAGTTACTGTATCCGATAAAGGCAAAGGTGCGCATACTTCGGATTCCGCGATCCCTAATACTGATGCTCTTTACACCTTTGAACCAAACCTTCTATTATGTTCGTTTTCAGCAGATTGTGTCCCTGTTATATTTTGCAGCGAGGTCGATAACCTTGTGGGTGTTATTCATTCTGGTTGGCAAGGAACAGTGAAAGAAATTAGCTTAAAGGTTTTACAGCATATCATACAGGTTGAAAAAGTAAAACCACATAATTTATATGTCCACATCGGTCCAGCCCTAAGCCAAGAAAAATTTGAAGTCGATGAGGATGTATATGTAAAATTCACACAGCTTGGCTATACAGATGAGTATATGTACTTCAAACATGATACAAACAAATATCATATCGATAATCAACTATCTGTGAAAAGACAATGTCAGTTAGCAGGAGTACCTTCTAATAATATTACAATCGATCGCTCATGTACGTTTATTAGCACAGACGGCTTCTCCTATCGTCAGGATAAAAAGGCAGGGCGTCATATGGGCTTTATAATGAGGAAATAGAAAAAGGCCAAACTACCTTGAACATTATCCAAGGATAGTTTGGCCTACCATCTCATTTAGACTTTTTTATTGTACTCCATTTCACTTTTCTTCTATTGTAAAGTAATCAATTATTGCTGACCCTTTATGCTTCTTCAACATTATTGTATTTTTCCCTGCTTTTAGCTTTACATCAACAGTTGCATATTGCCAGCTATCTGAATTTCGATATTCAATTATTTTTGTAGGATTACTGTTCATCACCAACTTATGTGAACTGGTTGAACCTGTATTATTTGCATACCTAATTTTCATTTCATATGTTCCGGTATTTTTTACATCGATTTCAAATCGGGCAAACCCACCATTTTCATTCATGTTCGTTATTTTTTGTCCATTAGAAGCTGATGAGTCATTTTCTGTTTCTGCTTTATGAAGTTGGGCAAATTCCGCTTCATATTTATATACTTTCGAAGCTTTTGGGATTAATTGAATATAATCTAATTCAGCGTACAGATGGCCTTTCGAAAGTCTAATTGTATTTTCTCCATCGTTTAGTTGGATGTCCATCTTAGCATCTTCCCAATTTTCCCAGCCAAGATTTATATACCATAATTCTCCATTAGCTTCTCCGTTAACTGTAACATGGTGACTAGATGGCTCACCCATTCCATTTCCATACCTCGATACTAATGTATAGTCGCCAGCTGGTACATTCACTGTAAACTCTACAAAACTATCCGCAAAATCAATATTTCCCACTTTATAATCTTGTGAAGCACTTGTATTATGATGAACTCTTACATTATTTACGTGCGCGTCTTCCGCTTCATATTGATATACTTCACCAGGCAAACTAGGTACGAACTGTCCTTCTGATTCACCTGAAGGAACACGTAACCATGTTTCTGTTCCCACCGGAGTTCCAAAATTTGGAGTACCATCCGCATTCCAAGTGAATTTTTGCATTCTTACACTACGAGTCCAACCTGCATTTTCAAACTTTGCAGCATGGTATATGATCCAATCCTCTGTTCCATCAGGCGATTTTACAAATCCATTATGCCCTGGCCCATACACGTCTAAATCGGGATTCTTTTTAAATACCGGTGTCGGATTCTTTTCCCAAGCTTCAGGATTCAGAGGGTCTGTCCCATCAAATGTTAGCATTCCTAAGTTATAGTCATTGGTCCAACTACCACTTGCAGAATAAATAATAAAAGTTTTCCCTTTATCATTTTTTAAAATTTGCGGTCCTTCATTAATAAGTGGAAAGCCAATTGTCTCCCAATCAAGCTCAGGTCTTGATATTTCCACCCGCTCCCCGCTAATTGTCCATGGGTTTGACATTGGTGCGATATAAAGATGCTGGCTAACATTTACATCGCCTTCCCAACCAGACCACACAAAATATAATTTATTGTTATGTTCTAAAACAGTACCATCAATCGCCCACTTATTTGTGGGATCTGTGATTTGTCCATGCGTATCTTCTGTACCTTCTGGGTAGTGGTATGGTCCGAAGGGGTCATCTCCTTCCGATTCTAATACAAACATTCTCTTGTCTGGGTTTTCTACTGATGCTGCATAGTAGATATACCATTTTCCATCGATAAAATGGATTTCCGGAGCCCAAATACTCCCGCTATTAGGAGCACCAGGATCCGACCTCCATACTACTTGACGCTCACCTGAATGGATTCCGGTTAGAGTTTTTGACTTCCATATCGTTACATTATTTCCGGTTGTATGGGTGTAATAATAATAACCATCTGAATGCTTAACCACCCAAGGGTCCGCCCCATCCCCTAATATCGGATTTTGAAATAAATCAAATGGTTGCTTCTTTTCATTTGCGAGAATTTCTTTTGAGGTAAGTAAAGTTGTAGATGATGCCGATGATGATTGTGGTGAAGAAAAAGTGAGAATAATAGATACAAGCATTAGTAGTGCGGTTCCTAACGAAAAAATTCTTTTCTGTTTCAAACAAATCAACCCTTCCTAATATAGTTTTGTCCGTGGCAATTGGCTTATCTCCTAAAGCACACCACTAACATTTCTATGTAATTTCACCAATTCCTTTTGGAAAAAATGAAATAGGAAGTTGGACTATCACAATTAATTACATGTGCCCAGAGACACGCAAAACTCGCTATTTTTCCCTACGACTTTTGTAATAGCTAAATAAAAAAAGCGCAACAAAAATGTGCGCTTTTTTGATATTATGCTTTTTTCCAAGTAGATTGAACTGGGATTCCAGCATCTACTAATAAATTCATCACTGGGCAACGCTTTTCTACTTCAGCTTTTAATGCAGCAAGGCGCTCTTCACTTTCATCTGTCTTTATTTCAACTTCAAAACTTACAGATTGAAAATGTGGAGAAACTCCTTCCACTCCTTGTAAACCTCTTAAATCAAGATCACCGCTATTTACAAAATTAACATCTTCATACGAAAATTTTTGCTCTTTTGCAATTAAAGCGATCATAACGGAAGTACAACCTGTTAAACCTGCTAGTACGAACTCTACTGGATTTGCACCTTCATTTGTTCCTCCTAATGATACCGGCTCATCAATGACAAATGATTCAAAATCACGAATTTGAATACGTGTCCTCATTCCACTTTCCCATTTTCCCGCTGTTTCTACTTGTAACAAAGTATTAGTTGCTGCCATATAAAATCACCCATTTCCTAGTATTTTTATTGGTTTAATTAAATATAGGGCATTTCAATTGAAATATCAATACAATTATGGAAACTTTTAATAAATTTTTACAATATATTCCGCTGTAAGGCGTATTATTTCATACTTTTAGTAAGCTAATTTATAATCAAAAGTAACTTTATGAAGTTTTTTATTAGGGCTGATTGGAATCAAAAGATTTACTAAATCATGAAAGGTCGTAAATATATGAAAAAATACGGAATTGATCCTTCTAACGGACTCGAATTTGGTATATATACATTAGGCGATCATCTACCAAATCCCTTAACTGGTGAGAGAATTTCCGCACAGGAACGTATTCAGGAAATTATTGATTATGCAAAATTAGCAGAACAGGCAGGGGTTGATTTTTTTAGTGTCGGAGAAAGTCACCAAGATTATTTTGCAACACAAGCACATACGGTTGTGTTATCTGCTATTGCACAAGCTACTAAGAAGATGAAAATTGGCAGTTCATCCACTATTATCAGCACATCAGACCCGGTCCGTGTATATGAAGATTTCGCGACTATTGATTTAATCTCCAACGGTCGTGCCGAAATAATTGCCGGGCGAGCTTCAAGAATCGGTCTCTTTGACTTATTAGGCTATAATGTCCGTGATTACGAGGAATTGTTTGAAGAAAAGTTTGATCTCTTGTTGCAAATAAATGAAGAGGAAGTAGTTAATTGGGAAGGGGAATTTCGTGCTCCTTTACAGAATGCAAAGGTACTTCCTCGCCCAGTAAATGGCTCATTGCCAATATGGAGAGCAGTAGGTGGATCACCTGCTAGTGCGATTAAAGCTGGATATGCAGGTGTTCCTATGTTTATGGCACATTTAGGTGGTCCTGCAGCTGTTTTTAAGCAAACAGTAGATGCCTATCGCGAAGCAGCACGCAGTCGCGGGTTTGACCCAGCGGAGTTACCCGTTGCTACGGCTGGATTTTTCTATGCTGCTGAATCCTCCCAACAAGCACTTAAAGAATTATATCCATATATTAATGAAGGTATGAAGCGCACAAATGGACAAGGATTTGCTAAGCAAATGTTTGCACAAGGCGTCGACCCACATAATATTATGAATATTGGTAGTCCACAAGAAATCATTGAAAAGATACTATATCAACATGAAGTATTTGGTCATCAGCGTTATATTGCGCAAATTGATTTTGGTGGCATGCCATTCGAAATGCTTAAACAAAATCTTGAAATAATTGGCACTGACATTTTACCTGCCATCAAGAAATATACAGCAAAGAAATAGGATGTGAAGTAATGAAAGTTGTTGGATTGTCTGGTTCTAGAGTTGGTTCCAAAACGAGAACAGCATTAAATTATGTGTTGCACGAGTTTAAAGAAAATTACGCGGATATAGAAATGGAAATCATCGATTTAGCAGATTACGATGTTCAATTTAGCGACGGACGAAATTACCTCGAATATGAAGGTGACACAAAATACGTCACACAAGCAATCATGGAAGCTGATGCCATCATTATCGGGACACCCGTTTTCCAAGCATCGATACCTGCCACATTGAAAAATATTTTTGACTTATTACCAATCAATGCATTCCGCGACAAAGTGGTAAGTATGCTTGTTACAGCTGGATCGTCTAAACATTATCTAATTGTCGAGCAACAATTAAAACCGATTTTATCGTACATGAAAGCACAAATAGTCCAAACATATGTATTTATAGAAGAAAAAGACTTTTACCGCAAAGAAATTATCAATGATGATGTACTATTCCGTATTCAACGTCTAGTCGAAGATACCGTAGTATTAACCGAAACATTTGCAAAAATTCGCGAAGCAAAAGAAGCTGAGTATGGTTTCTAAATAACTTTTAACTAGGACAGGTCCCATTATTCGGTGGCCTGTTTTTATTTGAGTCAGATTGTACATTTGGAATACCTTAATTCCTACTCCCTTCGGACGCAGTGATTTCCCCAATTCGCCTGATTTATTCAAAATAAATGAATTATTTAGTTAACTTTGGTAGAATATCAATATCATTATAGAAAGGAAGGGTAAAATGATAGTCAAACAGCGGTCAAAATCAAAGGAACTATTAACACTGGAGTCCTTAGATGTCCGTATGAAGCTTTTAAATAAGGACAAGCAGTATTACCAAAGTCTTTTAAAAGGCTATGAAGGGGAGGTACTTTTTGATTCATTAGTTGAGGAGAAACTCCAATGTGATAGCATCATTTTAAATGATCTACTACTAAAACTAAATAAAACTACTTTCCAAATCGATTCACTTATTATCACGATGGGTACTATCTTTTTAAATGAAGTGAAAAACCTCGAAGGAGATTATTATTATGAATCAGATCGGCTCTACACAAAATCTGCCACGGAAGTTAGTAACCCGCTAACCCAATTAATCAGATGTGAATCATTGTTACGTCAATTACTTCGAAGCCTAGGTTTCAATATCCCCATTCATGGTGTTGTTATCTTTGTTAACCCCGAATTCACCTTATACAAAGCACCTCTAAACAAACCCTTTATCTTCCCAACCCAAATTAATAACTATTTCAGACAGCTCAATAAAATCACAACTAAAGTTAATAAAGAGCATAGGATTCTAGCCGATAAATTACTCTCCCTCCATAACACCGAATCACCCTATAAGCAAATTCCTGCATATGAGTACGATCAACTTCAAAAAGGAATAACCTGCATTGCATGCAAATCATTTTCTGTAACTGTAGAAGGGCAACGATGTACTTGTCTGGGGTGTGGGGAGGTGGAAAGAGTAGAGAATGCAGTTATTCGTAGTGTACACGAATATAAATTACTTTTTCCAAGTCGAAAGGTAACATCCAAGTCTATTGATGAATGGTGTAAAATCATAAATTCACAAAGAAGGATTAAAAGAATTCTTGAAACACAATATACAAAAATGGGTGCTAATAGATGGACTCACTATGTATAAAATTCTCTCTCGACTGATTCTATTCAATAAGGACTGTACATTCGTTGTGACATGCGCTATCTCAACCGAGTCTGAAGTAAAACTTAAGCATAATCGTCGTGACATTCATTCTCTCGACCGATATTTACTCAAAACACTCGTAGATTCGTCGTGACATGCGCTATCTCAACCAAAGCCAAAGTAAAACTCAGCCATAACCGTCATGACATCCATTCTCTCGACCGATATTTACTCAAAACCCTAGTAGATTCGTCGTGACATGCTCTATCTCAACCGAATCCAAAGCTAAATTTAGGCATAACCGTCATGACAATCATTCTCTCGACCGATATTTACTCAAACCCTAGTAGATTCGTCGTGATATGCGCTATCTCAACCGAATCCAAAGCTAAACTTAGCCATAACCGTCATGACAATCATTCTCTCGACCAAGTCAAAACCAAAGATCCGACATATTCGTCATGACTCGAGCTATCTCGACTGATTCTTACCATAAACAATTTCAGAATCGTCGACATGCTCAATCCCAACCTATTCACACCTATAACCGAAAAATATAACGCAATCTCTCACTGATAAAATCCCTCACAAAGTATCATTTACACTCACAATTAAAAATAGCACTTCACTTATTAATTACGTTGGAATTGAATATCTTCTAATCATAAAGGACATAAATAATGACGGATTCTAAAACATTTTGAGAAATAACATCATATTATTTGACAAATTTCTCTTTATGTATAATAATTATTCCTAGATTAGAATTATTATAGTTCAAACGATAACTATAGTAATTCACAAAAATAACACTACAACCAGGAGGCGTTTATTTATGTCATTAGTCGGAAAAGAAGTAAAACCATTTAAAGCACAAGCGTACCACAATGGTGAGTTTATTGAAGTAACAGAGGAAAACCTAAAAGGTCAATGGAGCGTTGTTTGCTTCTATCCTGCAGACTTCACTTTCGTTTGCCCAACTGAATTAGAAGATCTTCAAAATGAGTATGAAACATTAAAATCACTTGGAGTGGAAGTGTATTCTGTTTCAACAGACACTCATTTCACACATAAAGCATGGCACGATACTTCCGAAACTATCGGAAAAATTACTTATCCAATGATTGGTGACCCTTCACACGTTATTTCTAGAAACTTTGATGTTCTTATCGAAGAAGAAGGTGTTGCAGATCGTGGTACTTTCATCATTGATCCAGATGGTATCATTCAAACTGTTGAAATTAATGCAGGCGGAATTGGCCGTGACGCAAGCACTTTAGTTGATAAAATTAAAGCTGCTCAATATGTACGTAACAACCCAGGTGAAGTTTGCCCAGCTAAATGGAAAGAAGGCGGCGAAACACTTAAGCCAAGCCTAGACCTTGTTGGTAAAATTTAAGGAGCGATTATAAATGGCACTGGATGCAGAAATTAAGTCACAATTAAAACAGTATATGGAATTATTGGAAAATGATATTGTGCTTAAAGTCAGTGCTGGTTCAGACGACGTTTCAAAGGAAATGCTAGCTCTTGTGGAAGAGCTAGCTTCCATGTCGTCTAAAATCACTGTCGAAGAAGCAGAATTATCTAGAACACCAAGCTTCAGTATTAACCGAGTAGGAGAAGAAACTGGTGTTGCTTTTGCTGGCGTACCTTTAGGTCACGAATTTACTTCTCTTGTATTAGCACTTTTACAAGTTAGTGGACGTGCTCCTAAAGTAGAACAAAGTGTTATTGATTCTATTAAAAATATCGATGGCGAATATCATTTCGAAACGTATGTGAGCCTATCATGCCATAACTGTCCTGATGTTGTACAAGCATTGAACATTATGAGCGTGATTAACCCTAACATTACTCATACAATGATTGATGGGGCTGTCTTTAAAGAAGAAGTAGAAACTAAAAATGTAATGGCTGTACCTGCTGTTTTCCTAAATGGCGAGTTCTGGAATGGTGGCCGTATTACACTTCAAGAAATTATTGCTAAATTAGGCCAAGGCTTAAGTGCAGACGATTTCGCTGATAAAGATCCATATGAAGTTCTTGTCATTGGTGGCGGACCAGCTGGAGCAAGTGCTGCAATCTATACAGCACGTAAAGGTATCCGTACAGGAATCGTTGCTGAGCGCTTTGGTGGCCAAGTTCTTGACACACTCAGCATTGAAAACTTTATTAGTGTCAAAGCAACTGAAGGTCCTCGACTTGCACAAGCATTAGAAGAGCATGTAAAAGAATATGATATCGATGTGATGGACTTACAACGTGCTAAACGTTTAGAAAAGAAAGACCTTTTCGAAGTAGAACTTGAAAATGGTGCTGTTCTAAAAAGTAAATCTGTTATCATTTCTACTGGTGCACGTTGGAGAAATATTAATGTGCCTGGTGAACATGAGCTTAAAAATAAAGGTGTTGCTTACTGCCCACACTGTGATGGCCCATTATTTGCAGGAAAAGATGTCGCGGTAATTGGTGGCGGTAACTCTGGTATTGAAGCAGCTATTGACTTGGCTGGGATTGTGAAACACGTCACAGTTCTAGAGTTTGCTCCAGAATTAAAAGCAGACCAAGTGTTACAAGAGCGTCTACACAGCCTTCCAAATGTAACAGTAGTAACAAACGCTGCTACGAAGGAAATCACTGGTACAGACAATGTAACTGGTATTACGTACACAGATCGTGATACAGGTGAAGAATACCACGTTGAATTACAAGGTGTGTTTGTCCAAATTGGACTTGTGCCAAATACAGAGTGGCTTGAAGGTACTTTAGAGCGAACTCGTTTCGGCGAAATCATTGTTGATAAGCATGGTGCAACTTCTATTCCTGGTGTATTTGCAGCAGGAGATTGTACAGATAGTGCTTATAACCAAATCATTATTTCCATGGGTTCAGGTGCAACTGCAGCATTAGGTGCATTTGATTACCTCATTCGCAATTAATATACAAAAGAGCGCTAGTTATCTAGCGCTCTTTTAATTTTATCTTTAAACAAAGCGTTTCTCTCTTATTACTAACACTCTACCTAATATAATCGCACCTATCATTTGTATAATCGTTTTTACAGTTACTTGGCCAAGTATTGCTGCAGGCACTGCATCCCACGTTAAGAAGCCAGCACCAAGCGGACTTAAACCAATGATAACAAAAATAGCAGAGTCTAGTAGCCCACCAACAATCCCACTGTAGAAAACACGCCAAGCCATTGGCAGCTTTAATCGAGTATAGATTTCTGTATCAGCTGTTTCCGCAACAACGAAAGAAATCGCGGAGGCAAATACAATCATTAATGTATCACCAAGTAAATACGACACAATTGCAGATAAGATTAGAGCTGTAAAAATAAATAAATATGTTTTTGGTCTTCCATATTTATTTTGTACAAGGTCACGAAAAATAAAAGTTGCCCCTACAAAAAGCGTACCCATCGGAACGATAAATAAGCCAAAATTTAATGGTGCAAATCTTGCAGTCACTACATTCGCAATCACAATAGATAATAAATATAATAATATCCTCATTGGCTTCTCCTCCCTCCTCTATCGATTATCGATTTTTTCAGGATTGAGATCATGATTCATTAAACGGTAATTAGCCATTTCTTCATACTTCGTTCCTGGTTTTCCATAATTGCACCAAGGATCAATGGAAATCCCACCACGTGGGGTAAATTTTCCCCAAACTTCAATATATCTTGGGTCTAATAAAGCAATTAAATCATTCATGATAATATTTACACAGTCTTCATGAAAATCTCCATGATTTCTAAAACTAAATAAATATAGTTTCAAAGATTTACTTTCAACTAGTTTTTTATCTGGTATATACGAAATATACATTGTTGCAAAATCTGGTTGATTCGTTAATGGACATAAACTCGTAAATTCTGGACAGTTGAACTTTACAAAATAATCCCGATTGGAATGTAAATTATCTACTGCCTCCAATACCTCAGGAGCGTACTCAAATGAGTATCGTGTATTTTGGTTTCCTAATAACGTTAAATCTTTTAACCCTTGTTCATGGCTACGGCCTGACATAAAAAAACCTCCTTGAAAAATGCTTCCGAAATTTTTCCAAGAAAGGCAATAACATCATCTCTAAAACATATAGGATAAAATAAAAAAAGCCATGTCCTATTATGGACATGGCATATAGTCATATATCCATAGTTTTTTATAGAGGGTATCAGCTATGAACCTCTCCCGAAAGGTTTCGGGTAATTATCCTCCATCATCATATCAAAATATCAACAATAGAGTCAACCAAACCAATTCATACTGATACCCCCTGTTTCTATTGATTATTCGTTAAAAATAAATAATCCTACTTGTATTAAGAGAAAAGAAGAAATATACTTTCATTAAATGAAACCCTTTTCATATAAATACTAGATATATAGAAAAAAGGAGATTATACAATGACATATGCAGCAAACGAAAAACGGTATGAAATAATGAAGTACAACAGAACTGGCAATTCAGGATTACTATTACCCGCTATATCCCTAGGCCTTTGGCACAATTTTGGTGGTGTGGATACTTATGAAAATGGACGTGCCATGCTTAGAAAAGCATTTGATTTAGGGATTACCCACTTTGACCTCGCAAATAATTACGGACCACCGCCAGGTTCAGCAGAAGAGATGTTTGGTAGAATGCTAGCATCTGATTTTAAACCTTATCGCGATGAAATGATTATTTCTACAAAGGCTGGTTATGGCATGTGGAGTGGTCCTTATGGTGATTGGGGCTCGAAAAAATATATGATTGCTAGTTTAGATCAAAGTTTGAAACGAATGGGATTAGATTATGTTGATATTTTTTATTCCCATCGCCCAGACCCTAACACACCATTAGAAGAAACAATGGGAGCACTTGATCAAGTGGTACGCCAAGGAAAAGCATTATATGTTGGGATCTCTAATTACTCCGATGAGCAAACGGCAGAAGCAGTAAAAATTCTAAATAACTTAGGAACTCCATTATTAATTCACCAACCAAGCTATTCGATGTTAAATAGGTGGATTGAGGATGGTTTACAAGATGTTCTTGAACAAAATGGAATCGGTTCCATTGCGTTTTGCCCATTACAACAAGGACTACTCACCAACAAATATTTAGGTGGTGTACCTGACAACTCACGTGCCGCAAAGCCGACAGGTGCCCTCCATAAAAATCAAGTAACAGAAGCAGTGCTTCGCAAAGTTGAAAAATTGAACGACATAGCAGCACAAAGGGGACAATCATTAGCCCAAATGGCATTAGCATGGGTTCTCCGTGATGGGAAAGTTACTTCCGCATTAATAGGCGCAAGTCGCGTCGAGCAAATTGAAGATAATGTAGCTGCATTATATAATCTGCATTTTAGTACAGATGAATTAGCTAAAATTGATGAGATTTTAAACAGTTAACTTATATCATTCATAACTAGGAGGTTGAATGTAGTGGGGCGACATACTGAGTTACTAAATTTAAACTGGAAATTCTTTAGAGGTGAAGAAGAAAGAGCTTGGTATAAGGGGTTAGATGATTCTAATTGGAGAAATGTAACACTCCCTCATGATTGGTCTGTTGAAGAGCCTTTTTCGAAAGAATATTCAAGTGGAACCGGATATTTACCTGGTGGTATCGGCTGGTATCGAAAAAAGTTTCTCCTACCAGAGGATATGAAAGGTAAAAGAGTTTATATCACTTTTGAAGGTGTCTACAATAATTCACAAGTATGGTGCAATAGTTATTATATCGGTAAAAGACCATATGGATACAGTACGTTCACATATGACATTACTGATTTTATTACCTTTGGAGAGGAAAATCTTATTTCCGTTAAGGTTAATCATAAAGATATTGCAGATTCTCGCTGGTTTACTGGTTCAGGTATTTATAGAGATGTGTATCTTACAATTACAGACCAAGTTCATATAGACCAGTATGGAGTATTTGTCACAACACCTCAAGTAACGAAAGAGTATGCAGATGTTTCAGTCAATGTACGTCTTACAAATGAAACACAGACCGATGAATCTATTGATATAAAAAATACATTAGTGGATGCGGATGGAAATGCAATTGTATCTACAATAGAATCGTATGAGATCAGTGCGGAATCAGGGCTAGAAGCAAATCAATTACTCCATGTGAGTAATCCACACCTATGGTCACCTGATACACCATATCTGTATTCTGTTGTAACGGAGATCATAAAAAATGGAGAGATTATTGATTATATAAAGACAACCACTGGAATTCGTTGGTTTGAATTTGATGCAGAAAAAGGATTTTTCCTAAATGGGATTAATATGAAATTAAAAGGAGTTTGTATTCACCATGATGCCGGTGCTTTAGGAGCTGCAGTTCCTCAAAAGGTTTGGGAACGTAGACTTGAAGCTTTTAAAGAAATGGGCAGCAATGCAATTAGAATGAGCCATAATCCTCCAGCTCCAAATTTACTTGATTTATGTGATCAAATGGGATTCTTAGTCATTGACGAAGCATTTGATGAGTGGGAAGGAGTAAAAAACAAATGGTCTACTGGCCATAATGTGTACCCTCCGAAACATTTTGGATATTATGAGGATTTCCCACAATGGGGCGAAATTGATATGAAAGAAATGGTGCTTCGAGATCGTAACCATCCATCTATTATTATGTGGAGTATCGGGAACGAAATAGATTATCCTAACGACCCTTATTGTCATCCATACTTTGAAACAATGACTGGAAATAACGATGCAAATAAGCCAGCAGCAGAAAGAAAATATGACCCAAATAAACCAAATGCGGAGAGGTTAGTAACAATCTCAAAACGGTTAGTAAAGTATGTGAAGGAATGCGATACGACAAGACCAGTGACAGCAGCATTAGCATTTCCTGAACTGTCCAATTTAACTGGCTTATCAGATACAGTGGATATTGTGGGCTACAACTACAAAGAACATTTATATGAAGAGGATTTGAAACAATATCCGGACAGAGTCATATATGGGAGTGAAAATGGAGCTAGCATGGAAGCATGGCTCGC
Organism: Lederbergia graminis; assembly: GCF_042655485.1. Taxonomy (NCBI): domain Bacteria; kingdom Bacillati; phylum Bacillota; class Bacilli; order Caryophanales; family Bacillaceae; genus Lederbergia; species Lederbergia graminis. Next base: position 122,142 of record NZ_JBHSMC010000016.1, read on the forward strand.
AGTAAGAGACAATGATGCAATGAGCGCACAGTTTATTTGGACAGGAATTGACTTCTTAGGAGAAGCTAAAGGATGGCCAATTCGCGCTTCACAAGCAGGATTCATGGATCTTGCTGGTTTTAAAAAGCCTAATTATTTCCACCGTCAAAGTTTATGGAGTACGAAGCCAATGGCATTTTTATCAGTGGTGCGGCCAGAAGACGTAAAATCTAATCATAACCCAAGGTGGTATGCTTCTCCTCACTGGAACTGGAATACAGGAGAGCAATTACAAGTATTATGCTATACGAATTGTGATGAAGCAGAGCTATTTTTAAATGGTAAGTCATTAGGAAGTAAACACCGCGGTGAGTCAGATGAGTTCATCCGCTGGGAGGTTATGTTTGAAGAGGGTACGATCGAAGTTGTAGCAAAACACAAATCCGGTAAGAATGTATCTTATGAACTTATGACAAATTCAGAACCAGAAAAAATTGATATGAGTTCAGATTCGCTAGAAATGAAAGCCAATGGCCTCGATATAGCGCACATCGAGATGGAAATTGTAGACGTCAATGGTAAAACAGTATATTTAGCGAATAATGAAATATCCCTTTCTATTGAAGGTCCAGGTGAAATATTGGGACTTGAAAATGGAAATGCCCAAGATTTAACACCATATAGTTCCAAGAAAAGACAAGTCCATAACGGAATGTTACTAGCTTATATAAGATCTACAACAAAAGCAGGAGAAATTATCGTAACTGCCACTTCTCCAGGATTACCAACAGCTAGCGTCATCATCCAAGCAAAATAATTGGATTTAAATGGAGACACTCGGAAACGAATGTCTCCATTTTATTTCTAACGATTATTTACATATACAAAAAGAGCATCCGAAATTCCCTCGGCTTCATCTGTCGACGCTTCAATATTATAATGATCTCCCTCTAACTGCGATTTAAATTGCCTAAAGCCTTTATTCTTCAAAAAACTATCAACATCAGATAAGTTATCACTCATATTTTTTAATGTTTTATCTCCTATATAATCACCATTTACGTACAATTGATAGCGATCCTCATAAAGTTTTGCGTCACCATTATCGAAAAAATCAATCACAATGAAAAACCTCCCTACTATATCTCGTTATCATATATAATTGGTAATTTTCCTTAATTTAATCTGTAAATTATCGGAAGGTGTTTCCAAATTGTCGTGTACTGTTTTTAATTACCATATTATTTTCGGTGAAAGTAGAGAAAATAAGAAAAAACAAAAGGAGTAATTCACCATGAAAATAAACAAATTGAAAATAATCTTTTTAAGCTTATTAATGGTTTTGCTTACAGCATGTAACAATAATAATGACAATGATAAAGATGTAGCCAATAAGGCAAAAGGCGATGACAATATTTCAAGCTTTAGAACAGACTTGGATAGTAGGAACTATCCACATACAGTACCAATCAAGATTCAAGATGCAAAGTATGAATTTAAGACGATTATTGGGAAATACACACCTGATGGACAAATTGATTTTCAAGAATCCGATAAAGGAATACAATTTGGCGATATAGTACCAGATCAAGGACCTAACGTAACACAGAAGAAAAATGATAAAAATGCTCAAAAAGCACCTGCACCACAAACACAACAACCAGCACAACAGCCGCAGCAACCACAAGCAGCACAGCCAAAACAACAAACCCCACCAGCAGATAATGCAACACAAGGGGTAAATAAATATGTAGCAACTGTTATAAGATTAACAAATGAGGAAAGATCAAAAGCTGGATTACCTGCTCTAAAAGCAGATTCTGCATTAAATAATGTAGCAGATGTAAAAGCACAAGATATGTATGAAAAAGGTTATTTCTCTCATACTAGCCCTACGTATGGATCCCCGTTTGATATGATGAGGGATTTTGGAATAACATATACAACAGCAGGAGAAAACATTGCACAAGGTCAAAAATCTCCTGAAGAAGTTGTAAAAGCGTGGATGAATAGTGAAGGGCACCGCAAGAACATTCTAGATAATAAGTATACTCACATCGGTGTAGGATATGAACAAGGTGGAAATCAATGGGTACAGATGTTTATTAAAAAATAAAATACAATAAAAAGGTGGTTCTTCTTGGAACCACCTTTTTTTAGTTTATGTTCGCTATTTAAGGGAACTTTAAAAGAGATAGAACACAACCAATTGAAAGGAGCATAAATATGTATGATTTAAAGGACAAAGTAGCTATCGTTACAGGTGGAGCTTCTGGTATTGGTTTAGCAACTGTAAAGGCCTTTATTAATAAAGGAGCTAAAGTTGTAATTGCTGATTATAATGAAGACGGTGGAAAATCAGTAGAGACTGATTTAAAAAGTAGTGGTGCAGATGTTACATTCATCTATGTTAATGCTGCAGAAGAAAAATCAGTGGAGAACCTTGTTCAGGAAACTGTAAAGACTTATGGACGCTTAGATATTATGGTTAATAATGCAGGTATTGGGGTACTTGCAGAGACTCATGAGTTGTCCTATGAAGATTATCACAAAGTAATTGCCATTAACCAAGACGGTGTCTTTTACGGTGCGAAATATGCTATTAGGGAAATGCTCAAAACTGGCGGTGGGTCCATTGTTAACACTGCGTCAATACTAGGGCATGTTGGTGAAGCTGGTGCATTCGCATATAACGCAAGTAAAGGTGCTGTAAATATATTAACAAAGTCGCTTGCACTTGAGTACGCTGATAAAAACATACGAGTAAATGCAGTTTGTCCTGGCTATGTCGAATCAGGAATGGTAAATAAAGAAGCGCTAGGAGACTTTTATGATGGATTAGTCGCACGACATCCGATTGGACGACTAGGTACAGCAGACGAAATTGCCCATGGGATTATCTTTTTATGCGAAAACGAATTTGTAACAGGTAGTTCACTTATGATTGATGGCGGATATACTGCCCAATAATAAAAAAGCCTGTTCTCTAAATGAGGACAGGCCTTCTTAAATTTATCTTGTTAAGCTTTCAATAAATAAACCCTAGACTCATAAGGATTCAATGTAACCTCTAGCTTGATTTCAGCATCTTGAACATCATAGTTATTTAAAACAAGTTGTGCATCTTTAACCCATTCCGGTAGCTCAAGTTTTGTCACTTGTACCGCAAAGTTGTTTATCACAATTGCTTTTTCCTCATCCAATGTTCGTGTATATACAAAAAGATGTGGATGATTTGGTTCTAATAATTCGTACATTCCATAGACAAATACTTCATTTTCTTTTCTTAAACGAATTAATTTTTTATAGAAATTCAATATGGAGTCTTGGTCTTTTAGTTGCTCGGCAACATTAATGTTTGGATAATTCGGGTTTACTTTTAACCATGTTTTATTCGCAGTTGTAAATCCAGCTTGATGTTCTTGATTCCACTGCATAGGTGTTCTTGAATTATCCCGACCTTGTTTCCAAATCACTTCCATAATCTCATCATGAGGGCGACCTTTTGCTTTTTCAATATTATAATAATTGATCATCCCTACATCATTGTAATCTTCAATATTTGGAAATTGAACATTTGTCATACCAATTTCTTGGCCTTGATAGATGAATGGTGTACCTTTCATTAAGAAGTATAATGCACCCAGCATTTTGGCACTATGCTTCCAGTACTTCTCATCATTCCCCCAACTTGAAACTCTACGGGTTTGATCATGATTTTCTATAAATAAAGCATTCCAACCACGACCTTCGAGACCAGTCTGCCATTTAGATAGGTTTTCTTTCAATGCTAAAACATCAACAGTTCCATCTGATTCTTTCTCCCAAAGACCAAGAAACTCAAATTGGAAAATCATATTAAAATAACCGTCTTCTTCACTAACCCATTTATCGGAATCATCTAGTCCAACACCATTTGCTTCTCCGACAGTCATAATATCATAGTTCTTTATCGTTTTATTGGCAAACTCCGATAAAAACTCATCAATACCATCGACATTCATCATTTTTGGAAAGCAGGACACATACGGAAGCTTATCTGGATTAGGCATATCCTTTAAGCCTGGTTCTTTTTTTATGTGAGATATCGCATCTACCCGGAAACCGTCAATGCCTTTATCTAACCACCAGTTGACCATATCATATAAAGCATTTCGAACCTCTGGATTTTCCCAATTTAAATCCGGTTGACGCTCTGAGAAAATATGCATAAAGTATTGGTTTGTTTCCTCATCATATTTCCAAGCAGAACCATTAAAAATAGATTCCCAGTTATTCGGTTCCTTGCCGTCCTTTCCATCTCTCCAAATGTACCAGTCTCTTTTGGGATTATCTATAGAAGAGCGCGATTCGATAAACCAAGGATGTTCATCACTCGTATGATTAATAACTAAGTCCAATATTAATTTCATCCCACGCTTATGAACCTCATCTAGTAACTCATCAAAATCAGCCATCGTACCAAAATCAGCCATGATATCCTGGTAATCCGAAATATCATATCCATTATCATCATTAGGGGATTGATACATTGGACAAACCCATATAACATCTATACCCATTTCTTTTAAATAATCTAATTTAGAAATAATACCTTGAATGTCTCCAATTCCGTCACCATTGCTATCCATAAAGCTCCTTGGATAGATTTGGTAGACGACACTTTTCTTCCACCACTGTTTATTCATAGTACTTCTCTCCTCCAACATTTCTAAAAACAATTTTTATCTTAGGGGTTTTGTAGTTTCTCTTTCGACCATAATAGTAGGGATTATAATGCTTCTCTTATATAACGAAGGTTGACTAATTTCTTCTATCAAGCATCTTGCGGCCTCATAGCCTAGCTGATAGATTTGCGTATCAATGGATGTTAGTGGGGGATTAGAGAACTCAGAAACAATCGTATTATTAAAGCTAACGAGACTAACATCTTCAGGCACGTTCACATGCTGTTCTCTCAATGCAAGCATTGAGTTTAATGCTGTTAAATCATCTATAGCAACAATCCCTGTTGGTGGTTCATTTAAAGCCATCAATTCTTGAACAGCCTTTCCAATTAACTCTGGAGATTCGGGATTTTTCATATAATCTTCCGTAAGATTTAATTGATTTAAGAGAACTGCTTCCTTAAAACCTTGTAAACGGTACTTAGATACTTCAAATTTTAGGGATCCACCAATATATCCTATTTTTTTATGTCCTCTATTAATTAAAAACTCTGCTGCCTCTCTTGACGCTTTTACATTGTCATTATCAACATAGGTGATGTTATTTGCTTCTCCAAGAGGCTTACCAATTACAACAAATGGAATTCCATATTCTAAAAGGTAAGGAACAACTTTATCATCTTGTTTTGAATAAGACACAATAATTCCATCTACTTTTTTACCTTGAACCATTTTAATCACATCTTGATAAATAGCGTCTTCTGATTCTCCTGTTGTTAAACTAATGCTAAAATCTTGGTTATGACATAAAGCACTAATGCCGCGTAACACTTCTGGAAAGAATGGGTCATGAAAAGATTCACGCGCTGAGCTCTTCATAACAATCCCAATCGTTTTTGTCGATTTCTGTACTAAATTACGAGCATTCTCATTAATATGAAATTGTAGTTCCTCCATTACTTTCCGTACTTTTTGCTTTGTTTTTTCCGTTATTTTTGGATGATCAGAAATAACCCGTGACACTGTAGAGGTCGAAACTCCCGCTTTTTTTGCTACATCTTTTATCGTAACTCCCAAGACCTACACACATCCCCTTTCAATCCCTACAATTATTCCTAAATATCAGCCATTCTATTGAATGGCTGATGGATTATTTTTTTATTTTAATAATGGATACTGCAAGTGCGCCCACAACTAGAGAAATACCGGATAGTAAGATCATAGCTGGCATTGATGAACCTAGTGCTGGGAACAATGCAAAACTTATACATGAAGCAATGATTTGTGGCAAGCAAATACTACCATTAAATAAACCTAAATACATTCCCATATTTTCTCCTGATAATGCATTTGTAAGCATTGTGAACGGGAATGTCATCATTGCTGCCCATGCAATCCCTATTAGAATGAAGGAAACAACTAATAAAGCTTGGTTATGAACAAAGAAGATGGATCCAAAACCAATTCCACCTAACAATAAGCTAAGTGCGTATGCAGGCTTATGCTTACTATTTGGGACTCTTGATAAAACTAATGACCATAATACAGCAGCTATTGACTGAACAGCTGATAGAATACCAAACCAGTTACCAGCTTCCTGGTATGCTGGACTAGATGGATCAAGTGTATTCCAAACATTATCAGCTACAGCTCCAGTACCATACGTCCATAAGTATTGGAACCCCATCCAACAAAAGAGTTGAACTAATGAAATCGTCCAAAAGATTTTCGGTGCTTTACGTAATAAAGTAAATACACCTGATTTTTGTTTTCCCTCAACATTAGTAATCCCATGATATGCCGCATACTCCGCTGGTGGATATTCTTTTACTTTCATGATTGTAAATAAACTACAAACTATCAATATAACTGCACCCGCATAAAAGGAGATTACAACGGACTGTGGAACGACTCCTTTTGGTGCGGTATTGGATATACCAATCAACGTTAATACAAACGGAAAAATACTAGCTAATACAGCACCGCTATTGGAAAGGAAGCTTTGAATCGAATAAGCAAATCCTTTTTGCTTCTCATTCACCATATCCCCAACCATCATTTTGAATGGTTGCATGGCAACATTAGATGAAACATCCATGAACAAGATGGTAATAGCACCAAAAGTAAGTGCAGCTGTTGCACTAAATCCAAAACTTCCCGCATTTGGAAGTAAACACATGACGATAACTGCTACGATTGCTCCTACGAGTAAATATGGAATTCGACGCCCCAATTTCGGATGCCAAGTTCGATCCGAAAAATATCCTACTAGAGGTTGTACAATTAGACCTGCTAGAGGCGGTAATATAAAGAAAAAGCCGAGTGTGTGAGGATCAGCACCAATTGTTTGGAAAATCCTCCCCATATTTGAGCTTTGCAAAGAAAAAGCCATTTGTACACCTAAAAATCCAAAACTAATTAACCAAATGGTACTGATTGGAAGATTAGGTAAACTACGTGTATTGTTTGGTTGAACGTGCTGTTCCTGCATCATAAATCCTCCTGTAACTTTTCATTATTACTTATAATAGGAAGTACTATTTCTCGATAAAAATGAAGCTTTATTCCACAATTTTGTGCAATCGTTTGCATTGATAAACTATACAACGCATAAATAATCACACTATAACACTATGGACCTTGAAACGTTTCGAGATGTATATACAAACTCCTAATCTATTCACATTATAATTGTTATTATTTATTTGCGCAATCGTTTGCACTAAAATAAAAAATGAATTTTTTTCGTAATCATTAAAAATGTTGCTACAAAAGGGCTGAAGTGATTTGAATTTTGCTATAGTTCTTTTCTCCTCCTATATCCTTTTATCTATTTTATTCTCAATAAAAGGTTTTTTATCGCCTTTTATCGAAATGAACATATAAATTTCTATTAAGTTTGGATATTAATATAGTTGAATGGAGGCTCATCATGTTCAAGATTGGTAGTATTTTTATTCCTGTTACAAATATTGAAAAATCTAGACAATGGTATGAAAGAAGTTTGGGAGTGACATTAATTGATAGTTGGGAAGGTGGAATTGGTTTTTATTTACCATACGGTTCTACTCAATTAGCATTAATAAAAGTAGAAACGCCCCAGTCTACTGAGTTTTCCATGAATAGTGATCAGAAAAATTCTTATTATAATTTTGTAGTAGATGATATTGATCATGCTCACCAGCACTTTAAAGATAATGGGGTTGTGACGACGGACATTAATGACTTTAATGGTATGAAGTTCTTTGACTTTTTCGATCTGGATGGTAATCCCTTTAGTGTAGTGAACGAAGTAGAGGATTCACCTTTCCATTCAGACCAAGTGAAAAAATTAAGAGAGAGCAATTTAAATAGCTAAATAAAAAACAGAAGGACAGAGTCTTCTCAACCTGTCCTTCTGTTTTATTAATGATCATGATGTTCACTAACTTCAGTAAGTTGCATTGGCACCTGTGACTCAGTCCCGGGTTCAACAAGTAGAAATTGCCCCATCATTCCATCATCTTCATGCTTTAATAGATGGCAATGATACATAAGTGGATACTTTAAATCCGTATAGTTGCCAAATTCTACTGCAAGCCTAACTGTTGCTCCATGAGGAACAAACACGGTATCCTTTCTACCTCGTTCATACTCTTGTGGTTCCTTACCATTTACATCTAATACACGGAAGGCGGCATCATGGATGTGGAAATTATGCTCCGAACCAAAATTGCGAATTTCCCATATTTCTTTACCACCTGCTGGCACAACCTCATCAATCCGTGACATATCCATTGATTTATCATTTATTTTATTATCCATTGATAATCTAAATTGACGTACCTTTGCGTCCGCTGGCACCTCGATTGGTTCTACACTAGACAGTTGTCCTTCAATTTGCTTTGATTCCGATAATTCTGAAGCAGCAACAATCTTTAATAAATCAAATTCGCCACTTGCAATACCTGTACCATTCTTGTAGCTATGGAGAATCGTCTCTTCTCCTGGCTCAAACGAAACGACAATTTCAGCGCGCTCTCCAGGACTTAACATAAATCGCTCCAATGTAACAGGCTCTTGTAAAAGCCCTGCATCGTTTGCCACTAATTGGAAAGAACGCTCATCTGTAAACCCGAAAGTATACGCTCTAGCATTTGAACCATTTAATAATCGAAAACGCACTTGGCTTGATGTCACTTCTAGAAAAGGATCATGCGTCCCATTTACAAGTATTTCATCACCAAGTATTCCAAATGTTGTATCATCATCTTCTGAAAACTGACCGTCACTTGTGAATAATTTATCTTGTACGATAAGTGGAATATCATCTACACCATAATTGGAAGGAAGCTTTTTAGAATCCTCATCGTCAATAATAAACATGCCGGCAAGGCCTCTGTATACATGTTGAGCTGTATTTCCATGAAGATGTGGATGGAACCAGGTTGTAGCTGACGGCTGATCGATTTTCCAGTGAGGAGACCATGTCTTTCCTGCTTCAATCATTTGATGTGGACCCCCATCCATTTCTGGAGGCAACATCATCCCATGCCAGTGTAATGTAGATGTTTCTCCTAATTGATTAATGACATCGAAGGAAACTTTATCACCACGTGACACTCTAACAGTTGGTCCAAGATAAGAACCATTAATCCCCCATGTATCCGTTGTTTTTCCTTCCAAAAACTCTGTAGTTCCTTGCATCATCGTTAAGGTAAAATGCTTCGTACCATCCGGTTCGAGCGTTGGTTCAAGAAGTTCTGGTATTTTTAATGGATTCTCAAACTTTAAATTACCTACATTCGTTGATTTAACGTTCCCACATCCCGCTAATGCAAGTACAACAAATATACAAAGAAGAAGAAAAAGTCTGCTATAATATTTCAATTTATTTTACTTCCTTTCAAACTATCAAAAAATATATTGCTAAGCTCACCCTAACAATATACTAATATAATAACATTAAATAATAGATAAAAAATAACTAGAAGCATCTACCAGATTAAAAAGAAGCTACATGGAACTAATGTAACTGTGCGTTATATAATTCCTTAAAATGAAACAAGTGGAAAAAACCACGTTTTTCCACTTGTTTTTACTTTTCTATTCTTCTTAAAAGAAAATAGTTTGTGAATGCATACTTATTCATTAAAAGAAATGACTTTCTACTTATTTTTGAATCTGTTTATAATAAGTACACAATAAATTCAGTCACAATGTTGATTGTAGCGTAAGGTGGCGACTCCTGCGGGACTAGCGTGCAGGTGAGACCCTGCAAGGAGCAGCGCGACTGAAGCGGCTCACCGCTCGCCCCGTGGAAAGCGTCCGCCTAGAGCGGAAATCAACTATATGAATAGATTATATCGATAATAGTAATTTGCTCTTTTTATTACTATTAAAGAGGCAATAACTTAACAGTATCCACACCTTCTAAGTTTTGTACCATCTCATTCCATTCTTTAGGCTTATTAGGAAGAACAGAATAGTATCGTCGTAAAAACTTCACAATTAAACTAGTTTCTAATTCACTTACATGATCGTCTGAAGGAAGGTAACATAAATCTAATCCTGAAACGGCTTCTCCATCATTATTCCAAGAAGGATGAACATACGGAAAATCCAAACGCTTATATCCAAGATGTGATAGAACCTCACGTCGAACATATGGATCCATCGGCTTTATACCACCAAATTCATATTCTTCAACTCGATACGGGTCATATATTTCCGCGAACATTCCGTACATATTCTTACCATTTGCTTCTGCTAACTTGTTTAAATCCTGTGATCTTTGCTTTGCTAAATAAGGGCCAATTCCAAGACCAGCTTGGCCAATGATTGTAAAGTCCGTCATCGCTACATTGAAGTCTTCATAATAGCGGTATTCAGTAGCCCCTACTACATTTCCTTCATGAATTGCAACGAATACACGAATTCCAGGGTCCTCAAGAGGTTCTTTCCACAAATCAAATTCTAACACCTCTTCTGGAGGAAATACATTTTGCATGAGTTGATGCATTTTTGGAAAATAAGGATCTTCAATACTAGTAATTCTATGATATTCCATTTAGAGGACCTCCTCGTTATTATCTGTGCAAAATGGGTTTTTCCATTCCATTAATGCCCCATAATTGCATGATTCCTCATCATCTAAATAATTTTCTACTACTTTAACAGGCGTTCGGCCACATCGCAGCATAAAAGTGATAACAGGATCTTGTAATTTTCCTTTTATAACTGAATCAAGGTATTGCTCCGCTGTCATCGCTTTTTCATACCGATGGAACCCGGACATCCTGCCTCCACCTATCAACCGAGTTAAGTGCTTATGGATGACAACATCGTACATGGAAAACATGAGCCATTTGCCCAACCCAAGCTTACGAAAAGATGGGCGCACTCCAATATCGACAACATAGAGTGTATTTCCATTTGGATTATGATTTCGTATATAGCCATCATCCGTTATTTCAGCCCAAGTATGATCGGGATGGCTCGGATCAAAGTCAATTAGTAAGCCAGTCATGGAGCCTGCTAGCACGCCATCCACCTCAATGCATAATGCACCTTCAGGAAATAAAGTAACATGATTCATAAGTTGTCTCTCATTCCACCATAATTCTTCTGGAAATGGGGGTGGAAAACTTTCTTGTTGGATGCGTATTAGTTCAGGAAAGTCAGCCTTCGTATAGTTTCGTACTACTGCTCGAACTGGTTGATGTTGATCAAACAGATAAAATTCTTTCCTATACACCCTCATCCCTCATTTCCAATCAGAATAGAGATCTGTTCTTCGATCACGCCACGTTGTAACTGAACCTTTTTCACGCACATCATATAGTAACTGCAAATCAAGATCCGCCGTCACAATCATGTCATGATTAATTTCACCTTCCACAAGGATACCCCTTGGCGGGAATGGAATGTCATTCGGAGAAATCACAGCAGCTTGACCATAATTTAAGCGCATAAAATCAACAGTTGGAAGAGAACCGACTGTGCCTGTTGTAACTACATATACTTGATTCTCAATCGTTCTCGCATGGCTTGTATATCGAACACGATGAAAGCCATGTTGATCATCTGTACAAGAAGGACAGAAAATGACATCTGCACCTTTTGCCTTTGCCATCCTAACTATTTCTGGAAATTCAATATCGTAACAAGTTAACATTGCGATAGTTCCCTTATCTGTTTCAAATACTTGGAGGTCTTCCCCAGCTGACATATTCCATTCATTTACTTCAGTCGGAGTAATATGAAGCTTAGCCTGCTCTGCTACCCTCCCATCTGGATAAAACAAATGGGCTACATTATACAAACGATCCCCTTTGCGCAGGACATGTGTCCCACCAATAATATGCATATTAGTGCGTTTTGCTAAATCTATAAATAGGGAACGATATTGCTCTGTAAAATCCGGCAGATTGCTGATTTTTAGAGCTTCACCTTGCTCATCTCCTGTCGACATTAATTGTGTCGTAAAAAACTCCGGAAACAGAACAAAATCAGCTTCAAACTCCTCTGCTGTTTTAATGTAATGTTCCACTTGTTTTGCAAAGTCATCAAAAGACTGGATTGTATGAAGATGGTATTGAACTGCTGATACTCTAAGTTTCATAGGCGCCTCCTTTAAAACTGATAATTTTATTTATTTTACCAAAATTAAGAATATAAAACTATTATTTGGATATGAAGATTTATAGTCATGTATCATTATGATGATGATTTTTCATGCTCATATCCCCGTGATTCTGCATATGGATACAAAAACAATAGGAGTTGAATGGATTGAGCACTTTTAACCCGGAAAAGCTATCTGTATTTCACATGAATGGAACTACTGCAACGGCACCTGTTATTCCTAGACGTTACACTCTAACCCACTCTGATACTACAGGTGAACTTTTTCTTCATATCGGCTCTGTATATGCTTGGAATAACATAAACACATTACGCGATGAGGTTATAGGCGAGTGGAAAGTATATGGAAATTCTTTTGTTTTTTGCGCTTCCGTACACTTGGATGAAGGGGAATATGAATTAAATATTGTTGCAAAACGAAATGAAATATTTAGACGGGAGCTACCTTTGGCTCTCGAAGCGATCAGATACGGCGATATGGGGCTATTCATGACATATCCTTGGTTAAGCCAAACTCCCATCATCATTCAATTCCATTCCATGTATCCGCAATATGCTAAAAAAGAAATTTGGGGAACATTCAACACTTTATTTCCTAAGTAGAGTTTGTGTTCCATCCCTAAAATAAAGTATATTTAATATCTAATAAAAGAATTGTCTGATGAAGGATGGGTCAACATGCGCATTAATAAATTTATTAGTGAATCTGGTAAAGCTTCTAGACGAGGTGCTGATCGTTTAATTACAGATGGAAGAGTTACGATAAATGGAAAACGAGCAACAATTGGAAGTCAAGTAGAACCTGGTGATGAGGTCCGTATAGATGGGAATCCTATAAGAGTTGCCAGGGATAATGTTTATATAGCATTAAATAAACCTGTAGGGATTACGAGTACCACAGAAAAAGGAGTAAAAGGGAATATAGTTGATTTGGTTAACCATCCGTTAAGAATATTTAATATTGGCCGACTCGACAAAGATTCTGAAGGATTAATACTACTTACGAACGATGGCGATATAGTAAATAAAATACTGCGATCTGAAAATAAACATGAAAAAGAATATATTGTTTCTGTAGATAAACCAATTACACCTGAGTTTTTAGAGAAAATGGCTTCAGGTGTGAAAATATTAGGTACAAAAACACTTCCTTGTAAGGTAACTCAATTATCAAAGTATGAATTTAATATCATTTTAACCCAAGGCTTAAACCGACAAATCCGACGCATGTGTGCAGAATTAGGGTATGACGTATACCGCTTGCAAAGAATTCGAATCATGAATATTCATTTAGGCAATCTCCCAACGGGGCAATGGCGGGATTTATCTAAGAAAGAAAAAGCTCAATTATTTAGGGAATTAAACTACGAACCAAATGAATGGTAAAGATTCATTATCATCCACAGTGATTATTCAAGGAAGGAAACACTGTGGATGGATACACAAGGCTACATGTTAGCACAATGATGTATGCCCCCCTCTAATTCCAATGTATTTACCCTCTCCCTTAATTTGATTCGATAATATATGGTTTAAGTGATTCCGAGTAACACAGTTCACCGGTTTTAGTAACAACAATACCTGCTACATCATCTATAGTATTTAATATATCTATTATTTGGTGAGATGACTGTCCAAATAATCGACTAGTCCATATTTCTCCATCTACTGACTTTTTGGATACAATTGTTAGCCCTGCTATTTCTGACGTAATTGGATATCCTGTGTTAGGATCTAATATATGATGATATGTTTGATTATTCATTGTGAATTTTCTCTCATAAATCCCTGAAGTAACCACGGATTGGTTTAATGCCTTCACAATTGCGATATAATTTCCTCGCGGTAGGAAAGGATGTTGAATTCCTACACGCCAGTATTCATCCTCATGATTAGGAGATCTCCCATACGTCATTACGTTTCCACCTAAATTAATTAGAGCCGCATTAACATTCATTGATTCTAATTCAGTAATAATAAGATCAGCAATATACCCTTTTGCCAATGCACCCAAATCAATAAACATCCCTTTATTTCTTAAAAACACGGTCTGTTTATGATCATCCAGAATAATATCCTTAGCATTTGTTTTGCTTAACAGAGACTGGATCTCTTTATTGGAAGGAATATTCGCATCTTCAAATCCAATCCGCCATGCTTGAACAAGTGGACCAATGGTAATATTCAAAGAACTACTAGCAGAAGTGCTATGCTCCTTGCCTATTTTAATTAATTCATACAAATGAGGATGGACTTTCACCGGCCTCATTCCTGCGTTTTTATTTACTTCCATTAGTTCTGAATTAGGATTATGAGCACTAAATCGTTGCTCATTCTCTCTCAAAAACAAAATCAACTCATCCAGAATGAAATTAGCATGGTCATGTTCAACTGATAATTGGATTATCGTTCCCATCATATGTATTTCACGACTTTGCATAGTAGGGATGCCCTCCTTTCTAAAGAATTATTAAAAGAGGCCATGTAGACCTCTTTTTCATTAGCTCTGTTAAACTCTATTGTCAACAACAATGAATTTTAACAGAACCTTTTCATTAATTATCCTTAACAGTTGCACCTGAAACTGTATCTACTTTAGACGTAGCTCCTGACACTGCATCCACATTACTACCCGTTAACTGTTGACCCGTTTGTTCTAGATACCAATCAATAATTGGTTTAATATCTTGTACATATTCATTGATACCAAGATAATTTCCTTCTTCGTCTCTAATAGCTTGGTAGCTATGAACAACAAACTTATCTGGTCCGTGTGTAGGTACATGGGTTCTTACTACATCTTCTTTCTTATTCCGTAATTGTTGGATGACCCAAGCAACACTGCTAAAAGCTCTTTTTGGGTGGCATTCAGCAAGTGGATAACCTACTTGTTCAGGTCTTCGTGATGCTAACATGTCCTCTGCATCAAATTTATGATTATAGTACAGGAATTGATTATTACTATCTGCATATGTTAGTTCTGCTGGCATAGATTTCAAGAAATAATTTAACTGATCAACCGTTAAAATACCACGGTCTAGTTTAACATACGTACTTCCTTCTACAGCTCCTACTTTTTCAGCAGCTTGTTCCACCCAGTCATCTGCCATCATGTCGACACCTTGAATCGTTGTATCGATCGTTCCAGTAGCATATAAATCCTCTGTACTGGATAAATCTTTCATCCCTTCTGGGGCGTCTATCACATTTATGACTTTAATGAAACGGATAAATTTCTTTATACAAGTTTCTAAAAACTGCACTGTTTTCGAGTCTTTTAAGTTTCCATCATCATCAAACGCTTTATGAACTTGTCCTAATAAAAATTCATTACCAGGCATAACTACTGCATTTACACCAGGTGCATCTAAAACTTGGCGTAAATGTAATTGCGAGCGAGATGAGCCTTGCACATCATATGATGCCCCGACTATCATCACCGGCTTTCCATCGAGAGGGTGTATTTTAAAGGATAGCCACTCGAGAACACTTTGCAGTGCGGATGGTATCGTATGATTATACTCTGGAGTAGCAATAATCACTCCATCTGCATTGAGAATTTTATTTTTTAGATTTTGAATCGGAACACTATCCGTTTGATCATTCGATTGATTAAACATTGGGATATCTTTTATATCCACAACATCCACATCAATTAATTTTTTAAAACTTCTAGCAATGTATTGTAATAATAGTCTGTTGTATGAAAAATCGGCATTTGATCCAACTATTCCAACAATTTTCATCGGTAAGCCTCCTAGTAAATTAATTATCCTCCCAAGAGAATTTTTGTGTTTTCGGCATATCAGTATGTTTCTTATAAACTAATTGATTGGTAATATCTACAAAATGTAAGAAATCTGAAAAGATGCCCTCAAGTTCTTGTATCTTACTTTGATCATTCAGATTACCATTTTCATCAAAGGCTTGTAATGAATAACCTAATAAGAACTCTGAGCTCGGCATAATTCGAGCTCTCAATTCCGGCGCATCCAATATTTGTCGTAAATGTGTTTGTGAACGGGAAGATCCTAATTTTCCATATGATGCTCCTGTAATCATTACTGGTTTATCCATCAGCGCTTGAGTAGTGTAGGACAACCATTCTAAAGCACTCTTTAATACCGCAGGCACGGAATGGTTGTATTCCGGAGTACTAATAATCACTCCTTCTGCTTCTAATATTTTATCTGTCAACCTTTGTACTGCATCAGGTGCCTTCCTATCTTTCGGCTTATTAAATGCCGGCAATTCCTTTAATTCAAAAAGCTCAATACTTGCCTTCTCTGCAAAATGTTTTTGAATAAATTGTAGCAAAAGACGATTCGTAGATTTATCTGAGTTGGTTCCTACTATACCTAAAAGTTTCATTAATTTTATTGCTCCTTTCCATAAATATGTACATGGCAATATTCAGTACAAAAATCTCAATTAATTAGCATGTACAAATGAATAATATCCATACATTTGAATAGATCTATTCACTTGTACTATCCCCTATATATTTAAGGGAAAACTTACGATATCAACCAATAAGTTTGTGAACTATATCACAAACTTATTATAATACATTTTTTTCATAAATACAAGCATATACCCGGAGCTAAAAATGATAAAAAAAACAGTAAATCTTTCATTTTGAAAAATTTACTGGGTAACATGTTACCATTCCTAATTATTTTATTTCTGTCATGAGAGATTCAAATGAAACTGGTTCAAGAAAGCCATCTTCATTAAATGAAAGCTCTGCTAGGCAGACCTCACGATTATGTCCACGCGCATGACCTGTTACAGTTTTCATTGCTTCTTGAGAAAAACGATGAAATGCGATAATATAACGATCTTCTTCAGGCAATGCTAGAATACTATGATGCCCGGTTGCTAAAATATTTTTCTCCACATTTTTGCTAAGGATCGTGTACTTATATTCAACTGGACCAAATAGAGAAGTTGAAACTCCATAGTTCACATGGTAATTTTCACTACCAGTATCGTCACAAGACCAAGTGAAGTGATATAACCCATCACGTTTAAATACTTCCACAGCCTCTCTGAAGTCATACAAGCCCTCATAGTTTCGTAATGTTGTAACATCGACACTAATCATATCCGGATTCATTTTTACGATGACACCATCTCCCCCATTACCAAAGAGCATATAGTAATCACCATTTTCCTCATAAATCGCTGGGTCAATCACCTGTCCGATGGAGATATTATGCTCCCTCATTAATTCAATTGTAAGTAATGGTTCAGCCTCCGCTTTAAACGGACCAGTTGGTGAATCACTAGAAGCTACACCAATACAGGAATGGCCATCAGGGCGTTTGCCACAGAAGTAGAAAAAATACTTATCTCCCCTTTTAGCTGTACACGGTGCCCAAGCATTACTGACTGCCCAAGGAACTTGGTCTGTTTTAAAATCAACAATTACATTTCCACGTTTAAATTCATCCGTTAGTTGTTTCGCACTAAATACACTGAATTCATCCCCACCCCATCCTTCATATCCATCTGTAGTAGGGTAAATATAATATGTATCACCAAACTTTACTAAATCCGGGTCAGCATATAGTCCTTTTATTACGGGATTATTAAATGTTGTCATGGAGATCACTCTTTTCTATTTTTATATGATTCTAGTAATCTAAGTCAGCTCTACCTCAAGAAAAATATAGTTTATTTATAATGAGATAAAATCCTTTCATACTCTTCCTCCGTTATGCTTAAAACACTTCCATGACGTTTTTTCGTTTTTCCGAAATCATATTCTTCCTTCGGCTTAGCTACAAAATCCCTTTTTCCTAATTGATCAGTTTCTAATATCATGTAACCTAAGTTTTTGGCAAACTGGTCTACGATTAAGTACCAAGTACCATCGGCAACTTGATATGTTTGTGGTCCTTCTACTCCAGCCAAATCTGCTAAAACCGCTGAATGTATTTCCTTATATTCTCCTGTAAGCTGATCAGAGAATTCCATGATAATACGGCTTGTTGTTTCATCTTTTGTCAGGCGGTAATAGAAACCATCACTATAAGCAATTGTCGTATCGATTACATCTCTGTCCTTTTCAACAAAAACAAAAGGTTCTTCAAATGAGACAAAATCCTTCGTATAGGAAGCATAGATTCTGTGTTTTCCCTCCACCTTCGATGCCCAAAAAACAAGAAACGCTTGTTTATCTTCATCATAAACTGCTTCTGGAGCCCATACATTCCCCGCCCCCTCAACACCTACTGTTACCGCACGTGGACCTTTCCAATTTACTAAGTCATTTGATTCCCAAATAATGATATCGCGACTCCCATTTTCTTGTGCATGCTGCCAGCCTAAGCCTTTATGAATTTGTAAATCGGTAGCTATGATGTATACTTTATTCGTCTTCGGATCACGGATTAAAAATGGATCACGTAAACCTTCTTCTCCGATAGTAGATATGAGTACGGGTTTCCCATCGTTTACGTCATAGAAATGGTTTCCATCTTTACTAATACTGAAATAAACCTGTTCTCCTAATTTGTCTTCACCAATGAAATGTGCGAATAGAAAATTACTCATTTATTTTCTCCTTTAATAGTAATAACTTCATCTTACCAATAGTTGTTTACGCTTTCAAAATATCTATTAATCTGCTTATTAAATTTTTTGTCCTCTACTAACCTAGGATAATAGAAGAGTAGAGGACTTTTTTCCAATCTACTTTAGATTTTCCTAAGTTTATCGCTTTTTCATATAAAACTGCTGATGAAGCTCGCAAACTTGCTCTGCCAGTTCAGGAACAGGGCCGTCTACTACCGTATCACGAATAACATCTTGAATTGGTAGATTCCGAACACGCCCTGGACTAACGCCGAGTGCACTTAACCATTGTACCAACTGTTCAGAAGAACTTGCATAAACGATTCGACCTAAACCAACCCATCCGTGGGCCGCAGCACACATAGGGCAATGTTCGCCGGATGTATATACGGTAGCCTTACTTCTTTCTTCTATTGTCATGTTTTCAGCTGCCCATCTTGCCAACGCAAACTCTGGATGCTGGGTATGGTCACCACCTGCAACGTGATTATGATCTTCGAAAAGCACTTCTCCGTTGGCCGAGATAAGTATGGACCCAAAAGGTTCGTCGCCTTTCTCAAGCGCGGTTTGTGCGAGTTCGATACAACGTTCCAAGTGCTTCAAATCTACATCACTTATCATAAAAGAACCCTCCTCTTCTTATTTTATACCTTACATCTATTAATCCCTAAAAGATGAAAAGCGTCAATAAAAAGGACTGACGCAGTATAACTTAGCGCTAGTTCAAAGGTAAAGTAAAAAATATAGAGGGTGTTTTTGCGAATTTGGTGGGAATATTATAAAAAAACACTGACTAATAGAGGGGCGTAGTTTAATGAAAGCAACTAATTTACTTGTTCAATGCTTAGAGAATGAAGGCGTTGAATATATTTTTGGGATTATGGGAAAGGAAACGCTTGATCTTATTAATTCTTTGTCCAATTCAAAAATTCAGTTCGTAAATGTACGCCATGAACAAGGAGCAGCCTTTATGGCAGATGTTTATGGTAGATTATCCAATAAGGTGGGGATTTGTTTAGCAACATTAGGACCTGGAGCAACTAATTTATTGACTGGTATAGCTAGCGCAAACCTAGACCACTCACCGGTTATCGCTATTACAGGACAAACAAGCTTTGAAAATCAACATTCTGAAGCTCATCAATACTTAGATGTAGTTAAAATATTTGAGCCAGCTACAAAGTGGAGCGTTCAAATTAAAGAAGCACAAACAATACCCAAACTCATCCGTAAGGCATTTAGAGTTGCACAAATGGAAAAGCCTGGTGCTATTTTAATGGAGTTACCTGAGAACATAGCATCACAGGTTGTCCCCACGCAACCATTACCCATAATACCTATCCCAAAAGTTGCTCCTACTTTACAAGCTATAGAGGATGCTAAAACAATAATAGACAAGTGCAAAAAGCCACTAGTCATTTTCGGAAATGGAGTAATCAGGCAACAAGCTATACGTGAACTTTTAACTTTTATAGTAAAACTACAAGCACCTGTTATCCATAGTTTTATGGCAAAAGGTGTTATACCTAAAGACCATCCCCTCAATTACTTTACTTTTGGTTTTAAAAAGAAGGATGAAGTATTACCTTTGATAGAGCAATCTGATTTTTTAATTGTGATTGGTTTTGATGGGATAGAAAGTCCACCTAAGGAATGGAATAGATGGAAGCACCCTATTTTACATATAGATTCTCTTCCAGCAGATATGGAGGAATATTACCCTGTTCAGGCAGAATTGGTTGGTGATTTAGATGAGGTAATAAATGCACTTAATAAATCGGAATTTGTAGCCAAACCATGGGCTCCGACTGGAGGACTAAAGGAGAAAATTAAATCAGCATATCAAATAGATATAGATGTGAAGCAACACTTACCAATTACTATAGAGAGTATCTTACATGTGATTGAAAAAAACGCGACCGACAAGACGATTGTAATTTCAGATGTAGGCGCTCATAAGCTATCTATTGCTCGTACCTATCAACCAAAACAAGCAGGTCGTCTTATCATCTCCAATGGTTTTGCCTCCATGGGTATTGCTATTCCTGGTTCTATTGGCGCTAAATTGGCTTGTCCAGGAGATCCGGTTATTTGTATTACTGGGGATGGTGGAGCGCTAATGAATATATCTGAGATAGAAACTGCCAAGCGACTTAATCTATCACTGGTCATTATTGTTTTAAATGATGCAACATTAAAATTAGAAGAACAAATGATGCAAGAGAAATTCAATAATAGCTTTGGTACGGCCTTTGGAAATCCTGATTTTGTACAGCTTGCTGAAAGCTTTGGAATAAAGGGAGTAAGGCCTAAACAAATAAATGATTTAGAAGTTGCATTAAAAAATGGTGTAAACGAGTCCAATGAAATTACACTAATTGATGTGCAATTAGGGAACGAATAGGTATATGCAGGAAGATAAGAGAGGCTGGTACAAGAACATATAAGCATTGATACTTTGTCTCAGCCCTCTTCTATCAACCTTCAAAGTAAATCTTATTATTTAACCGTTTTATCAATTAGCTCTATATACTGTGTATCCCCGTATCCCAGTGTTGGGAAAACGTTAAATAATTGTTTTAGCAATTCAGATTTTGGTAAATGTTTATTTTTTGAAATATATTTTACAACGATATTATCTTCTCTCTTCATTTCTAAAAATAGTTCTATTGCCTGGTACATCACTGGAAGTAGTTCGTTTGTTGGCTTTCGTTGATGGACTAGCACTTCTTCGTAAACAGAATAATAGTTACCTAACGTAAGCTCCGTTTGACTTACTTTAAATTCATCTTCTCGAAAGCTATTATAAAACACTTTTCCTTTATACTGCGACTGTTCAAGATAGGCAAGAACAGTAAGAAGATTCATTTGACAAAACATGTCTTCTCCAAACCATAAAACAATATAGTTATAGTTCTTCTTCAAAAGATGATGTAATGGTTCTATTACCTTATTTCTGTAATTCTCTATAGTCTCTCTATGCCCTGCCGCTCTCGTTTCTATAAACTGCTGATTGAAAATAGGTGCAGTCGTCGGATTTACACACATTGCTTCATTAAAAGGCGCGTAATCAGATTCTCCCATAAGCTTTTTATTTTTAAATTCCTCATACATTATCTGACCGTTTAATATATTTAGAACATCTTTTTCAAACAATTCTTGCTTCCTATTTCTTAATTTTTCAACCTCAGTTTCTCTGGAAATATTCATTCTCCATCCATCCTCTCCCTGACGAATATTAAGTTTTGCAAACGATTGAATAGGCATTTGATTGAGTTGAAACTCTCTAGGACTAACACCAAAAACAGTTTTAAAAGCTCTACTATAAGCTTCTTGTGATGAATAACCATAATCAAAGGCAATATCGATTATTTTTCGATTGTTCGCCAAATCTTCGGTAGATAAATACAACCTTCTAAGTAATATGTAACGTCTAATGCTTATTCCTGTAGCCTGATGAAATTTAAAAGAACAATAATAAGGTGAATATCCCATATAACTAGCTAAGTCCTCAAGCGAAAATTCCTCTTTTAAATTGGCTTCAATCCAATCAATTACCTGCTGTATATACTCATTCATTTGCCTCACTCCTAAATAAAATTATAGATTATATAATTTTATTTTTTTGATAGTTGTTGCGCTTGGACAAAACTTTCTTATAATAGCGAGTATTAATAGCACGGTTATGCTACAGGTTTTAAGCTTTACTATCTATGGGCAAAATAAGGATATTCTATCTTGTATACCATTTATAATTGCTTCTGGGATTTCTCTTATCTTAATATCATTACCGAGAAAAAGAAGCCAATTGGTTGTTTCGCTTACTTCTTCTGGATCTTGAACATTTATAAAAGACTTTAGAATGGCAGTCGTTTGGTATGGGTTCGTATAGGAAATTGAAAGTTTCAAAGGATGGTATTTTTTAAACTGGGCGATCCCCTTTGGACCAAGCTCAAGGATCAGGTTTATTACCTCTTCCTCTTTGCTTATTTTGTCCATTATTTTACTTTTGCTTATTTCTCTTTTTGGTGAATAAGGCTTGACATCCGTGAGTTTAGAGACCGGAAATATCCCTCTCTTTTCCTCTTTTAAGTCAAAACCTTCAATCAGCCATGCTCCTTTTTCATGATAAAGATGCAAGAGATAAATTGGATAAGACTTCGTTTCCTTCTCGCCTTTAATTGTAATCAATAAATAGCGCTCCATAAGAATGATTTGGATTAGCTTCTCTAACACAGGGTCGGGGAGGTCTGACAAGTCAAGTAAATCAGGATTATATGGGTTTGTTCCTTCAAAAAGTAAAAGTTGATTTAGTAGTACAAGATCATCTTGCTGGTTTTCAGAAATGAGGCCTAATAATTTCTCAGCTAAAGACTGTCGACTTCTTAAATAAGGAAGTTGTTGATTTCTTGTAGCCATAAATGCGATAAAAAGAGCTTTAATTTCATTATCAGTAAATCGTACAGCGGGCAGGACAGAGTTATTCATGACAAAATAACCTCCATCCCTTCCGACTTCGGCTACTAGAGGCATCCCCATCGCTTCAATTTCTCTAATATCTCTAATAGCTGTCGAACGTGAGATGTTAAATTCCCGCATAATTTCTGAGATTGTAAACTGAGCACGGTTATTAATAAACCGCATGATTGTATTAATTCGTTCAACTTTTTTCATGGAGCCCACCTAAACAGTATCATTTTTTGACACTATTTAAGTTTATCATAAACGTAGCAAGGAACAAATAAACCAATTAATCGAAAGGATGAATTTGAAAATGGCAGATTATCTTTTAGAAGAAAAAGACGGGTTTAATGTTTTAGGGATTGGTACGGAGCTTAAGAGCGATTACATGGACTTTGCAGGTATAAACAAGGAAAAAGCTGACTTTTGGCAAGCAGTCCATGAGGATGGAACAATTGATAAGTTAAGAGAAATTGCAGCAAATGACTACCTTTTCGTTGTAAATGAAGCAGTGAATAACAAGATGATGCATTATGTTGGTGTCATGACAAAAGAGTCTCTACCTGAAGCATCTAGAATGATCCAATTTCCGAAAGGCGAGTACATCGTTGTAAAAGGAAAAGCAGAATCAGAAGAAGAGTTGAGTAACAAGCTTACTGGTATTGCCTTTGGTCAAGTCTTACAAGAAGCAAATAATGTCGCTTATGTTGGCGGACCTAATACAGCTGTATTAATGGGGAACGAAGATGATTTAAAATATGGAGAAATGTGGATTCCTGTTATAAGAAAATAAGGAGGGATTGTATGTTTACCGTCGATTTTAAAGATGTTTCTACTAGCGGTTTGCACACATCACCTGTAGCTGAAGCGCTCGCGGGTTTACGTGCAAATGAAGCCCGTTACTTTATGAATAAATATAAACATGAATTTACAGTAGTACCGGCTAGTGAAAGCCAAGAGACACTTGATTATGTGAACAAAATTTTAAAGGAAGAACGAGATATTACATTTGCAGCAAGGCCTTTAGAAACATCACATTTTCAAGTGGAAAATATTAAATTTGCTTATGTCTTTTATGAGGATGGTCTTTCCGTCAACGTCATGTATACCGTTGATAACCCTAAAAAGCGCGCAGTTGGTTTCAAACTATCAGACGGGATGGAGATACCGAAAGAATTAGAGGAGAAATTCAAATTTGCAAAGCAGAAATCGAAATTGGCTGGAACCATTCGGGGCTCGTTTTTTATAATAAAAGGAGAATATTAATAATGACAAAAGCCAAACTATCTTGATATTCAAGCATTAGTTTGGCTTTTAACATTGTGTGCTATTACTAAAAAAACTAGCGGCACCTATTTACCGCTAGCCTTTTCGAAATTTTATTTCACTAGTTTATGTTCTTCTATAAAGTCTTTTAATATATCGACTAGGTTTGGTTTCGTAATTTCATCTAGATCATAGTGTACACGTGTGCTCGGTTTATTAATTGAAATAACACGAGTTAAATCCATCGGTGTACCAATGATTACTGCATCACAATCCGCATTATTAATTGTTTCTTCAAGGTCCTTCAATTGCTGCTCACCATACCCCATCGCTGGAAGGACATTTCCGATATGTTGATATTTATTAAATGTGTCATTAATTGTGCCAACCGCAAATGGACGTGGATCGATGATTTCCTTTACACCGAGGCGTTCAGCTGCAACTATACCTGCACCAAGCTTCATTTCCCCATGTGTTAATGTCGGACCATCTTCTACGACTAATACACGTTTCCCAGCAATTCTTTCCGGATGTTCAACGGTAATTTTTGATTCCGCCTTAATAATCATACTTTCTGGAATAGCTGATTTTATATTATTCTCTACAATTTCAACAGCTTCTTCTGATGCACTATCCACTTTATTAATAATGGCTACATCAGTTGTTCTTAAACATACTTCGCCTGGGTAGTATTTCAGCTCATGACCTGGACGATGTGGGTCCAACACAGTGATAGCTAAATCAGGCTTGTAGAAGGAGAAGTCATTATTGCCTCCGTCCCATAAAATAACGTCACAGCCATCAGGGTCCTTTTCCGCCTCAGCCAAAATATCAGCATAATCTACACCTGCATAGATAATATTTCCACGTGCCACATGTGGCTCATATTCTTCCATTTCTTCAATCGTACAGTTATGTTGCTTTAAATCCTCCACCGTAGCAAAGCGCTGAACACGCTGCGCATTTAAATCACCATATGGCATTGGATGTCTTATTGCAACTACTTTTAAATCATGTTCAAGAAGTGTTTCAATAACTTTTCTTGACGTTTGGCTTTTACCAGTTCCAGTTCGTACTGCACATACAGAAATGACAGGCTTATTACTTTTTAGCATCGTACTATTTGGCCCTAGTAATTTGAAGTTAGCTCCCGCTGCATTTACGATGGCACTAACCCCCATTACAGCTTCATAACTAACATCACTATACGCAAATACACATTCGTCCACTTGTAATTCCTTGATTAATTCTGGTAACTGATCTTGTGAATAAATAGGAATACCATTTGGGTATAGTGCACCTGCCAATTCACTTGGATATTTACGTCCATCAATATCTGGTATTTGTGCTGCTGTAAAAGCAACGACATTATATTCTTCTTTATTACGGTAATATGTATTAAAGTTGTGGAAGTCTCTTCCTGCCGCACCTATAATAATAATATTTTTTCTCTTCATAGCTCTCTCCTGTATATAGCAATCTATTATTATAATTATAACTAGTTTTGTATATTAATACAACAACATTTGTATAATTGCTTTTATTCCTCCTATTTTCTCAAGCACATTTATTCATTTTTTATTATTTTTAATTTCAATAAAAAGAAATGCCTAGCAAAGCAAGGTAAAACTTGGATTTAGAAAACATCCTCGATAATAGATATTTTCTTGTATAATGTATGTTTGGTTCTTTTTTGTGAATTATGGACAAAATAACCTTTGCAATCATCGTAGAAATTCATCAGGAGGTTACATATGAGATATGTTATTTCAATTTTAGGTATTCTTGTCGTAATATTTTTAGCTTGGTTGGTAAGCTCCAATCGAAAAGAGATAAAGTTCAAACCCATTATCACCATGCTTATCATTCAAGTTTTATTGTCCTTGTTTTTGCTAAATACAGAATATGGTCTCATCATCATTAAGGGAGTAGCTAAAGTTTTTAGTGTTCTACTCGAATATGCAAATGAAGGGGTTTCCTTTGTATTTGGTGGTATGGCGAACGCGGGTGAGGCTCCATTCTTTTTAACTGTATTGCTGCCAATTATTTTTATTTCTGTGTTAATTGGTATCCTGCAACACCTAAAAATACTTCCGTTCTTCATGAAGGGAGTTGGATGGGTATTAAGTAAAGTAAATGGCATGGGAAAATTGGAATCATATAATGCCGTTGCATCGTTGATGGTAGGACAATCAGAGGTGTTTATCACCTTAAAAAAACAACTCCACCTAATTTCAAAACAGCGTATGTATACTTTATGTGCTTCAGCAATGTCGACTGTATCACTGTCCATTGTAGGGGCTTATATGACGATGATTGAACCGAAATATGTTGTTACAGCTCTAGTGTTAAATTTATTTGGTGGTTTTATCATCGCATCTATTATTAATCCGTATGAGGTTGAGCCAAATGAAGATATATTAAAAATCCAAGAGACAGAAAAACAATCCTTTTTTGAAATGATTGGGGAATATATACTTGACGGGTTTAAGGTTGCGGTTATTGTAGGAGCCATGCTAATCGGATTTATTGCTTTAATGACAGCAATAAATGAAGTATTTGATCTATTGTTTAATATTTCCTTCCAAAATATTTTAGGCTATCTCTTTGCACCAATCGCCTTTATTATGGGAATTCCTTTATCAGAGTCCGTTAGTGCCGGGGGAATTATGGCGGTTAAACTGGTAACTAATGAATTTGTTGCAATGTTGGATTTATCAGGAGGAGATCATCAATTTAGTGAACGCACTATGGGAATTCTTTCTGTGTTTCTTGTTTCTTTCGCTAACTTCTCTTCTATTGGTATTATTACCGGTGCAGTCAAAGGGCTAAATGAAAAACAAGGAAATATCGTCGCAAGTTTTGGTTTGAAACTTTTATATGGAGCCACACTTGTGAGCATATTATCAGGCATTATCGTTAGTCTCATCTTATAAAATGGAATGAACAGCGATTGTATATTGCACTACATAAAAAAGGTAGTGGGAGCCCCCATTACCTTTTTTATATCATTTGATTTTATAAAACTCCATTTACAAAGTAAGTGATTGTTACTATTTCATCATCTGTGAGCTCCCTATTTACGTGTGCTTCGTAGCTCTCCATTATTTTTTGTTTATCATTACCATGACTAGCTGTATACTTCGCAATGGTTCTAAGCTTAGCAACTTCTAGTTTAAATTCCTCTTTTGAAAGTGGCCTTTGATGCGAAGGTATGTATGTATCTGCATCATATAATTCTAATTCGTCTAAAAGTCTTACTGTTTCCTTAATTGTATAGTGTTCTTTTCTGGAATACATATTTGGGTAAATGCAGTCAGCAAGAAAGAGTATCTTATCTTCTTTGATATAGATGATGACAGAATCTGCTGCATGATCTCCTCCAACATGTTGCACGATACAGGTTACTCCACCAAGATCAATTTCCACTCGCTTTTCAAAAGTTACATCCGGTAAGACAATGGTAATATTTCGATGATTTTCATATTCATTTTTTATTGCTTTAGCACAAAATTCAATTTCAATTCCTTCTTTTACTCTTTCATCTATTGCTTCGTTTGACCATGAATACGGGATAAGTTTCTCCATTTCCTTTTTTGTTTTAGTTGAAGAAATTGCAACTGTATTTGGTAATGCGGAAAGGCCAAAAATATGGTCCCAATGCCAATGAGTCAAAACAACTATATCAGGATATTGGGACTCACCTGTTAAAGTCTCTCTCATGAAATAATTTGCATGGTCTTCTGAGTTACCAGCATCAATCATTAAAGTTTTATTATTTCCTACTACCATTCCTAGAATGGGCCTGTCTGTTACAGCTATTGGCGTGATATACCAAAAATGCTTACCTATTTTATTAATTGAATGCATAAAAAGCTAGCTCCTTTCTACGATGATTATATTTTAAGTCGAATAGTGGTTATTTAGTCATAAATAAATCCTTTAACAATGACTCCCATTTCCCCGAGGTCCTAATAAACAAAAAAACAGCAATGATACTTTCTTATCAATGCTGTTTTTTTACTATTTCATTTTATTGTGAATGATACAGGCATTTCTGTATCAAATTTCCATTGGCTCTCCCTTATAATCAACAAATACATACTGATGGCTTACTTTTCTCTTCCACCCCGTTAACTCTATTATACTTTTTGCTGTGTCGATAGGATTAAGAGGAGCATTTTTACCACCCATATCTGTTTTCATCCAACCAGGATGAATCGATAATACTTGCATATCTTGATCTTCTAAGTATCGATGAAGTTTTTCTGAAAACATATTTAAAGCGGCCTTTGAAATACCATATGGGTAATCTCCACTATAAGCATTAGTTAAACTGCCTGCTTCTGATGAAATATTAAGTATTGACTGATTCTCTCCCTCTCTTAATAAAGGAAGAAAATGCTTAACGACTCGAATTGGTCCTAATATATTAATATCGAGGGCAAGTTTAAAAGCTTCCACATCAAGTTCTTCTATCGATTTATCTCTTTCATTTAAAATGGCTGCATTATTGATTAAAACATCGATACTTTTCGTTTTTTCCTTTACTTGTGCCAAGGCTGATAAGACTGATTCCTCGCTTTGGACATCGATTTCAACAATTTCCAAATTACCGTTATAATTTTCCTTTAACTCGAGTAATTCCTCTATCTTTGCATCCTCTATCCCTCTAACCCCAGCAAAGACTGTTCCACCATTTTGTAAGCTTATTTTAGTTAAAGCAAGACCAAGACCACGATTAGCTCCTGTTATAAAAAACTTCAATTACCTTCTCCTCCTCCATTATCGTTTTCTAACAATTCAAGAATCACTTTTAAATCGCCAAAAGTATCCATATATGCATATCTTCCGCCTGTATATTCTCCTTTTTGTATTAGCGGCATATTTCTAGATTCCAATTTTGCAACTGTACCTTTCATATCTTTTACAACGAAGGCGATATGATGAACTCCTTCGCCGTGGGTATCTAAATACTCTCTCCACGTACTAGGATTTTCATCAGGTTCAATCAATTCAATCTGTATTTGTCCCATATCGAAGAATGCTAATTTAGCACGGGCTTCGGTTGGGGAGCCATTATATTTTGTTTGTGCTTTATCAAGTGTATCTGTTAAATTTGCAGGTGGCTTTTCAACTCCAAAGAAATCTGCAAATGTTTGAGAAGTATGTTCAATATTTTTCACGATAATTCCTACTTGTGTCACAACATTTGTTCCTAATACTCCTTTACTCATCATATAACCTCCTAATTGAAATTATGAAAATCGCATTCTATTCAAAACAAAAATCGTAAAAGAATAGATTTTAATAACTTTTTATGAATGATGAATCTATGTAACGATAATCTTAAGCGCTTACATTACTGTTGCTTGAAACCAATATAATCATATTGATTTATGGTGTCAATCAATATGATTATCTCAAAGTCTTTTAGACAAACAAAAGAGCAGCAACCAGCAACTAGTTACTGCTCTTGAAGCAAGACTGAGTGAAAAAATTTGGTTATGCATAGAACAGGCTAGAACAAAGTAACGGACGAAAATACATAAGAGGAAAGCATCTTAACTAGATACATTCAGATTATGGAAATGTATCTTACCGAGGAGGAAATACAAGAGGACCCCTGCGGGAAGTGCGGTAGCCGGAAGACCCCACAGATAGAAAAGGGAAGGCGACTGAATAGCGGCGTACGAACGGGAGCCAGTCCTGTACTGAGATAAAGGAAACACGGCGAAGGCCCACAGGATGTGGGTCACGTCGACGTTGTGACGTACAGGATGTACTAATGCAGGCGAAGCGACAGGACGTCGCAGCTTGAGCCTGCACAGGACGTGCCGCTTTTAGTCGACGTTCCTCTTGACGATGTTGTTTTATCGTAGGGAAAGGAATGGCTCGTTCGCCAGCCGCTAGGAGCCTGAGCTAGACAGGCGTTTAGCGCCGAGGAGGCTTCCGAACCTTGTCTAGCTACAGGCGCTATCGGCTCGAGGTCAAATAACCTGAGACATGAAAGGCAAAGAACGCCTTTCTTTGTCTCAGAACATTTGCTTGTCGCCGATTGGCAAGCGCCTTCCGCTTTTCTAAGCCCGCGGAAAGCGAAGTGTATTTCCGTAGCGGTATAGTTGCAGTAACAATATTCTAATTTACGTATAGTAAAAAAGCTTTGTTTAGCCAGTCGACTCATTTAAATAAAGCTTCGATTTCCTCTGATTTCATCGGTTTATAATACCGGAAGCCTTGCACTAATTCACAGCCCTGCTCTTTAAGAAAGTCTGCTTGAGCATCTGTCTCCACACCTTCAGCCAATACTTCCAAATCAAGACTTTTAGCCAATGCAATTACAGCTTTTGTTACAGCTTTATTTTTATCATTTAATTCGCTAAGAAACATTCTATCCACTTTTAATTTATTAATTGGTAGTCGACTTAAGTATCCTAGTGAACTGTATCCGGTGCCAAAGTCGTCGATGCTTACCTTCACACCTATTTTTTGTAAATCCCTTAATAGTTTTTTTGTATATGTAACATCCGAAGCTATACTCTCCGTAATTTCTAATTCTAAATACTGTGGATCTAGTTGGGTTTCTAACAAAATAGATTTAAGTTTTGTTAGAAAGTTATGAGACATAAATTGGCGGATGGAAATATTAACTGCTATTGTCAGTGGAGGATAACCAGCCTTTTGCCATTCTTTATTTTGGCGACAAGCAGTTCGCAATACCCACTCCCCAATTGGAATAATTAAACCTGTTTCTTCAGCAATTGGAATGAAATCGAATGGCGCAACAAGTCCTAATTCAGGATGTTGCCAACGGATTAACGCCTCTACACCAACAATCTTATTTTGTATAATATCGATTTGTGGTTGATAATGTAGGAACAATTGACCTTCCTCAACCGCCTTGCTCAAGGAAGTTTCCAAGTATAGTTTCTTCTCCATATGATGAATCAGTTCCTGGTTAAAAAGTTGAAAATTATTCTTCCCGTTTGCTTTAGCATGGTACATGGCAGCATCTGCATGTTTGATTAATAAGTCAGAGGTTGTACCATCCAGAGGATAAATACTCACACCTATACTCGTACTAATATACACCTGCATATTATTTACCATAAAGCTCTGTT
This sequence comes from Lederbergia graminis, assembly GCF_042655485.1. Lineage (NCBI taxonomy): Bacteria > Bacillati > Bacillota > Bacilli > Caryophanales > Bacillaceae > Lederbergia > Lederbergia graminis. Next base: position 153,844 of record NZ_JBHSMC010000016.1, read on the forward strand.
CAAGTTTCTTTAGGATTCGTGTTGCGTATTCAGCTACTTCCTTTTCACCGATCCCTGGTAGAATAAGAGCAAATTCATCGCCACCGAAGCGTGAGGTAATATCCATTAAGCGAACTGAAAGAACGAGGCGTTCTCCAAAGGCTTTCAGCAATTTATCACCGACACTATGCCCCAATGTATCATTAATTTCCTTGAAACCATCTAAATCAAGAAACATCACCACAAATTGTTCATTATGCTCCCTAGCATATTTTATATTATTCTCTAATTCTTCCATGAAGTGTGTCCGGTTTGGTAAATCTGTCAGAAGATCATGATAAGCCATATATTTAATTTTTTCTTCAGCCTTTAACCGCTCGCTAATATCGATGGCTGTACCTACAACTTCCTTCACTTTATTGTCGATTACAATAGGTGAAAGATGAATAAGAAGATCTGTACCCCACCCATGGAATTCAAAATGGACATGTTTACCTAAGTAAGCTTCCTGAACGTGTTTTTCTAATTTCTCTACTGTTTCTTCTGGAAAAACTTCTCTAATATCCTTATCCTGTATACTCTGCGTTGTAATATTCAGACGTTCCGCTATCATTCCCTCAGCGAGAATAAATCTGAAATCTCCATTCTTTTCCTGACGTATCTTAAATATCAAATTAGCTAAATGCTTAATGGTACTTTGAAAGTCATTTTCTAACGCCTTTTGCAAATCACTTTCCATCTGCATTCTAGCAGTAATGTCAGTACGAATAGACACATACCGATAGGGCTTACCATTCGAATCTAAAAAAGGAACAATCGTTGTACTAACCCAATAGGTAGAACCATCCTTTGCTCTATTCTTTATTTCACCTTTCCAAACTTGACCCTTACCAATTGTACGCCACATTTCTTTAAAAAAAGAGCGTGGATGATAGCCGGAGTTCAGCATGCGGTGAGTGTTCCCAATTAGTTCATCTCTACTGTATTTGGAAAGCTCAACAAATTTGTCATTCGCATAGGTTATCACACCTTGTACATTTGTGATTGCTACTATTGCTGATTCATCCAAAGCTTTACGTATATCTAGTAGTTCTTCTATGATATACTCTTGATTTGTTGGTACCTCCATAAAATTATCCCGCTCTATATTTACCTGATGTTTTTGCACCAACTTTTCCCCCATATAACAAGTCAATGAAAATGATGATTCTTGTTCTAGTTTTTTCTATAATCTATCTACATTATAATCCATTTAACCTATTTTTTTCGAAATGAATTCAGATTTATAGGTCTAAACTCACAAGAAAATGGTCATCCCATCCATAAGTACTGTTATATACTATATCGTCCTAACCCCACAGATTGTTTACCCCTTCTACCATTTAATAAAAATTTATATGTTTTATATCCTTTTTATGTTAGTAAACCTTCGAGTAGATACACTGAAAGCCTACATAATTAAGATAGAACTGCCATACATCATAGACAGTTCAAATTTGTTTGTGCGATTCTTTCTTTAGGTTGTACAGGAACAAGCAAATCCACCTTCTGCTGTTCGGAATCGCTAGTATTTTCATTTTATCGAGAGTTTTTGATGTCAAATCACGAGAATAATCGGTTTATCGCGAGATTCTGATGCCGAATCGCGAGTATATTCGATTTATCGCGAGATTCCGATCCAGATTCGCGAGTGTATTCGATTTACCGCGAGATTCCGATCCAGATTCGCGAGTATATTCAGTTTATCGCGAGATTCCGGTACCGAATCGCGAGTATATTCGGTTTATCGCGAGATTCCGATCCAGATTCGCGAGTGTATTTTCTTGCGCTAGTTTTGTCACTCTAAAAAAACATATATGAATTTTGGGGTAGCCCGAATGGCAGCTACCCCTTTTTACATACTTTATACAACGGTACCTCATTACTTGTAGAAGGTTCACTTTAGCATTTAACCCTCAGTATTTCTACACCAATAACCCAATCACCTTTATCTGCGTATACTAACCACATAATATTAAAGAAGGTTTTTATTCATGATGGATAGTGATCTTAAAGCATTAATTGGAATGTGGGGCCAAGCCATAGGTACGCTTCTTTCAGCTATATCCAGCACCCCTTCTTCAAAGTTAAATGAAACGATGCAAAACAATTTATCATTATTAGGGAATGTCATGCAGGCGACAGGAAATGCATTGGTTGCTGATAGTGAAAAGGAGATTACTTTAGGGAAGCTCGGAAACCAAATACAAGCGATTGGAAATTCTACATGCATTGCAGGAATAGTCATTAATTTTAACGATGAAACAAAATCAGAGTTAAATATAAAAGGGAATTTACTCCAAGCTCTCGGAAGTGGTATGGCTTTACCCGATTTATTAAATAGTAAAAATCGGACGATGGATGACCTATTAAATATTTATGCATCCCTTCTTCAAATGATTGGTAACTCTCTACAAGCAATTGGAGGGAAAATCGATCTATCTGGAGGTAATGGACAAATAATTAATTTTGTCGGCAGCTGGATTCAGACGGTTGGTGCTTTTATTCAAGCACTAGTACAAAGCAAAAACTAAGTAAAAAACTGATAATAATCATGGTATTATTCCCAGTAGTTATACAAGAGGCAGAAAATAGAGGCTGGGACAAAGTAATAATGATGAAACAAAAATCCGAACTATAAGATGTATACAATCAATATAGTTCGGTATTTTTCTATCATATATACGAATTTAAAGTTATCAGCGGAGGAAATACACGGAGACTCCTGCGGGAGCAAAGGCCTCGAAGAGACCCCGCAGATAGAAAAGCGAAGGCGACTGATTAGCGGCGTACGAACGGGAGCCAGTCCTGTACTGAGATAAAGGAAACACGGCGAGGGAACGAGCCAATGTTGACTTATCGTAGGGAAAGGAATGGCTCGTTCGCCAACCGCTAGGAGCCTGAGCTAGACAGGCGCGCTTAGCGCCGAGGAGGCTCATTAGCCGCCCGCGGAAAGCGTAGTGTATTTCCGAAGCGGTATTGTTTTACTTCCATTGTTCGGATATACCTCTAGTTCAGATCGTATTGTCCCAACCTCTTATAGAACTTATCGACCACTTTAGAAACGAAATCTAATCAAAAAACATTCCCAGTATTAATAACATTCACTGTTACATCTGGCTTCATTTCAACATTTTTATATCCTGCTTTCCAATTTATGGACTTCCATACTTCATATAGTTATTAGAGTTGAATGAAGAAGGTGAATTACTAAATTCAACTGTAAACATTAAAAATGGTTAGTTAATAATTTCACCTGTATTTTTAGAAGACTTTTCGCGCCATTCTTGCCGTTCAGTTTTCGTAAGTTTATTCCATTCTGTTTCTTCACCAATTATTCTTAAAGGTTTTTCCGAGCGATAAGAACGTGTTAAGTTTCCAGGGAATTTTTTGTCTGTAACATTTGGATCGTCTTCAAACTCACCTGTTGGTTCTACTATATAAACACGTTCCCTTCCTTCTCCCTTTGCTAATGCTGCTGCTAGTCCTGCGCCATTGACATTAGCTGTGAAATAAATATGGTTCATTTTAAGCCCATCTTTGTAATTTGAATTTCCACCTGCTGTTAGTAAATCACCAACACTCAAATCAGCCCTTGTCCCATGATAAAACGGTCCAGCATCAGAAGGTACACCCTTAGATGAATTGGACAATTCGTAATTTCTTTTTGCATTCTCGGAATCATCTATCTCCTCATAACATTCGGCAATGTTTTTAAATAACGTTGAGTATGCACTCCTAACATTATCATCATCAATTTTTTGTGCACTCTGTAGTGATGTTTCCATCCATTTCAATTTATCTTTAACACTCTTTTGTAGGCGAGCTAAATGATAAGCTGCAATAAATCTTTCATAGTCATTTGTTGCATCGTACCATGCTTTATTAAACATTGAAATTGCACCTTCAATGTCTCCACTATCCTCTAATCCCATCCCACTCATACACAGTTTAATCACGGCGTTATTTGGATCAAATTTTATATTCATCTAATATTACCTCCAAATTGATTGATATTATTAGTATACTCAGATGGAACTATCTATATGGAAAATTAGGAATAAAAATAAACTTAGCAATCAACTAAGTTTATTCAGATTGTTTTTCTAATATATGCATATATTAATCTACAATTATGTTGTAAAATTCACCAGTCTTTATTCTTTTGATCTTTCCAATCATTTCAGGAAACCGTTTAGTATTACTCGTCACTATATATGAACAATTTTCTTGAATAGCCGTTACCCACACATGAACATCCTGTTCATCATAATGGCGTAACGGCTCCTGTAATCCTTGTTCTTTGGCTAAAAGTTCAGCTTCCTTTGTTGAAATTCCACTAATATCTGCAACTGCCTGACCAATTTTCATTTCTCTTCGACTGGCAATATCCTCATGATAACGACCAACTACACTATTGACAGCCGGGTAATTTTCCAAAATGGGATAAACAAAGGAATCCAAAAAACCTTCAACCAACTTAATTGGATAAGTAACCCCACCAATTCCATCAAATGTCGCCTTTCGCATAAATTCGATTAAGCAAACTCTTAAAAGAACCACTCGATAATCAATTGTTTGGGCTGCCATCGTTAGCAATTGACGGTTTATTCCTTCTGCTCGAATGGCTCCGCACAATACAGTTGTATCAAGTAACACAATTGGGGAGGATGGATTATAGGAATTCATCTTCATCACCCTCCCCATGTCCAGCATTGAATTTATTCAGTTGCTGTTCAAAAGCCTTTCGCTTTCTTGCTTCTTCAAGGGTTATTTTAAAATACTCTTTCGGAATACGCCAACGATTCCCACTTGTTTTTCTGGCACTAGGATATTTCCCGTCTTCACACCAACGCCGAATCGTTTGATCTGACACTCCGATGATTTCGGCAGCTTCAAGTGTACTATAACTATTCACATAGTCCACCTCTTCCTGCAGTGGTATAGTTGCGGTCGAACTTGATATAACAGACTCCATCCGTATTTGCGTTTGGTCAGCTATAATTTGAGCTAAGATTTTCTTTTGGTCTGCTTCAGGAAAAACTTCGGATAGTTTCTCAATGTAATCAACCAGATTTTCGTATGCTCCCATCATGTCTTTGCTTTTTAGGGATTCGTATATCATTTTATCCTGAGTGCGAATACGAATCATGTATTCCGTTGAGGGCAGTTCTATTTTCACTTCATCTAAAAAAGACGTTGGGAGCCTTAACGCAGAAAATGTTCGTTCTATCAGGCTTTTGAATAAAACCAAGGCGTTTTCATAGCGGTTTTGGTCTTTTAAAATTGTGACTGTATCCCACAAAACTTCCTCTTCATGTTCTCGATACATTGGATATCACCTCCTACTCATAGTATATCCTACTTTATGTTGGATAATCAACACTATCTCAACAAACACAACATATCCAACATATTGTTTGTACTTTATCGGATATTTACTTCCTATTCCGTATTTATTTAAGAGGCAAAAAATGAGATGGGGTAAAGGTATTACGTAAACATCACTGTTTTTCAATCTTCATAGTCTTTCTTATGAAAGAAATCGATATTTCACACTAATTTATAAATGGTAACTATTTAATCTAAATTAAATTTTCCGAATCTGATTGGGGAAGTTTGTAATATATAGTATTCTAAATAAGAATACATAAAAAGGGAGAGATTGGGGTCAAATGAAATATTATGCTGTCATTAACCGTATAATTAATTTCTTAAACGACTCAGCCTACTTTAGTCAAACCATAGATAATATTAACATTGATACTGTTCAATCAAATATGAAGTTAAAAGAGTGGCTAGAGAAAATTGAAACAGAGCTTAAAGAAGCCCATGACATGCAGGAAAAATATATGGAGGCATTTGAACAAAACCTCTTCCCTGTTTCTATACTTCAGGAACGATTACAGAAGGTGTCTAAGTCCAAAAATGAATTAGAACAGAAGAAAAATGAACTTAGCATTCAACTAAGTTCATCAGATACCAAAATTATCCCACCAGACTTGGTTAGACATTTATTAGAAAAGTATATTCAAGCATTCCAACAGTCTTCGAGAGAAAAGAAAAAACAGCTCTTACAGCTTTTGATAAATAAGATCTCCATCAAACAATCTGACAGACACTCTCGATTTGTGGATAAAATTGAACTCGATTTTGACTTTTCCGTAGTTAACCTGTCCAAGACATTTACACTAATCCATGTACTCTTTCATGAAGCAGAACATATAGATCAGGGTTCAGTGTCGCTGCCTGATTCAAAAGACAAAATACCACCTTATCTTCAAATTTTTTTGCCTCTATTTGTGGTACGGTTCCCCTCGATTTATCCTAAAACCACGATACACTTGCTCCAGCAGTATTAACCTCATGAGTTGATGTGGAAATGTCATTTTGGAGAAAGAGAGTGCTAGGTCACTGCGTTTTTGGACTTCTTCGCTTATTCCAAGTGAACCACCAATGATAAAGGCAATTTTGCTTTTTCCGTATGTGGCGAGCTCGTCCATTTTTGCAGCGAGTTGTTCGGAGCTGAACATCTTTCCGTTTATCTCCAATGTAATGACATATGTGTCTTGGCCTATGTTTGAAAGGATGCGTACGCCTTCTTTACGTTTTACTTCTACCATTTCCGCTTCGCTCATGTTTTCTGGTGCTTTTTCATCGGGCACTTCAACAATTTGGACTTTTGCATATGCGGAAAGTCTTTTTAAATATTCTTGAATACCTTGTTTTAAATATTTCTCTTTCAACTTCCCAACCGAAACAATCGTTATGTTCATACTGTTCTTCCTTTTCACTTCTTTATAGTACTTATTAGTGTATCAAATGACCCACTCAAAACAAATAGGAGGCATCTCCTTAATTAGGGATGCCTCTATTCAATGCTTATATACCTTCTTGCTCCTGCAAATTCAGATGACCAATAACTAGATTCGAATACTTTAATAATCTCGACAGGGGTTGCTGAATTCGGCGCATGGATCATTTCTCCATTTCCAATATACATCCCGACATGGTGAACAAATCCCTTCCCCTTATTATTCGCAAATAATAATAAGTCCCCTTTTTGTAAGTCTTCTTTTTTCACAGGGACCCCTTGAATAGCTTGTACAGACGAATCACGGGGAATCGTTATTCCATGCGCTTTATAAATGGTATAAGTAAATCCAGAGCAATCAAAACCAAAGCCTGAAGTTCCAGCCCATACATATGGCATTCCTAAAAATAACTTAGCAGTTGTTACTAAGTCTTCCCCTGTTGGAAATTTTATTTCCTGCTCTAACTGTGTAACAGATATTGATTTCGATGAAATCCACTTATATCCATCTCTTGGAGTTGAAACAAGTGTTACTCCATCTAGTTGTGCAATGATAGGAAGTCTTGTATTATAGCTAACTTCTAAAAATGAACTATGTAGACCTTGGTCATGAAATAACCACGTAGTAGGATCTGTTACGATTGCTAACAAGTTTTCATCATATGTAAATGTAGAATCCTTTACAATTTGTTCTTTTGGCATCCACCCTACATAACCTATATCACTTTTAGGTGTTGGTTGCCCATGGACAGCTACCTTAACCCAATCATCTTTTTCTTCTAAAATGGTTACAGATTGTCCATATAGAGCTTGAGTTTCTGTTTTTCCAACAAGCCATAGTTTATCATCAACTGACATGCTTTTTGTCCATTTCCAAGGATCCACAGGGTTAGTTGCTGAGTAACGATCAATAGAGCGAAGTTTATTTGGTTCTGACCAAAGTGTTGCTACAGATACATTAATAAATGCAGTGTTGCTTTGCTCAGATTCTACGTTATTCTTTCTATCATTCTTATTTTCTATTAAGTCCTCTTGCTGAGAATTCCATACCTTTGCATGGGTACCTAATTGCAAAGAATGATGATACTTCACTATTAAAGAATATTCTGTATTCTTTTGGGATACAGACAGATAAACGATTAACATTATGATTACTAATATGATAGCTATTAGTGCGATTTTCAAAGTGCCCTTCAACTTTGGATACCTCGTCTATAGTAAGATAATTTCCTAAATAAATTGAACAACTAATACTACTAATTATATTGAAAGGGACAAGGTTCTTGTTGAACAATGTCCCTTCTGTTAGTTAGTAATATTTAATTTTAACTTAGCGAATTGCTGAGGTATATAAAATTTATTGTACATGATTGGATATTCTTCTTCTCCGTAAAGACTTTCTAATAGGAGGAAGCATTCTTCTTCACCAAGTAGTATTTCTTTTGTATCAGCTAAATTAACTGTATGTGTGAATTTAATCTCCATTTCCCCATGGGTTGCCTGAATGTACACTTGACTCTCTAAAAAATCGAGCAACTTATCCTCATCATGTAAGTCTAATGATAGGCTTTTTACCACTTCCATCGACATAAACGTAAAACCATACGCTAATAAATCTTTTCCTTTTCTATATAAGCGCTCAAGTGCCACTACTGTGGAAGAATCTCTTTTTAACACTTGCCTTGTATGATTTGTATCCTCATCTAAACGATAATGGACATCTATCCGATCGAATGCTTGTGTATGACATTTATGCATGGGATTACTTAATCTCTCTAATTGAATACTATCTTGTTTATGAGCTATATCAATGACAAAATTGCCTTTTCCTCGTTCATTTCGGACGATACCATCATCTTGCAAAAGTACTAATGCTTGCCTTAATGTAGAGCGGCTAACACCAAGTTTGCTAGCTAATTCTGGTTCAGATGGAAGTCTACTTCCAGGTGGGTATTCCCCTTTCGTAATCTGTAAAAGTAGCTCGTCATATACGTTTATATAAAGCGGTCTTTTCAATTTATTCATAGTAAATCCTTCTCCAGAAATTTTAACAAACCCTTCAAATATAATTCGAAGGGTTTAGTCATATCATACCATATTATTTTAGGCACTGTAAGAAGGTTTCACCGTTCTCAGGCATTGTCACCTTAAAATTATCAGCTATTGTAGCACCAACATCTGCAAATGTATCATTTTCGGGTAACTTACCACTGCTAGTAAATTGCTTTGAATAAGCTAACACAGGGACAAATTCTCTTGTATGATCAGTACCAGGGAATGTTGGATCATTACCATGGTCAGCGGTGATAATCAATAAGTCATCATCGCGGAGTTTATCTAGTACTTCTCCTAACCTCTTATCGTATGCTTCTAATGCTTGCCCATAACCTTCAGGGTCACGGCGATGTCCATATAACGCATCAAAGTCAACTAAATTTAAGAAGCTTAAGCCAGTAAAATCTGTTTTCATCACCTCTAGCAACTTATCCATGCCATCCATATTATCTTTCGTACGGATCGATTCCGTCACTCCCTCGCCATCAAATATATCATGTATCTTTCCGATGGCAATGACATCATATCCATCATCTTTGAGACTATCCATTACTGTCTTGTTAAAGGGTTTTAGTGCATAATCATGACGGTTCGATGTTCTGGTGAAATTCCCCGGTTCCCCTACATATGGTCTAGCAATAATTCTTCCAATTAAGTATGCAGGGTCTTTTGTAATTTCTCGCACTTTCTCACAAATAGTATATAGTTCCTCGAGTGGTATGATTTCTTCATGGGCAGCAATTTGCAATACAGGATCTGCAGACGTATACACAATTAAATCGCCGGTATTCATTTGGTGTTCTCCGTACTCATCAATAATAGCTGTACCACTTGCAGGTTTATTCCCTACTACCTTCCTACCTGTCACTTCTTCTATTTGTTTGATTAAATCTTCGGGGAAACCATTAGGGTACACATTAAATGGTTTATCAATATTCAAGCCCATCAATTCCCAATGTCCCGTCATCGTATCTTTTCCTACCGATTTTTCTTGTAATTTGGTGTAATAAGCCATAGGTTTATCAGCCTTTGGTACACCTAGTATTTCCTCAATATTAGACAGACCTAATTTTGCAAGATTCGGTAGGTTTAATCCATTCATAAACTCTGCAATGTGTAAAAGCGTATTGGAACCGGCATCATTAAATTGAGCCGCATCTTTTCCTTCACCAATTCCTACCGAATCCATGACAATTAAGTGTACTCGTTTAAATTTATTCAAACCATCGCATCCTTTATTTAGTATGTTTGTCCAATTTACGCCCAACTAAGAACCAAAATAAAATGATGGCCACTAGAGCAATAGCTGCAATAATTATTAAAATGCTACTATAATTTAATGCTGTCGCATCATTCGACACAAAGCTTAAAAATCCAAATTGTAAATCCTTTTTGTCAATTAAAAAGGCAGAATAAGCAAAACCTGTAGACATCGCGATACTAATACATAGATTATAGAATCCTAATGCGGCACCTGTTTTTTCCGTCGGCACCTTTCTAAGACTTGTATCTATTAACGGCGCGTATAATAATGCAAAGCTAATAGAGAATAAAATAAGCGAGATAACAAACACAGCAATTGATTTTTCTATAAATAATCCACCAAGTAATAAACTAATAATAATTAAACAAATTGCTAGGTAAACAGCTTGTTTACTAGTTAAATATTGTCCAATTTTACCTGACATTGCTCCAACAAATGCCGCTACCAAACAAGCTGGGATGAACATTAAGGATACCGTATCCAAATGGATATCATAAACCGTTGTCAAAAGGAACGGGAATGTATTAAGTGCATATGCAGCATATATAGAGTTAAGGATAAATGCTACAGCTAGTACAAATAAAAATTGTTTGTTTTTAAAGAAATCAATTGTGATAAACGCATGTTTGTTTTTACTTATATACAATAAGAACACGATAACAGTAACAATAAATAAAATGAATAATGTCCAATTGAAATAAGATACATACAACATAATCGAAGTTGCGACTACTGCGATAATAATAAGTCCAATAAAGTCTACATTATTTTTCTTGCTTTCTTCTTTTGGTAAATATTTTAATATGAATGGCAATAATATTAAGCTGAGTAAAGGAATGAGGAATAAGTTTTGCCATTGTAAATGAGTAGCTACAAATCCACCAGTCAATGTTCCTACAACAGTAGCAATTTGGAAGCTACTTGTACTAAATCCCATATACTTCTTTTGTTCTTGCGCATTTGCGTATTTCGCTATGAAAACCAAGTATAGTGTTTCCGTAGCACCTAATCCAGCCGCTTGAATGATTCTTGAAAATACGATTAACCAGTAGTTATTATGCGTAATGTAACCAAGTAATGACCCTGCACATATTAAGATAATCCCTACTGCTAGTAGATTTCGAATACTAATGGAATCTGATAAAGAAGAATAAACGACCGCTCCAATCCCGATAACTAATCCAGCAAGTGTCACTTGCCAACTTACCGTAGTAGCAGAAACCCCAAAATATTTGACCAAATCTGGAGAAATAATTTTAAAAGAGTTATCAACAACGAGGGAAAAGATCATTAATATTAAGATAACCGGAACAATTTTTCCTATATTTACAACCGGTTTTTGTTCAATTGTACTATTCATATGTTTAGCCTCCATCTAAGTTGTTTATATAACATCGTTGAATAATAACGTTTACAATATATGGTGAATCTTCCTTTTCCCATCGAATACATTAACCTTCATTACTCCCCTCCTTCCTTTAAGGTGGGAAGGAGGCTATTAAAATGAATTTTCATCTATAAAAGGTAGAAAAATTAAGCTATTTCTAAAGCGATCTCCATCATTTTTGTAAATGCTGTTTGACGTTCTTCTTGACTTGTCTGCTCACCCGTGAGTAAATGATCACTAACAGTTAGAATACATAATGCATTTACACCTGCTTGGATTGCATTCCAGTAAAGTGCTACAGATTCCATTTCCACACTTAATATTCCAACATCTTGCCATTTCTTCATTGCAGTTGAGTCCGCATTATAAAATATTTCACTCGATAAAATATTTCCAATGTGAACTTTTTGTCCTTTTTCATCCGCTATATTCTTCGCCTTTTCCAAAAGACCGTAAGAAGCAGTTAATGGAAATTGCCCTGGCAAATTATACTGATGACCGTAGTTAGAATCAGTTGCAGCTCCCATACCTAATATAATGTCGTATAAAGCTATATCCTCTTGCATAGCACCACATGTGCCTATTCTGATTAAATTCTTAACTCCAAAAACATTGATTAATTCCCAAGAATAAATCCCCATGCTTGCTGGTCCCATTCCAGTTCCCATGACCGAAATTTTCTTCCCTTTGTAAGTACCTGTATATCCTAACATCCCTCTAACTTCGTTAAAGCACTCGTAATCCTCAAGAAAGTTTTCCGCAATAAATTTTGCCCTCAAAGGATCTCCAGGCAATAATATCGTTTCCGCAATTTCTACTCCGTTCGGTTTTATATGTGGTGTTTCCTTCGTATTTATCATCTTTTTATGGTGCCTCCTTAGGTGTATGTTGGTGTTAGCTAACTTGTCTGTTTTTTAGACAAGTTAAATATAGCATAGACATTTTTTTGGTGCAAGCACTTTCAGAAAAAGTTTTCCTGTTAAAATAAGGAATTTCCTAATTGAAAAGGATGAGACTATTACCCTTTCAAATAACTTGTTTATATTTTATACAAGTTAAATTTAACATACGATATTTGATAGGTGCAAACACTTCCAAGTGGTAAATGTTACCTACCAATATAGTCTTTTATAGATCCATAGCTTTGTATTCGTTATAGTTGTGCAATTCCTTGCTAATTTTATTTACTCCTCTTTCGGCATTATGTGAATGCTCCTACGTCTCAGGTCTTAGATAAATAACAGCCTCAGGGTGAATGTTAAGAATTTTCAGTTCGTTTATACTGGTATGTAATTGTTTGCATCATGGAGCGGAAAGTTCATTTGACAACCAATATAGTGTGCTAGGAGTGAAGTTTATGTAAGACTTTTGTGAAATCATAAGAATTTGTCCTTTTTTAATCTATGGTAATGAAGGTCTAAGTGATTGGTGTAGAAGAGGAGGAAAAAACGATGATTCAATTTTTTGTAAAGCGGAAAATATTAATTGGTTTAGCTACTGTATTAATTATTCTTTTAGGTGCTTATGCACTTACTAAGTTAGATGAAGAGCTGATGCCTCCAGTTCAATTTGATGGTGCTTATGTCATGGTGATGGCAGGAGATATGGCTGCAGCTGAAGTAGAGAGAACGATAACAAATCCTTTAGAGCAAAGCATTCAAAGTATCGATGGTGTCGATGAAGTTTATTCCACAACTACCATTGGTCAAACTAGTATTCAAGTGAAGATTGCAAAAGGTCGTGGCGAAGAAGTATCGAAAGAAGTACAAAGTATTGCGTCAGCTATTACTTCGAAAGTAAATGGTGTAACGGAAGTAATAGCAGATCAAATGAGTATGAGCTCTAGCTACGAGTTTTTTATGGACATATCAAATGGCGATATGGACGAAATGTCAGCTTTCGCAAAGGATGTATTAGAGCCAAGATTAGAAGAACTATCTGAAGTAAGGGATGTATCCCTCATGGGGTTAAAGGAGTACGAAATGGTAGTTTCCTTTAATCGCGACAAACTTAATGAAAGAGCACTTAGCACTTCCCAAGTAATCCCTGTTATTATGCAAGCAAATGAGGAAGCGACACTTGGAGAATTTTCAGCGGAAGATAGTCAGCCATCTCTAAGATGGGAATCTAATTTAACATCTGTAAAAGATGTCGAAAACATATCCATCCCAGCTCCATCTGGAATGATACCATTAGGAGATATCGCAGAAGTATCCATACAACCACTAGAAAATACATCATACGTTTGGAAAGATGGAACAAAAGATTTTATCTTTGTTCAAATTGGCCGAACATCAGATGTCACACAAATTGAAATGGCTGAAGCGATTCGAGAAGAAATCCAAAAAATAAAAGATGAAGGCTTAGTTAACGGTTTTGAAATAAATGAACTAGTTGCTCAGGCAGATTATGTGAAAGAAGCAATTGATGGCATAACAAGTAACATTATTATCGGTGGAATATTAGCCATTGTTATATTGTTACTATTTTTACGAAGTATTTCCGCCACCTTTATTATCTCAATTTCCATTCCAACATCGATTTTATTAACATTTCTTACTATGTGGCTTTTAGACTATAGTTTTAATATGCTTTCCCTCATTGCCCTAGGATTAGGTATTGGGATGATGGTCGATGCTTCCATCGTTATTCTCGAGTCTATTTATAAGAAAAAAGAGCAGGGATTAGTCGGAATGGAAGCTGTGCTTGTAGGTACGAAGGAAGTAGCGTCTGCTGTTATCGCATCCGTACTCACTACTATTGTTGTATTTTTACCAATTGGATTAATGGGTGGAGAAGTTGGACAGTTTATGATCATACTTTCGGTCGTTGTATCAATAACACTTATCAGTTCGATGATTGTTGCCTTTACGATTATCCCGTCCCTATCGGAAAAACTTCTAACGGTTCGTAAAAAACATACTCGTAAAGAAGGACGACTCGTAAAATCATATGGTAATGCCATCTCATGGATTGTAGAGAAAAAACGAAATAGTATCGCAGCGATTGTTCTCTTTTTCCTTATGTTTGTTGGATCACTTTTCCTGATTTCTAAAATCCCAATGACAATCATGCCAGATGTGTTAAATCGCTATACGGAATTAATGATTGATTTAGAAACAGGTGTTTCTGTTGAAGAAAAGGATGAAGTCATCCAGAAAATATATGAAGTTCTTGCTGATATAGATGATGTTGAGTCGAGCTATATTATTGATGATGGTCCTATGTTCTATACTTTAATCAATATGACGAAAGACGATGCCATTACAAAAGATCAAAAAGAGGTAAATGACGATATCTTACGGGAGTTACGGGGGCTGGAGGAGGATTATCCGATAAATAGTGTTCAAAGTGCCATGTCCTTTAGTAGCGGTCAACCTGTGCAAATTCAAATTAAAGGAGAAAACTTTGAAACTCTAAAAAATATTGCCGATGATGTAACCGAGAAACTAACAGCAATAGATGGACTTACTGCAATTAATACTTCCATTGAACGAACTTCAACAGAAAAAGTTGTTTTGTTAAACAAGGAAGAAATCAACAATGCAGGATTAACGGAAATGCAAATTCAGCAATTTATTCAAGAAGCATTTCTTAACATGCCGATTGGTGAAGTGATGATAGAAGAAGAAAAGATTCCATTCATTGTAAAATGGCAAGAGGAAATTACCAAAGAAAAAACAATGCTAGACTTACTGGTGCCTACAATTGATGGTAATAAGAGTTTATCTACCTTTGTACAATTTCAAAGTGTCGAAACACCAAATGAAATTTCCCATTTGGATGGAGAACGATTTGTTACTATTTCAGCAGACATTGAAGGTACAGACTTAGGGTCTATTAATCGAGAAGTTCAGTCAGTACTTGATGATTTTAAAACACCGTCTGGTTACACCATCTCAACTGGAGGAGATCTAGAAGTCCAGCAGGAGCTCATATTCGATATGCTTTTAGTTTTAGCTGTTTCTATTTTCCTTGTGTATCTCGTTATGGCAGTGCAATTCAATCACTTGGCACATCCAATAATCGTTATGTCAGTGATTCCAATGACCATTGTTGGAGTTATTCTCGGATTATTTTTCACCCAGCTTGAACTAACCGTAATGTCTGGAATGGGGATCATCATGCTTATTGGGATTGTGTTAAATAATGCAATATTGTTAGTAGATCGAACGAATCAATTACGTAAGGAAGGGCTTGCAGTGAATGAGGCACTTACCAGGTCTGGTAAAGAGCGACTTCGTCCAATATTAATGACAACTTTAACGACGGCTGTTGGTTTGTTACCTCTCGCTCTTGCATCTGGCACTTCAGGTAATTATCAAGCACCAATGGCGACAGCTGTAATCTCGGGACTTCTGTTTGCAACATTAATTACCCTTGTACTTGTCCCTGCAGTTTACCGCACATTCCATGCAGTCGGAAATGGAATTAGTCAATTGTTTAGACGAAAGAAAAAGTCCATTTCCTCACTAACTACAGAAGAGCAACTATAAAACTAGGCTTATTGGGCCTGCAAACCAAATATGGCATAAAAAAACCGAACTATTCTTAATTTTTTTCAGATAGTTCGGTTTTAGTATATAGATATAATTGTTGCACAAGCGTACCCTATGTTTTTTACTTCCACATTCTATACTCAATGTGAGGACTGACAGCCCCTCACTTTGTATAACGGTTTGCATAACTACTAGCCACAAATGCTTCAGGCTTAATTTTTGGTTCAAGTCCGAGTGACTCCATCCTTGCAACCATTTCATTTACGAATATCTTTGTCTTGTTTCGATTTCCAGAGCCAATGTCAATATGACCTTCAATAGTAAAAGTTGCACCTTGATATATATTGGGTAACACAATATCAATTAATTGCTTCTTTCTTTCCTCTGTAAATAAAGATACAACTTCTTCCGTCAATGTTGTTTCGTACGAGATCCGTTCATGGAGATTTGTCATTTTCCTTGGTATCGTAACTTTACGAATACAAGCCCAGGCTCCTTTTCCAATACATTGAATAACAATCCCTGTAATAAATAATGTGTAATGAGCATGAACTTGTGAGTCAGTACCGAATATTAATCGATAATTTCCTGAAGTATCTTGCATCATAAATTGAATGATAGAGTCAAACACTTGTTCAAATGACATATTTTTTTGACTTAAATTTTGAAATGATTCATTGCTTACAGTTGTCATCGTATAACTTCCCCTCATCGTAGTGGAAAGGGTATGGATTACCACTAAGAGTTCTTCACTACTATTTATAAGGATGTTAGTTGATAATAATGATTATTTAAGCAATATTTAATGGAAAATTATTGTCCTATTAATATTTTATATGTTCTCTGAAACAAGTTTGCTCCAATTTTTTTCTTTAGCTCTGTTAAACTCTTTTGTTGATTTTCGCTCCTGTACACTCGCTTTCCGCGGGCACGGCCTTAGCTAACATCCGCTACAATCAACTAAGTTGTTAACAACAATGAACTTTAACAGAGCTTTTTCTTTAATAAAATAATCTAACGAAGACTTTCTTCTATATGATTGTGTCCTTTTCTTTTAGCCCATGCTATTGGTTCCGCCCATTCTGGCATTCCTTTTATAATTTTTTTAGCACCTTGCTTAAGAAGAAAAGTAACCATTTCTAGATGACCATATTTTGCAGCCCACCCTAATGGAGTTGTACAATTTTCATCGTCTACTGCATTAATATCTGCACCGTAGTCTATAAGTAATTTTGCTAAATCTACATTCCCTTGCTGGGCCACTATATGCAGATAACTAATCCCTACCCAATTTTTATTATTCGGGTTGGCACCATGATCAAGCAAAAGCCTAACCATTTCGATGTCTGAGAAACGGAATGCATAAACCATATAATTACTAGCATACCAAGGGGCATTTAATTCGACATTATGCTTTAATAGCAAATGAACAATCCGTGTATGACCGGAACTAATCGCTTGTGTCAACGGGCCATAGTCACCTGCATTCACTGAAGATGGCTTCAATGCTACTAGCTCTCCCACTAAATCTATTCTGCCTAAGGCACATGCTGCTGTTAACGAAATATTAGCACCATACATATAAAGTAATTCAACTATTTCATGGTTATTGTCTCTCATCGCAATGTATAATGGATTACCAGAAGCCTCCACCTCTGCATGTACATTTGCACCGTATTCTAATAACATTTTCACAATCGATAAATAGTTTCCACTTACAGCTGCATGTAACGCCGCTCCATCAACCGCATCTCTTTCTGCTTGATTTGGATTTGCTCCATGTTCCAAAAGTAGTCTAACAGATTCTTCATTTCCATGTTTTGCAGCATAATACAACGCTGATCTAGCTGAACTATCAAGTTCATTAATCTTCACAGAGCCTTCAGATATAGTTTCTTGTATATACTCTGTATCACCAATAGCAGAAGCTACAAAAATATCATACTGACAACCTTTTGCTATTAAATATCCAAGAATAAACGAAGTATTTCTTATCGTTTTCCTATCTAAATCTCGGTTCGTTCGATAAAAATAATCCCCTTCTAACGCTATATGTATAGCCTTACACCCATCCGCCCGTTTCGCTTCAACATCTATACCTTTGTCTATTAAGTAATCCATCAGTTCTAGTTGACGAGTTAAAACAGCCCAATGGAGAGGAGTATTTCCTCGTTCATCACTTACATTGATAGCTTCTGGATTATCATTCATTAATTGAATCACTTCATTCTGCTTGCGCTGCTTTACCAATGTTGCTACTGATTCACCTAATGAATTGCTGTGAAATGTTTGATGTAGATTTTTCTCTAACAACTTTTCTATTTCCGTATACCGTCTATCCTTTGCCAATTGCAAAGGACTCTCATGCCAACTTAGACCTGATATGTATGCACCATCTGCAGCAGCATTTAACAGAATTACCACTATTTCCAAGTGCCCTTCTCGTACTGCAAAGTGTAATGGAGTAAGATATGCCCAATTACAATGTATTAAGGAAGGTTCCTTCTTTAACAGCTTCTGAACGGTAGACACCTCTCCATTCATACAAGCTGTCAACATATCCCAAACGTCATTGCCTTTTCCTCCACATAATGCGACATAATCATTTGTCTTTAATATCTCTGGCTGGGTGACTAGTTGCATACATTTCCCACCTTTCACCTATCAAATTTTCCACTTTTTTCATGAATATTAATTAATTTTAACTAGGAATAACGGCACTACTTTCCAACATACATTATTATAGCTCCACCAAATTATTGGAAAAAGGGAGGTGAAATAATGGGTGTCCGCTTTTTAAAAATAGCTGTTGTTTACTTTTTCATTGCTGTCTGTTTAGGACTAGTAATGGGCATCATACAAGACTTTTCTTACACATCTGTTCATGCACATTTAAATTTACTTGGATGGGTTTCCATGTCAATCTTCGGTCTTATTTATTCTATATATCCAAGTGCCTCTGAAACCAAATTGGCAAAAACCCATTTTTGGTTACACAATTTAGGTGTTCCAATTATGCAAGGAGTATTATTTATCGAGCTTCTCACCGACAATACTTCCCTTACAATCGGTATTATCATCGGATCTATTATGGTAGTCATCGGTGTCTTATTATTTATGATAAATATATTAAAACTTAAATCAAGCTAATATTCAGGCTATTGAAAAGTGACCTATTCAATTAGTCTAATAAAGATGACTTGTTGGAGCTCGTTTCATATGCAAATCCAAAAAAAGGCTTCCAATAAGTATTTATTGGTAAGCCTCTTCCTCACATTACGTTATCCACAAAACATTATTCACAGGATAAACACACTATACAAACAATTTATCCACAAAAGTTATCCACATATTCACATTTTCTATCCACATTTTGTATAAGAATACTAGTTCCCCACAATATATGTTGCAGTATTATTACAATATTCACATGTTGTGGATAATTTCCCTTCACTTTCAATTTCTTGCAAGATAGGGGCTGTTTCATATTCATCCACAATAATATCAAGTGCTAATTCCACATGTTCTAGACAACAATAAATCATGCTGATCCTTCTTTCCTCAATAAAATTCACTTATTAAATATTGCTTATCCACAACTAATATTATCACAATAAATAAAAAGGGAAAGCTACTAGTAGCTTTCCCTTTTGTATTCTTACTATTACATTCTAGACTCATTGTCGAGTTGTAATGTTGCTTCCTTTATTTCACCAGCACGATAAAACCTAACTTTCAGCTTGTCACCAACATTTTTTTCGTTATACAAGTACTTTCGTAGTTCCACGATATCCTTTACCTTTTCATCATCCATCTGAATAATGACATCCAATTCTCTTAAACCAGCCTTATCTGCTGGGGAATTCGGTACTACTTGTTCAATCATAATGCCGTCTGTTACATCTTCTGGTAACTTTAATGTTTCTTGCTGATGATATGCTGAGACTTCAGCCACATTGCGTAATGTAATTCCCATTGCAGGTCTTCTTACCTCACCATAGGCTTCAAGGTCTTCAATAATAGGAACTACATAATTTATTGGAATGGAAAAACCAATTCCTTCTACTGCTGCTTGCGCAATTTTCATGGAGTTAATTCCAACTACTTGACCAGCAATATTAACGAGAGCTCCACCACTATTTCCTGGATTAATTGCAGCATCCGTTTGAATAACTTCTGAATGCCAGTCTGGAATACGGTCATTATTAATATCAATAGGTACTGTGCGGTTTACTCCTGAAATAACACCTTGAGTAACGGAGCCAGAAAATTGAAGACCTAAAGGATTACCTATCGCTAAAACTGGCTCTCCTATTTTTAATGCATCCGAATCACCAAATTCGGTAATGTATTCATCCCCAATATCTTTTCCGCTTATTTCGACTACTGCAAGATCTGTCCAAACATCACTTCCCCTTAATTCAGCAGGTATCTTTGTGCCATCATCTAATGTTATCTCTATTTGAGAAGCTCCTTCTACTACATGATGATTTGTAACGATATACACAGAATCTCCAGCTCTTTTATAAATAACACCTGATCCCGTGCCAGCCTCCGTACTTTCACCAGAGGACCAAAAGCTCGCTACCTGTAAATTTGTAATTCCAACAACACTCTTACCGGCTTTTTCTACTGCCTTCGTAACATCTGTTGTAACATCAACAGATACATTTTGTGTAATTTTGTTATTATCATTATTTTTATTTGTTTCAACTGTTTTATTACTCACATCTACATTACTTGTATTACTAACTACATTTGGATAAATTAAAACAACTAATAAGGCACCAATAATTCCTCCGATTAGCCCAGAAAAGAAACTTTTTGCCTTGCCTCGTCCCTGATTACGGTTTGGGCTGTGATCATCATAATACCCCACATACACCATTCCCTTCTAATGCAATACAGTATAGTTTACCAATTCATATTATAATTATAATATTGTAAAGTTAAATTACAAAACAGAATACTTTCTAACTTGAAAAAGGAGTATTATTAAAGGAAAAAAGCCAAGCTAACTTGAAAATAGTTCAAGATTTAGTTTGGCTTTTCGTTCGATATATTATCTATTGTTTCAAAATTTAACTATAAAAAGCTTTTCGCTTTTCTTTGTCTAGCTACAGCGCCTAGCGACTAGCAAATTTACACTTTCTTCCTACGATAAGTCAACATCGACTCATTCTTCGTCGTGTTTCCTTTATCTCGTCAGAAAGCTTTAAATTTGGACGTCGCTGATCAGGCGCTTTCGCTTTTCGTTTTACACTGCAGTTAATTCGGTTGGTTTGTTTGGATCTGTGTCAAATAATTGGAAACTAGAACCTACTGAAATACCTCTACTTTCAAGTGTTTGTTGTACACTCATTCTTGCCAGGTCTTTCATATTATTATCTTTACTTAAGTGCGCTAAGTAAATTCTTTTCGTATTGTCGCCAATTACATCACTCATCGCTAGAGCTGCATCTTCATTAGAAACGTGGCCCACATCACTTAAGATTCTCCTTTTCACACTCCAAGGATATCTTCCCATTCTTAACATTTGAATATCATGATTACTTTCAAATACATACATATCTGCATTTGAAATCATGCTTTTCATTCTATCACTAACATAACCAGTATCTGTTATAATGACGAGCTTTTTTCCACCTGAACGGAATATATAAAACATTGGCTCTGCTGCATCATGGGAAACACCAAATGATTCAATATCAAGAGAACCAAATGTTTTTACCTTTTCCATTCCAAACACAAATTTTTGTTGGATGTCAATTTCTCCTAAATGACCTTCCATCGCTTTCCAAGTTCGTTCATTCGCATAAATAGGCAATTTATACTTCCTTGCCATTACTCCGACACCTTTTATATGGTCTGAATGTTCATGTGTAACGAGGATACCATCTAAATCTGCAGGATTTCGTCCAATTTGTTGAAAAAGACCATCCATTTGTTTACAACTTAATCCCGCATCAACTAAAATGGAATGCTCGGCTGTTTCTACATATACAGCATTCCCCGTGCTGCCACTCGCCAGCACACTAAATTGCATGGTCATTTATTTATTCACTCCAATTTTTCTCATTTCCTCTAGGGACTACGATAATCTGACCCTCTATCGCATTAAAAAGTAAATTTTCTCTTATACCGTCCTTTTCTACAATAATTCTCCATGTAGGTGTTAATACTTGCGTAGCTTCCATATTTACTAGTGTGTAATAACCTAGTTCTGCTTTAACAATTTTACTTTCTGATTTTATCATCCCTTTTCGATATAGAGATTCTACACCACGGAAAGCTGAAAGTACCTCTTCCTTGTCACTAATAGGATCGAAGGAGTCAAGCATTGTTTGTTTATACGAAACTACTTGATTATCAATATTAAGAGTAAAAACGAGTTGACCACTTTGGTTTAAAAATAAAAACTTATCATCTACTTTTTGATAGAATGTTACGGTCTTTGCCTCGCCATTATATTCCCACAAGTCATATTGATCTCCAAATAGCACATTTGTTTTAACAAATTGGAGTAACTTCGTTAAATCACCGTCCTCTCCAATTGATATTGGTTTTTGTAGATTAGAATAAATAACAGTATTACTTTCTAACAAATATGCGTCTTGGTCTGTTAAAGTATCTAAAACTGTCTCTTCAAACACTTTTGTATTAGCACTTAGATACTGATCCTTGATGTGATCGCTAGGCAAATTACTATAGTCAATTCCATCTGTTTTCAGGTTTTCTTCTACCGTAGGGTCTTCTTTTGTTTCAAATTCCGTTTTTGCTTTCAGTTGGGAAAGTAAAAATAGATCTAGAATGAGGAAAGCCACAATAAATATCGTTTTTATCCTACTCCAATCCATTGAACTTCCCCCTTATATCGATCGGATCTACACGTAACCATGATCCGGCATAAAGATAATACCAAGATGGCTCCAATGTATAAACTTGCGCATTATTAGGGTCCTTGCCGAGTCTATAACCAATCATTAAATCTTGCATTAATTCTGGTTTAAAATCAGGATCCGTCATTAAATAATCTAATACGGTTGTGCCAGAAGGAAGTTTTATTAATAATTCCCCTGGTAAATCAATATCGAACGAAAAATATGGTCTATTATATTTAAATATACCTTCTGCTCCCCACGAGAGCCGAAACTGTGTCATCCCTTTATCATTAAATACAGGATAATCATCCATAAAGAGCTGGAAAGAAACTCGTTGGTCATATTCACCGATATTAAAGTAACGATAATTATCGGTCCAACCTTTATGCTCGTTTATATAATCAATACTTTTTTTCAAGATATCATTATTTCTTAAGATATCCTCTGTTTTTAATTCATTTCCGGGGTAAACATAAGAAATCATATTTGACATATAATCAACATTCATGAAGCTGGAGTCATCTGTGAATTTCTCTCCATTTTTAACAAAATCCCGTCTAACTTTATCAGGATCACTAAATAATACTTCCTGGAACTTACTTACATCAATATTATTTGTATAATACTTATACCTCTTTAATTCCTTCTCTTCGCTTAACAAAAATCTAATTCGACCGTCTGCAAGCTCTACAGCTTCATATTGATCAAATTCCTTTTTATTATCTCTTGTATACTGTATTAATTGTGTTATTCTTTCAGGGTCAATATTACTTTCGAACACTCTACCATCAATCGTCGAGATAAAATAAATAGCAGCAGCATCTTGCCCCTTATAATCTAAATTAATCACAATTCGATTAAAACTTGCTCGCGGTACATCATCAGATTGAATATTAATAATGCTTTTGTATATATCAAAAGGTACAAGATCAGGATACATTATTTCAATTCGGTTATTCGATTGAGATAATGTAGCAATTTCCTCATTACTTAAAATTCGTGGCCCTTCAATTCTAAACAGATTCCATCTACTTATTTGACCAATTAAGTTTTTTATATCATAAGCCTTTACTGATCCATAATGTTCCCCATCAATATGATATAGAAGTCTGATTGGCATGATTAGTTCTGCAGGTTCTCTTGACTCCGCAATTTGCATTTGGTGTGTCTGCGGCTTATCGCTAACATCTAAATCAGGTTTATATTTCCACATGCTCCATGTCAAAAAGATACTAATTGTCACTAGTACTACTAGTAATATTGACTTTATCGTTTCAAACTTCACAGCCAATCATCCTCTTGTTCAGGGTCATATGGGAGGGTGAATAGGATTGTTGTTCCCTTTCCTTCTTTACTTTCTGCCCAAATATCCCCCCCGTGAGCACCGATCATTTCTTTTGCTATCGCTAAGCCGAGACCTGTTCCACCAAGCTGCCTTGTCCTAGCTCGGTCCACCCGATAGAAGCGTTCAAATACTTTCTCTAAGTTTTCTTTTGGAATTCCAATACCTTGGTCACTTATACTTATTTCAATCTTTCCATCTAATTCTTTGATTCGGTAAGTAATTCTCCCACCCTCTGGTGAGTACTTCAATGCATTCGAAATAATATTATCAATAACTTGAGTTAATTTATCCTCATCGACTTCAACGAAGATTTCCTTATTTGGAAACTCCCGTTTAAATGTAACATGTCTTTCTTTAGTCATTTCAAATCTATCAATAATATGGTTAAGAAACTTAACAAAATCAACCCAATTTTTATTAAGTTGATAGTTTCTACTATCCATTCTAGAAAGCTGCAATAAATCATTTACAAGACGAATCATCCGCTCTGTCTCATTTCGTGTAACTCCTAAAAAGCGAGGACCTAGATTTTCGTCTTTCATCGCACCATCAGACAGAGCTTCCAAATAACTTCTCATCGTCGTTAACGGTGTTCTTAATTCATGAGATACATTAGAAACGAATTCTCGTCTTTCTTCTTCTAGCTTTTCTTGCTCCGTAATATCATGTAAAACAGCAATTACACCATTTACAAACCCTGTTTCACGCTGAATAACAGACATATTTGCTCTTAGAATATAAGGAGTATCGACTGTTCCGTAATCTAGAATTAATGATTCTTTCATGACGAGCAAATCCTCGAAACTGTATTCTCCTTCTAGCTCTAATAGTTCAATTATTGGTTGTGATAAGACTGTTTCACGTGGAACTTTTAGCATCTCAGCAGCACGCTCGTTAATTAGTATGACTCTTCCTTTTCGATCGGTTGCTATTACTCCATCCGTCATAAATGAAAGAACGGAGGAAAGCTTTCGCCGCTCCCCTTCAGTCATTGCCTGAGCTTCTTGCAATCTTTTCGTTAAATGGTTAAAGGAATGTGCTAATTGACCAATCTCATCTCTTCCGTAAATCGTTACCTTCCTAGAAAAGTTACCTTTTGCCATAGCAGTTGCTTGCCGCTTCATATCTGATATTGGTCTCGTAATCATTCTTGCAAGTACAATTCCAAGAATCGCAGTAATTAGCATTGCAATAAGGGTTCCAGTAATAAAAATGTTATTAATTTCATCCATCTGTTCATAGATGGTTTCTATCTTTGCTTCTAGGTAAATAACGCCTACTACTTCGCTATTATTATAAATAGGGGCTGCTAGTACCCATATTCGATCTCGAGAGTCTTCATCTAGCATTACTTTTTCTTCTCGGTCTCCATTTAGGGCAATTCTTACCAGTCTTTCAGCGAATTTTTGACCGACAATTCCCGTATTATTTACTTCGGATGTTCCCATAATAACGCTTCTATTATTTACAAATATTACTTCTGAAATATCGGTAGCAGCAAAATCAAACAATAACGTATTAAGCTCTGTTTCGAGTGAAGGTACTTCTTCTGATGTTCTATCTTTATTCAATTCTTCTCGTATGTTGTACTCTAATAACGGCAGGCGGCCTTCAATACTATTTTGGAAGTTTTCTATTAACTGTTCTTCTAACTTGCCAACAAAATATACACCAATAATTTGCATGGCAATTAATATCAGTAAGACGTAAATTACAACAAATTTTGTATGAACAGAGCGAAAAAAGCTTACTTTTTCCATGAAGTTTACTCCTGTTCAGGTGTGCGTAAATAATAACCGACTCCTCTACGAGTTACGATCCATGTTGGGTGACTCGGATTATCCTCAATTTTTTCTCGAAGTCTCCTTACTGTAACATCCACAGTACGGACATCACCAAAGTAGTCATAGCCCCACACAGTTTGCAATAAATGCTCACGCGTCATCACTTGACCAATATGTTTTGCTAAGTAATGTAACAATTCAAACTCTCTATGAGTAAGTTCAATTGTTTCCCCATGTTTTGAGACTACATATGCATTTGGATGAATGGTTAACGATCCTACTGTAATTTCATTACTATCATCTGCTTCTGCTTGTTGGGAAGCTTGCGAGTGACGGCGTAAATTTGCCTTTACACGAGCAATCAATTCTCTTGTGCTGAAAGGTTTCGTTACATAATCATCAGCACCAAGCTCTAATCCTAAAACTTTATCTATTTCAGAATCCTTTGCAGTTAGCATAATAATAGGCATTTCATATTTTTTTCTAACTTCACGGCAAATTTCCATGCCATCTCGATTTGGTAGCATAATGTCGAGGAGAATCATATCAGGCTGCATTTCTTCCACTAGCTTCAATGCTTCATCTCCATCGTATGCACACTGTACAGTAAAACCTTCTTTTTCAAGGTTAAACTGAAGAATATCTGCGATTGGTCTTTCATCATCTACTACAAGAATCTTTTTATCCATCGTGCTTATATCCCCTTTACGATTAATAACCATCTTTTATAAAAATTGGTAATGATCTATACATAAGAATAATAATTTATAACGCCACTCTAATATAGCTATTTTACCTATTTTAGCATACAAAAGAAACAGGTCCAAGTGAGTTCAATCTCCCCCTTGGACCTGTATTTTCATTCTAAAAGTAGCTTAAAGGATTTTTAAGAGCCCCATTTTTATAAATCTCAAAGTGGAGATGAGTGCCAGTAGAATCACCTGTGCTACCCATAATACCAATTTTTGATCCCTTTTCTACTTTTTGACCTTTAGATACACTAATGGAACGTAAGTGTGCATAAACGGTTCTATAACCATTTTGATGGTCAATAATTATTTTATTACCATATCCACCATGCCATCCAGCGAAAACAACAATTCCGTGATCTGCTGCTTTAATCGTGTAGTTACTAGGACGAGCAATATCTATACCTTTATGGAGCTTACCCCATCTTTGTCCTTGTACACTTGATATATATCCGCCATTTGTTGGCCATGTAAATGACCCTGTTCCGCGTGATGGAATTACTTTTGTTCCTTTTTCAATAATCTTTTTAACTGGTTTTGAAATTACTTTTTCATCTAATACTTCTTTTTTAATTTCTTTACCGTTTTGTTCAACAATTTTATATGTGATACCACTTTTACCGTTCTTTCCTTGTTGTTTAACTCTTGTTTCACCTTTCGGTAATGAACTGTTTTCAACAACTTCTGTTTCGAAACCAACGGCTTCTTCTTTATATACTTCTTTTTCAACTAATACATTGAGAAGTGGTTTAGTTACAAGTACATTTAATTCTTGACCAATTTGTAAAATCGATTCTTCTGTTACACCTTTATTTATATCTTCTAATTGTTGATTTGTAAGTCCGTATTTAGCAGCGATTCTCCCAAATACTTCGCCTTCTTTTACAATATGGGTCTTTTCTTCAAGCGTTCCCTTTTTTAATAGTTGAACTGCATCCTTCGAACTCATTACGTCATCAGGATCAACAGCTACAACTTCATATTTAAGATCTTCTTTTGTTGCGATATTAAGAATACCTGAAGGTAAAGATTTATCTGTTTCTTCTTTTGTAACTGTAGACATAGCCATCATTGTTTGAGCACTTTGTTGCTGCTCATTAAATGCTTCTAAATCTTCTTTGGGTACATATTGTGTTTGAATTGTTTCTACAACACTTTCTGCTGTATTAATATCTTTCAAATATGCAATTTGTTCATCGTCTGCTGTAATAGCAGTAACCAGTGCTTTCACTGTACCTAATTCTTCAATCTTATTAGAGACAGCTTCATTATTTGCATTTAACCAGAATACTTGCTCTGGTATGTAAGTGATTTTATTTCCTAATTGTAAATGTAAACCTTCATATTGTTCTTGATTTTCTTCGATTACTTCTATTACTGCTTTATTTACGACCTCTTTATCAGAAATAACTCCTGCGTACGTATCATCTATATACACATGGAAAACTGTATTTATATCAGTAGTTGCTGATGCTGGAAATGGAATCGTAGTTAAAAGGAGTAATGCGGTTGTTACTTTAAGAAATAATCCGGCTTTTTTTCTTTTCTTTTGCCGTTTTAACTCCAAACTCATATTAAAAATCCTCCTAAACCCAAACTCCCAATGAAATATTCTCTAGCAATCTAGGTAAATAGTTTCATATTTTATTTACGTTTACTACTTTAACACATTAATCGTAATAATTGAGGAGAAACATGATATTGTAATATATTTGTATAATTCTTGTCTGACTTTGTAGAATTATGTATGGAGTAAAAGTTGAAAACACTTGCAAACACTGAGTTTTTAAGCGTTTTTCAATATGTGACACAAATCGCCTTATTATTTCAAATTAAGTCAGTTTTATTACAAATATATTACAAATATAGTGGCAAACGAGGGAAAAAAATGAAGAAATAAAAAAAGCACCACGAGAGGCAACGTCATCGCAGCGCTTTTTAAGGAAAAGGTGGTTCTTTTGTAATGTAGACAATATTATCACATATTTATTCAATAATGCAATACTTTTCGACAAATTTCGTGAATTCCTATCACTTTCCGTGTTTATAGGTCTCTTGGGAAATACCTTGCATAAGTTGTGTTTGCTCTCCAATCGAGAATAAATGTAAATCATGCATTGCTCTTGTACATGCTGTATAGAAGAGATTTCGTTCAAATTCCCTATCATATTGCTTATTAGAGGCATTGTAAATTATTACAGCATCAAATTCAATTCCCTTTGCTAAATACGCTGGAATGATAATAACTCCCTTCTCATAGGAATTCGCGTCCTTATTGAAAATCTTAACATCTAGCTTCTCTCGCAATTGGGTATATGCATGTTGACTTTCTTTTAATGTTTTACATATGATTGCAATCGTTTCGTGTCCAATCTCTTTCATTTGGTGAACACAAGCTGTTATTCTTTGATGAAGTATTTCCTCATTATCTACAATAGTAAGGACCGGTTTATTCCCCGGGCGATTAAAAGGTTCAATTAAATGGCCATTACTTATTAAACCTTTTGTGAAATTGACTATTTCAGCTGTTGATCTATAACTTTTTAGCAGTTCAATTTTTTCCATATTCTCTAATTCACTGGAAAGTAATGTTGGTGCATTCATCGTATGTGCATATATCGCTTGGTTTATATCTCCTAAGATGGTCATCTTACTATTAGGAAACAGCTGCATTAAAAATTCAAATTGAAACGGTGAATAATCCTGGGCTTCATCAATAAATAAATGGCGAATAAGTGTATTTGATTTCCTTCCCTCAAGTTGATCTTGCAAATATAAATATGGTGTAGCATCCTCGTAGGGCATGAAGTTCTTTTGAAGGTAATCTAGAGTTAGTGCTGCAATTTCATCCCACTCTTCTGGGCGAGAGAATGGTTCTGCCCACTTAAATAAATTTTGGTACACTGCCTTCATATTTATAAATTTATAATTCTTCACAGCTTCCCTTAGTCGTTTAAAATGTTTCCTTACAATAACCTTGGCTAAAATCTGTTGTTCTCTGTCAAAATCGTCGAAAGAATGGTCTTCGCTCTCTTGAACTTTTTGAGCTCTATGATAAGCCCTTAAATAATCTTCTTTATCCAATAATTCAGCTTCTTCTAAAACCCAATCTTTTTTTCTTTCTTTTAGCTCTTCCTTTGCTAGCACCTTCCATATTTCATCAAATAAAAGCTTCATACGGTTTGGAATCGAGATAGAAGAATCCAAATCATAAAATATCTTATATATTTCTTTAGCAGAAAGTAACAATCGATCACGAAATTTAATATTTTTAAATACAAGACCCTGTGCTGATAAATAAGAAATATATTGATCAACGATATTTTTAAAATCGAGACTTGCTTTAAATTGAATTGCTTTCATCCTTGTTTCATAAAAAGAGTCATCCATTGCAGTGAGTGAATATTCCATTTGGGTAAAAGGATCCTCCACTTTAAACTGCCTTCCTAGCCTGTTTTTTACATATTGCTGATAAGTAGTTTGTTTCATATTATCTTCGCCAAGTTCCGGAAGCACAGTAGCAACATAGCTATTAAACAGTGGATTAGGTGAAAACAACATAATATTTTCAGAAGAAAGTGTATCTCTATACCGGTACAATAAATAAGCAACCCTTTGTAAGGCTGCAGATGTTTTCCCGCTACCAGCAACACCTTGTACGATCAAAAACTTACTGCGTTCATTTCGAATAATACTATTTTGTTCTTTTTGAATTGTAGCAACAATGCTCTTCATTTGTGTATTGGCATTACCGCCTAGCACTTCTTGAAGCAAACTATCTCCTATTGTAACGCCAGTATCAAACATACTGATTAACTGACCGTTTTTTATGATATATTGTCGTTTTAATTCCATTGTTCCTTCTATTTTTCCAGAAGGTGTTTCATAAGAAGCCGGACCTGGTGAATAATCATAATACAAGCTAGAGATTGGTGCGCGCCAATCATAAATGAGGAACTCTTCGTTATTGGTATCCATTAAGGAAGCTATACCAATATAAACTTTATCAACTGACTGTTCACCATCTTCATGAAAATCTATCCGTCCAAAATAAGGGGATTTTCGCAAATTACCTAGCTGCTTAAATTGTTTAAAGGACTGACCATGTGTTCTCTCTCGTTCCGCTAATAATTCTGCCTGTTGCTTCATACTCGCAAAGGTTTCAATAACATCGTCAGGTTCATCCAGGTTGACTGTAACGTCTTCCCAGAAGTTTTTTCTTAGTTCGATGATTCCTGCCTTCACTCCACCCATGTTCTGTTGGAGTTGTTCTGCTTTTTCATCAATTACAGTTTGAATCATCTCAACGCGTTTTTGTTCCTTTATCCAGTCCTTTTCCAATCAACAACACTCCCTTTTGAAAAAATATTGCTTGACATACATATCCACTTCGTGTATAATTTAAAGTGGATACATATGATTACAATTTATAATAACAAACGAAAACAACTTAATCATAACATATATTACTTTATATATCAATGACGGAACAGATTTTTGTTCCGTCATTTTTGTTCAAAAAAATAAACACCTCATCCATTATAGACAAGGTGTTGAGTATAGGCTAAGCTCCGGATGGAACAGCAGATTCATCAAATCTCCGCTCTAAATTCACAAATTTATTATATTCCTTCACAAATGCAAGCGAAACCGTACCTACAGGGCCGTTACGTTGCTTAGCAATAATAATTTCAATAATATTCTTATTCTCCGATTCTTTATCATAATAATCATCACGATATAAGAAAGCTACAATATCCGCGTCCTGCTCGATACTTCCTGATTCACGAATATCTGACATCATCGGACGTTTATCTTGACGTTGTTCTACTCCACGAGAAAGCTGTGATAATGCAATTACCGGAACTTCTAGTTCCCTAGCAAGTGCCTTCAAAGAACGGGAAATTTCCGATACTTCTTGTTGGCGGTTTTCGTTTGATCGGCCATTCCCTTGAATAAGCTGTAAATAATCGATCATTATCATTCCAAGCCCATGTTCTTGTTTCAATCTTCTACATTTCGAACGTATTTCACCAATACGAACACCTGGAGTATCATCTATATAGATTCCAGAGTTTGATAGACTTCCCATTGCCATTGTGAGCTTGCGCCAGTCTTCATCTGTTAGAGAGCCCGTACGTAAATTTTGTGCATTAATATTCCCTTCTGCACAAAGCATACGCATGACAAGTTGCTCAGCACCCATTTCCAGACTAAAGATAGCTACATTTTCCCCTGTTTTTGTACCAACATTTTGCGCAATGTTTAATGCAAAGGCTGTTTTACCAACAGAAGGACGTGCAGCTACTATAATTAAATCATTCCTCTGGAAGCCAGCAGTCATCCGATCTAACTCCGTAAACCCTGTCGGAATTCCAGTGACATCCCCTTTACGATTATGAAGAAGTTCAATATTATCATAAGTTCGAACTAATACATCTTTTATATTATGAAATGCACCGCCATTTTTACGCTGTGCAACTTCCATGATTTGCTTTTCTGCTTCATCAAGCAATTGCTCTACTTCATCTTCACGAGAATAACCATCTGTTGCTATACTAGTTGCTGTTCGAATTAATCTACGTAATAACGATTTTTCTTCTACGATTCTAGCATAGTAACCGATGTTAGCTGCAGTTGGAACAGAAACAGCAAGTTCACTCAGATAGGAAAGCCCACCTATATCTTCGAGTAAATTAGTTGATTTCAATTCTTCTGCTACAGTAACTGTATCAATTCCCTTACCAGATTCGCTTAGTTGCAGCATGACATCATAAATTTTTTGGTGGGAACTCCGGTAAAAATCCTCCGGCATGAGGATTTCTGATGCTAACATCAATGAAGAAGGTTCCAAAAAAATTGCACCAAGTACAGCTTGTTCCGCCTCAATGTTCTGTGGCGGTGTTCTATCAATCATTAAATCACTCAAATTTTGTTCCACCTCCATATAATGCCAAACAACAAAACTATCAGTTTATGAAGTCTATTACTATAACTGTTTCATGGCTGACAAATATCATTCCATAGAAAAAATGTGACCGGCACTACCCGTATCACATTTCTATCTTAACTCTATTCTATCATGAATTTCAAAAACATACGCTGGTAATTTTAGTTTTCTTCTTTTACATGAACATTTAATGTTGCAGTAACATCATTGTGAAGTTTTAGATCTACTTTTGTCACGCCGAGTGAACGAATAGCATCTGGTAGTAAGATTTTTCTCTTATCAATCTTAATTTTATGAGACTTTTTTAGTTCTTCTGCGATTTGTTTACTTGTAATGGAACCGAAGAGACGACCTCCATCACCTGATTTAGCGGTCAATACGACATTTAGTTTCTCAATTTGTTCTTTTAATTTTTTAGCCTCCGCCACTTCTTCTGCAGCTAACTGTTCTTCTTTCTTCTTTTGATTATCTAATGATTTCATGTTCCCAGGAGTTGCTTCGATTGCTAGTCCTTGTTTAATTAGGAAATTATGTGCATAGCCATCTGCAACATTTTTAACTTCTCCCTTTTTCCCTTTGCCTTTTACATCTTTTAGAAAAATTACTTTCACGATTCCTGTCTCCCTTCTATATATTCATCTATTGCTTGTTTTAACTTAAGTTCAGCCTCTACAACATTTATTCCTTCTAGTTGAACTGCAGCATTGGATAAGTGGCCGCCCCCACCTAACGCTTCCATAATTAATTGGACATTCACTTCTCCAAGAGAACGTGCACTAATTCCAATGGTATCCCCATTTCGCTTAGATAGTACAAATGATGCAGAAACTCCATTCATGGAGAGCAGTGTATCTGCTGCTTGTGCAACCGTCACAGGGTGGTATATTTCATTTTCATTACCACTTGCAATTGCTATTCCATCTTGATAAAACTCAACAGTTTCAATTAACTTAGCTCTTTTAATATAAGTATCAATATCTTCTTTTAAAAACTTTTGTACTAAGACAGTATCTGCACCTCTTACACGTAAATAGGAAGCTGCATCGAATGTTCGCGATCCTGTTCTTAGTGTAAAACTTTTCGTATCTACGATAATTCCAGCTAATAATGCTGTTGCTTCTATTGTATTTAAATTACCATTTTTCGGTTGATACTCCAATAGTTCTGTTACTAATTCTGCTGTGGATGATGCATACGGCTCCATGTATACTAATAACGGACTTTGGATGAAGTCTTCACTTCTTCTATGATGATCAATAACAACAATTCGATCTGTTCTATCCAGTAATCTATCATCAATGACAAATGAAGGTTTATGTGTATCTACAATTACAAGTAGTGTCCCTTCTGTCATAACATCTAACACATTATCGGGGCTGATAATCTTATCATATAATTCAGGATACGCTTTAATTTCTTCGATAAGCCGCATAACACTTTTATCAATATTCGTTTGATCTATTACAATATAACTTTTCCGATTGTTTTTTTCAGCAATTTTACTTACGCCGATAGATGCTCCAATAGCATCCATATCAGGAAATTTGTGACCCATTATGACCACTTGATCACTTTCTAGCATTAACTCTTTCAGCGCATGTGATATAACACGAGCCCTTACACGTGTTCTCTTTTCAATCGGGTTTGTCTTACCACCGTAAAACTTCAACTTACCATTTGCTAATTTAATCGCAACTTGGTCACCACCACGTCCTAAAGCAATATCTAAACTAGATTGCGCTAAAATCCCGAGCTCCGGTAAAGGTAAATCCCCCGTACCAACTCCAAGACTTAATGTAATAGGCGTATTTTGCTTTGCAGTTGCCTCACGTATTGTATCTAAAATTGAAAATTTCGAGGACTCTAACTTACGTAATATTTTTCGATTATAAAAGGTAATAAAACGATCACTTGATGTTCTCTTAATTAAAATGTCATGTTCTAGTGCCCATTTATTTAATAACGATGTGACCGTACTATTTAATTCACTTCTAGCCTGATCATCCATACCTAATGTTGCATCATCATAATTATCTAGATAGATAATGGAAATGACCGCTTTTCCGTCTTCGAACTTTTTCATAATCTCTACTTCTTCCGTAACATCAAAAAAGTAGAGTAACTTTTCTTCCATCCTTAGATGAACACGATAATCTCTTTCGTTAATTCGGATAGTTGCCCCATCTTCTTCTTTTTCAAGAATATCAATAAT
Source organism: Lederbergia graminis (assembly GCF_042655485.1). Classification (NCBI taxonomy): domain Bacteria; kingdom Bacillati; phylum Bacillota; class Bacilli; order Caryophanales; family Bacillaceae; genus Lederbergia; species Lederbergia graminis. The sequence continues at coordinate 188,802 of NZ_JBHSMC010000016.1, forward strand.
CGATTTCTCTAGATTATATATCGATTCACCAATGAGATTCTCATTATTAAAACAAGTTTGCATGAATGTATTGGTCCATTCAATATGGAAGTCATCATTGTACAACATAATCCCTATTGGCATATTCAATAGGGCTTCCTCACCGACTTTTTTTATCCGATGTGAAAGAGTAGAAATATAATCAGTTGTTCTCTCTTCTATTTTCTTGTCGACATAGAAGGCTGCAATAACTAAGGCTATAAGCAAGAAGGTGCTAATAAGAGCTACCCATATGTTGTAAAAGCCTATATAAATAAGTAGTACAGCTGATAAAGCTATAATACCATATAATGGATAACGCATTTTGCGTTCCTTTTTATAGGAAGGCATTCCTTCAGCTCCTTTATTACTGTTTTAAGCGCCGCCTCAAATCAAAGCCTATATCAATTATACCTAATAAGCTAACAAATGGAAGGAATAGCGGAATGAAAACAGTTAAGACAACGGCTACAATCGGTATAGCGATATTCCATTTTTTATAATGTGCATAATAAAAAATGACTGCTAAACCTTGAAGTACAAGTAAAATTTGTAGGATAAGATCCCCATTCAACAGTACCATATTTAAATAAGAACCTTGTTCAGTCTTTATAAATAGCGTAGTGATTAATATTAATAAATAGTACCACAAAATACTTTTTGGAAACTGTAATAAACGAAAAGGTTTAAACTTAGGCACATCTATTCCTAATCGTTTGATTATCGGGAAAGTTATCAATATGATAATAATCACAGTAATAAAAGCAAATGCAGTGAATAAAAAAGGTGTCATTAATCCGATCATTTCGATCATTTTATCAAGCTGTTCTTCCACTATTGCTGGTGGACTCTGCCCTAAGGCAGTAAATGTATTTAGCGACTGATCAACTGACTCACGGAGAATTGCACCAAGTTCAGTGATAAAATTCAGTTCAAAAAATGATGCAGAAACAATAAATAATACGATGATACTGGCTAAGAATACAAAGCTAGAAGAAACATAAATAATTTCTTTACTATATTTTTTCCGAATTCCATAACCCATCATCAAACCTAACGTTCCAAATATGATAGCAAATGCTATTCCACCAAATGACCCAATAATAAAGGAAACAAGCACAGTTGCTAATAAAAACAATAGCGAATTTTTGATAGGATACTTTGCACTATATAAAAGGAATGGTATTACTAAAAAATATTGCAGTATGATTGATACTATTGGTACATATAACGTAATTAGTAATAACACTACAAAGACAGCAATCATTATCGCTCCCTCTGTTAGCATCCTTGTATTTTTCACTTTTTCACCTCTTTTATACATACTTATACCTTTTCTATTTTAACGATGATACTAATAGCAATCAACTTTTCCACTTATCCATTTATGTATTTCTCTCGAAAATATGGCGAAAAAGAAAAGGAGTAGTGAGAATAACCCCACTACTCCTCTCATATATCATCATTCTCCTGCTACGAATGGTAGAAGTGCCATTTGACGTGCACGTTTAATTGCAACAGTTAACTTACGTTGATACTTTGCACTTGTACCAGTAACACGACGTGGAAGAATTTTTCCGCGTTCAGAGATGAATTTTTTCAATAAATCTACATCTTTGTAGTCGATATGTGTAATTCCGTTTGCTGTAAAGAAACAAACCTTACGACGTTTACGACCGCCTCTGCGTCCACCTGCCATGAAAATAACCTCCTTTTCATTTTATTTCATAAACGAACGCCTTTATCGTCCAGGCGCTTCCGCTTTTCTTTATTAAAATGGAAGATCATCGTCTGAGATGTCAATAGGTTGTCCATCATTCGAAAATGGATCTTCGTTTGTTCTAGTAAAGTTTTGGTTATTACGCTGATTCTGATTTTGCCCATAGGACTGACCTTGACTTCTTTGGTCATCGCCAAACGGATTACCACCAAAGTCATTCGCGCGGCCTTGTGAAGAAGCATTTCTAGGTTCAAGGAATTGAACACTATCGGCTACTACTTCTGTAATATAAACGCGTTTTCCATCTTGTCCTTCAAAGTTGCGTGTCTGGATACGACCATCAACACCAGCTAAACTACCCTTTTTCAAGAAATTAGCAACATTTTCTGCCGGGCGGCGCCAGATAACGCAATTAATGAAATCGGCTTCTCGCTCCCCCTGTTGGTTCGTATAAGTACGGTTAACAGCTAACGTAAAAGTTGCTACTGCCACTCCGTTTGGAGTATAGCGCAAATCTGGGTCTTTTGTTAATCGACCTACTAATACAACTCGGTTCATCATCAGAATCAACCTCTTCCCGATTTACTTCTTTATAAAATGTTTCACGTGGAACATTAATGTTTACTTTTTACTTTTCATCTTTAATAACAATGTGACGGATAATATCATCACTGATTTTTGCAAGACGTTCGAATTCCTGAACAGCATCAGGAGTTGCATTTGTTTGGATTAAACGGTAGAAACCGTCACGGAAATCCTCAATCTCATATGCAAGACGACGCTTACCCCAATCTTTTGACTCGATGATTTCTGCGCCTTGTGAAGTTAGGACGTTATCGAAACGCTCAATTACAGTTTGTTTCGCTTCCTCTTCAACGTTTGGGCGGATAATGTACATAATTTCGTACTTTCTCATCGTTCATTCACCTCCTTATGGACTATGCGGCCCTTACTTATTAAATAAGGGCAAGGAGCAATTTTCATTACTCACAAGCACATATTATAGCATAATGTAACTGTTTATGCAACTAACATCATTATAGACAATGGGTTCATAATAAAAACCAGTGAAGAAAAACTTCACTGGTTTTTATTTTATTGACGCCATTCATCTTCTATATCTTCTTCATCGTCAAAATCGAGTGCTTCTCTTGATGGATTATATAACCTATCTAGATCTGGCTCTTCTGCAAATTCAGTAGCATAGTTCGCATTATTAAATCCTTTGTTACCTTCACGCGCAGGGACATCTGCTGTTTCAGAGTTAAATAATAAACCTAAACAAATTATCCCGCTTATTCCCACTAAAGTGTAAATAATACGTGCAAGCCCTGAATCTGTACCGCCAAATATTGATCCGACTAAATCCCATTGGAATAACCCGATTAAGCCCCAGTTAATTGCACCTATTATCACTAAGGCTAATGCTATACGCCTTAAAGTTTTCATAAAAGTATGCACTCCCTTTTCAACTTAGTACGAATAAAATAGCTATTACAGCTATTCATTCTAGTTTCTGAAAAAAGGAGGAATTTATACATCAATAAAACACCTTTTTAAGAAGGCATACTTATTTAAACTAAAATCGGGCGTAATGATGGTATGTTAAATATTATATTTCATTTAATTACATATTTTTTCGAGGAGATATTAAATAATTATTTTCCGGTTCTCATATATATTGTTACTAAATTTTTCAGCGTTTCTTGATCAATAAATGGTGCGAGCCTAGAAAGGCTGTCTGAATTAAAGTTCTCTATGCCTATTTCATTAATTAACTTTTTAACATGTTCCTTTTCTAAAAATGGAGCCAGACTAACAACGTGATCTAATTTCAACTTTCCTTCAATTACTTCATTCACAAGTTCACCTAGAGTTTCTTTACTAAGAAACGGTGCCAATGACATGACTACATCCCAACTAAAGCCACCTTCTTTGGCATGATGAACTAATTTGTCTAACTGGCCCTTTTCAAGGAATGGTGCGAGCTGGATAAGATGCTGCGCATCAATTGTCCCATCAATTGATTTATCGACTAAATATTGCAATGTTTCCTTACTTAGAAATGGTGCCAATGACTCGATTACGGTCCAACTAAAACCACCTTGTTCCGTATGATGGACTAACTTATCAAGCTGTTCTTTACTAAGAAACGGTGCAAGCCCGATAAGATTATTCACATCAATTACTCCATCAATTGAGTTCTTAATTAATTTATCCCACGTTTTTTCACTCAAAAACGGTGCAATTTCCATAATAATTTGCCATTGTATTTCATCCTCTAATACATGAGTAACAAGTTCATCCAATGTTTCTGAATCAAGGAAAGGAGCTAGACTAATTAGATTATCTGTATTTAAACGGTCAACTTCTATATGTTCTGTTATTTTTTTTAACTTGCTTGTTTTTAACATTGGAGCAACCTCAACAAGTTCCTCCACATCGACTTCTCCTACATTTATCAAGTTGGCTACTTCTACAGTGCGGTCCTCCGATACGTTTTCAACAATTTTACCTACATGTTTAAAACTTTGATTATTATTTGAATCCCCACCATTCATAATATCATCAATAGTCTGATCAAATAATTGCGCCAACTTAGGGAGTGTTCCAATATCAGGGAGTGATTCTCCTCGTTCCCATTTTGACACTGCTTGATGGCTGACATTTAACTGATCAGCTAATTCCATTTGTGTCATATCTTGATCTTTTCTTAGTTTCGAAATGTAAGCACCAATTTTTCTTGTTTCGAGCATAGAATCTCCTCCAATTTGAAATGTACAGTGCGCCCTGTCAACATTATCGTAGCACGCGTATACATTTACGACTATCAACTATCGGTAGAAATTATCGAATTCAACTAACAGTTGAAAACTATCTATAGAGCAAAAATAAAAAAACCAAGTACTTACGAAAGCACTTGGTTAACAACTTACACATTAAAGCGAAAATGCATGACATCTCCGTCTTTAACTAAATATTCTTTTCCTTCTAGTCTAACTTTCCCCGCTTCACGCGCTGCTACCATTGATCCAGCAGCAAGTAAATCATCATAAGAAACCGTTTCTGCGCGAATAAAGCCCTTTTCAAAGTCGGTATGAATGATCCCTGCACATTGAGGAGCTTTCATACCAAGTTTGAATGTCCAAGCACGAACTTCTTGAACACCTGCCGTAAAATATGTCGCTAATCCTAATAATTTATATGCAGCACGAATTAATTGATCGAGGCCAGATTCTTCAATACCTAGTTCTTCTAAGAACATTGCTTTCTCCTCTTCATCTAACTCTGCAATTTCCTCTTCAATTTTTGCACAAACGACAATTACTTCTGCATTATCCTTTTCTGCATACTCTTTAACTTTTTGGACATATTCATTACTATCAGCATCTGCAATCTCATCTTCACTAACATTAGCAACATACAGTACTGATTTGCTTGTGAGTAAGTGTAGGCCTTTAACGATTTTCATTTGCTCTTCTGTAAATTCGATGGAACGAGCAGGCTTGTCTGCTTCAAACGCTTCTTTTAATTGTGCTAGTATTTCGTATTCAAACATTGCTTCTTTATCTTTTTGTTTGGCAAGTTTTTCAACTCGTCCAATCCGTTTTTCAATTGATTCTAAATCAGCAAGGATAAGCTCTAAGTTAATTGTTTCAATATCATCAATTGGATCTACTTTTCCAGATACATGTGTAATATCTTCACTAGCAAAGCAGCGAACAACATGACAAATTGCATCAACTTGACGAATATGGGATAGAAACTTATTACCTAATCCTTCCCCTTTACTTGCTCCCTTAACGATACCCGCAATATCTGTAAACTCAAATGCTGTCGGTACTGTCTTTTTTGGTTGTACCAATTCTGTTAATTTCTGTAATCGATGGTCAGGAACTTCTACTATTCCAACATTCGGATCTATTGTACAAAACGGATAGTTTGCAGCTTCTGCCCCAGCTTTTGTAATGGCATTAAATAGGGTTGATTTTCCTACGTTTGGTAACCCAACGATTCCTGCTGTAAGTGCCATGAAATTCACTCCTCTTTCTTCTACTGAAAATTTATATCAATAAATCATCTATATAGTCGTTTTTAATGATTCCTTTCACAATTATAGAGAGACTATGTGGAAAAGACAACCGCAATTACTTCTTAAGCATGAAAGCATGAGGTTATTCCTCATGCTTTATTAGGATTTTTTTAATTTTTCTAGTGAATTCCTTGCGCGGTAACAGAACGCTATGCTCACAGCCCTCACATTTAATTCGAATATCCATCCCCATTCGAATTATTTTCCACTGATTTGTTCCACATGGATGAGGCTTTTTCATCTCGACCACGTCGTAAAGATTAAACTCCTTTTTTTCCATATTCTTTCCCTCCGATGGCCTAGTACTTTTACATATGATTACATTTTATCAATTTTACTTGTCTTTTCCTAGATAGAAGCTACTTTTTATCAACTATCACGTATAGAAAGAATCCCCCCACCGTATAATGGGTAATAAGAAAAGTGAGAGCGACTGTTTAGCGCCGTACAAATTTAAAGTTTTCTGACGAGATAAAGGAAACACGAGGAGGCTTGACTACACGAGGTAGGCCACGTAGACGTTTCACTAACAATTAAAAATTAAAGGGAAAAGGAGCCTATGCATTGAAGTCACATCCACTATTTCAATTTCGTGATACTTATGAAATGCAAGTTAAATATGATGACCAACAATGTAGTGAAAATATATCTAAAGGGATTATTGACTTACTCCCTATTGAAGTTCATCGTCCATTAGTGGTTGTGTGTATCGGTACAGACCGCTCTACTGGTGATTCGCTTGGCCCTTTAATCGGAACCTTTTTAGAGGATGCAAATTTAAATAACTTTCATATATATGGGACATTAGAAGATCCTGTACACGCTGTTAATTTAACCGAAAAGTTAGAATACATTCACAATAGGTATTTCGATCCATTTATTATTGGCATTGATGCATGTTTGGGAAGGTACAAGAACATCGGTTTTGTTAAATTAGCTAATGGACCTGTTAAACCTGGTGCAGGCGTTAAAAAGGATTTACCTGAAGTTGGTGATATTCATATCACCGGTATAGTAAATGTAAGTGGTTATATGGAGTTTTTTGTATTGCAAAATACTCGATTAAATCTTGTTATGAAAATGGCTAAACAGATTTCGTCTTCCATCATAAAAGCTGATATGCTATACGAGCTTGCTAGAACTAAGCACTTATTAACTGACAAACTAAATTACAAATCTGCAGATTAAAAAAGAAGTGGATCCATAACTTCAATAGTTATGAATCCACCTCTAATATATCAATCCGTTTGGTCTAATATTTCTAAAATCCGTTCTAAATCTTCATTTGATAAAAATTCTATTTCAATTTTTCCTTTTTTCTTCGTCTTTTTTATCGTTACTGTTGTACCAAACTTTTCACGTAAAGTATTTTCTCTTTCAACGATAAAATAATCTTTTTTAGGAGTACCTTTCTTTGTTTCACGTGGAACATTTTCATTAATTTGTTGGACAAGCTTTTCCAACTGACGCACATTTAAACTTTCTTCTATCGCCTTATTAGCAACTGATTCTACCTTGTCCTTTTTCTTTAATCCGAGCAATGTTCGTCCATGCGCCATTGAAAGTTTACCTTCTGTTATCCAATCCTGAATGTGCTTTGGAAGCGATAAAAGTCTAACATGGTTGGCAATATAAGGTCGACTTTTTCCAAGTCGCTTTGCTAATTCCTCTTGTGTTAATTTCAACTTGTCCATTAGCGTTTGATAAGCAAGAGCTTCTTCTACCGGTGTTAAATCTTCTCTTTGTAAGTTCTCCAGAACAGCTAATTCCATCATTTGCTGATCCGATAACTCTCTAACAACTGCAGGGATAGTTGATAATTTTGCTGCCTTAGATGCTCTGTACCTACGCTCTCCAACAACAATTTCATATCCTTTAATATTCTTTCGGACAATAATAGGTTGTAACACACCATGTTCTTCAATTGATTCCTTTAATTCATTAATCGCTTCTTCAGAAAAAACTTTTCTCGGTTGGTAAGGATTTGGTTTTATATCTTTTAAGTCAATTTCACGAACTGTTTCTTCATTACTAATATCCATAGTTGCAAATAAAGCATTAATCCCTTTTCCGAGACCTTTAGCCATTGTCAGCCACTTCCTTTGCAAGATCTAAATATACTTCTGCACCACGTGATTTTGGATCATATTGTATAATTGGTTGCCCATGACTTGGTGCTTCACTTAGACGAATATTTCTAGGTATTATTGTTTGGTAAACTTTATTTTGGAAATATTTTTTTACCTCTTGAATAACTTGAATGCCTAGGTTTGTCCTTGCATCTAGCATAGTCAGTAAAACACCTTCAATCATCAAGTCCTGATTTAAATGTTTTTGCACTAAGCGAACTGTGTTTAATAATTGACTAAGACCTTCTAGTGCGTAATATTCACATTGGACTGGAATTAAAACGGAATCAGAGGCAGTGAGTGAGTTGATTGTAAGTAAACCAAGTGATGGTGGGCAATCAATGATGACATAGTCATATTCATCTTTAACAGAATCTACTGCCCTTTTTAATCGCACTTCTCTCGATATTGTCGGTACTAATTCTATTTCTGCACCTGCTAATTGAATTGTAGCAGGGACGGCATATAAATTATCAACGGCTGTTTTTTTAATTACTTTTTTTATATCCATATCATCTACGAGAATATCGTAAATACAATGATGGACATCTCCTTTATCAATCCCGGCGCCGCTAGTTGCGTTCCCTTGGGGATCAATATCAATAAGTAGTACTTTCTTTCCAAGATATGCTAAGCAAGCCCCCAGATTGACCGAGGTGGTCGTTTTCCCGACGCCCCCTTTTTGGTTGGCTATGGAAATAATCTTTCCCAACGATGTCACCTACCTTTTAACTTCAAAAATAGCAATCATGTATTCTATTTTAACAAATATTTTTGTTAAATTACTGTTTGTAGAAAAAAAAGTTTTTTAAAGACGGTTTTTCTATTAAGCTCTGTTAAACTCTGTTGTTGATTTTCACTCCTGTACACTCGCTTTCCGCGGGCACGACCTCAGCTAACTTGGCAAAGAAAACCCGCTTTGCCAAGTGGGTCTTCGGCTCGTGCTGTTCCCGCAGGAGTCTCGTGTACATCCGCTACAATCAACTAAGTTGTTAACAACAATGAACTTTAACAGAGCCTTCTATTAAAAAATGAGAAACTTTTTAACAAGTTTCTCATTTCCTACGTAACTAGTTATCTATTATAAAAATAATTGCTCTATTTCTTTTTCTTTGGGATTTTTATTGTGATTTGATAGTAATCATCAAATTCTTCTTCTTGAGATTTTAACTTAATGCCACTATCAGCAACCATAGATAATGACTGACGAATTGTATTAAATGCAATCCGCATGTCTTTACTAATTGCACGCCTTTTTGTTTTAGGTTTTTCCCCTTTACTAAGCATTTTAACAACTTGATCTTCTGTTTGTTTTACATTTAAGTTTTTCTCAATGATCATATTCATCAGTTGAATTTGCTTTTCCGGGTCTTTTAAAGGAATTAGTGCACGTGCATGTCGTTCTGTAATTTTCTTTTGTAATAGACCCTCTTGAATTTCCATTGGCAACTTTAATAATCGGAGCTTGTTTGCAACAGTTGATTGCCCTTTTCCTAATCGTTGAGCTAATGCTTCCTGTGTTAAATTATGAAGCTCTAATAATTTTCCATATGCCATTGCTTCTTCTATTGGCGTTAATTCTTCTCTCTGTAAATTCTCAATTAATGCAACAGAAGCAGTTTCAGTATCACTTAGATTATTAACGATGACTGGGACTTCTTCCCAACCTAACGATTGGACAGCTCTAAAACGTCGTTCACCAGCAATAATTTCATATTTACCATCTTCTAGTTCTCTTACAACAATTGGCTGAATAATACCATGTGTATGGATTGTTCTTGCCAATTCTTCAATCTTCGTTTCATCAAAAATTGTTCTTGGTTGGAAACGGTTAGGTATCATTTGATTTACAGGAATTTTTCTTACTTCATCCCTATCAACGACAACCTCATCTGCCATATCTTCTTTATCTACCGGCAATTCTTTATCTCCTAAACCAAAAAAACGAGAGAAAGGATGTTTCATCCTTCTACACCACCTTAATAGAAACTCCCTTAATGTTATCTGAAAGTAGGAATGTAAAAAAACATCCCTACTGTTAGTAAATATCCCTTATTACAACATTCTATTTTTATTTCCAATATCCTTCTCATCACAGGGTTTTTCACAAAAAATACATACCAATAATTTATTCAAGTGGCAATTTATTTGGTGTTCCTGGTTTTCTTGGATATTTATTAGGTGTTTTCTTTACTTTGTTTATAACAATAATATTACGGTCACTTTCTTCAAAAGGCAATGTAAAAGAATATACTGTAGAAAGATTGCCACCTAATTGGGTGATGGCTTTTCCAGCAGCCTTCAATTCTTCCTCTGCATTTGCAGCTTTCATTGCAACAAATTGACCACCAATCTTTACAAGTGGTAAGCAGAGTTCACTTAGTACAGACATTCTAGCCACAGCTCTAGCAGTTACCATATCAAATTGTTCCCGGAAACTTGATTGTTTCGCAAAGGTTTCAGCACGATCATGGAAAAACTGCGCATTCTCTAACTCTAATTCTTCTCCAAGATGCTCTAAAAACGTAATACGCTTCTTTAATGAATCTACAATTGTGATATTTAGCTCCGGAAAACAAATTTTCAAAGGTATGCTTGGGAATCCCGCTCCAGCTCCAATATCACATAAGGTTATGGACTTGTTCATGTCCACATAGAATGCAGCAGAAATAGAATCATAAAAATGCTTTAAATACACTTCTTCTTTGTCTGTTATTGCGGTTAGATTCATCTTTTCATTCCATTCTACTAAAAGTTGATAATATTTTTCGAACTTTTGTAGTTGGATTTGATCTAAAATTATCCCTTTATCTGCTAATAACGTTGTAAATTGATCTACTTTCATTAACCATTCATTCCTTATTGCGCTTCTCCAGAAACCTTCGCTATTTTCCCATGCTCAATATAAACAAGTAAAATGGATATATCTGCAGGATTCACCCCTGAAATTCGCGATGCCTGGGCAATTGATAACGGACGTACTTTGTTTAATTTTTGTCGAGCTTCTGTTGCAATTCCATTAATTGCATCATAATCGATGTCTTCAGGAATTTTTTTATTTTCTAGCTTTTTAAGCTTCTCTACTTGTTGAAGTGATTTTTCAATATATCCTTCATATTTAATTTGAATTTCTACTTGTTCTACTACATCTTGTGGTAACTCTTCTTCAGGAGGTGTTAACTCACTAATTTGTTTATAAGACATTTCTGGACGTTTCAATAGATCCGCTGCTTTAATGCCATCTTTTAAGAGACTTCCACCAGCTTGCTCAATCATCGCTTGCGTTTTTTCGTTAGGTTTTAATGTTGTAGTACGTAGTCGTTCAATTTCTTTTGTTATAGCATTCTTCTTCTTCGTATATTTTTCATAGCGTTCATCAGATATTAGACCTATTTCACGGCCAATTTCTGTTAACCTAAGATCTGCATTATCATGACGTAGTAATAAACGATATTCTGCTCTTGAAGTTAACAAGCGATATGGTTCATTTGTCCCTTTTGTTACTAAGTCATCAATTAATACACCAATATAACCATCTGATCTACTTAAAATAACCTCTTCTTTACCAAGAACATTGCGAGCAGCGTTAATTCCAGCAATAATCCCTTGTGCAGCTGCTTCTTCATATCCAGAAGTCCCATTAATTTGACCTGCTGTATACAAATTTTTAATTTTTTTCGATTCTAGAGTTGGCCATAATTGTGTTGGAACAATGGCATCATACTCAATTGCGTAGCCAGGACGCATCATTTTTGCATTTTCTAGACCAGGTACAGTAGCGATAATTTGATGTTGTACTTCTTCTGGTAAACTAGTAGATAGACCTTGTACATACACTTCATCTGTATTTCGCCCTTCTGGTTCTAAGAAGATTTGATGCCTTGGCTTATCGTTAAAACGAACAACTTTATCTTCAATAGAAGGACAGTAACGCGCACCTGTTCCTTTTACCATTCCTGAAAACATTGGTGCACGATGCAAGTTTTCGTCAATTAGTTGATGAGTTTCTAAGTTCGTATATGTTAACCAACATGGTAATTGATCCGTAATATATTTCGTTGTTTCATAACTAAATGCGCGAGGTTCTTCATCGCCAGGTTGAATCTCTGTTTTACTATAATCAATTGTATTTCCATTAATACGTGGTGGTGTACCTGTTTTAAATCGAACTAATTCGAATCCAAGCTCTTCTAGATGTTCTGAAAGCTTAATAGATGGTTGTTGATTATTAGGACCGCTTGAATACTTCAATTCACCTAAAATAATCTCTCCGCGAAGGAAAGTACCAGTTGTAATGATAACTGTTTTCCCACGGTAGATAGCACCTGTCTTTGTAACAACCCCTTTACATACTTCATCCTCAATGATTAGTTGTTCTACCATTCCTTGAAGTAATGTAAGATTAGGTTGGTTTTCAAGTGTTTTCTTCATTTCATGTTGATATTGGAATTTATCCGCTTGGGCACGTAATGCTTGAACAGCTGGACCTTTCCCAGTATTCAACATGCGCATTTGTATATATGTTTTATCTATATTTCGAGCCATTTCACCGCCGAGTGCGTCAATTTCCCGTACGACTACACCTTTAGCGGGACCTCCAATAGATGGGTTGCATGGCATAAATGCTACCATATCCAGGTTTAACGTTAGCATGAGTGTTTTAGCACCCATTCTCGCTGCTGAAAGACCGGCTTCACTTCCAGCATGGCCTGCACCAACTACAATGACATCATATTGGCCTGCTTCATAAGTTTGCATATGGTTAAACCTCCTTGATTTTTAAAAATTAGCTCTGTTAAACTCTGTTGTTGATTTTCGCTCCTGTACACTCGCTTTCCGCGGGCACGGCCTCAGCTAACTTGGCAAAGAAAACCGCTTTGCCAAGTGGATCTTTGGCTCGTGCTGTTCCCGCAGGAGTCTCGTGTACATCCGCTCAATCAACCGTACATAATAGGAAATAGAAATAAAGTTTTAACTTAACAATAAGTTAATAACTAAAAACTATTTCCCTAAGCAGAATTGTGAGAATAACTGATTTATTAGGCTTTCTTCTACAGTATCGCCAATAATTTCTCCGAGTAATTCCCATGTTCTTGTTAAATCAATTTGAATAATATCAATCGGTGTACCGAAATCAATTCCATTTAATACATCTTCAATCGCTTGTAATGCTTGATGAAGAAGTGCAATATGACGGCTATTTGATACGTAAGTCATATCACCAGCTTCAATTTGACCTTGGAAGAACATATCTGCAATTGCTTGTTCCAGGTCATCTATCCCTTTTTCCTCAAGTAAAGATGTCGTTACGATTGTTCTATTACTTGCGAAATCACGTACTTCATCTAAATCTATCTTTTGTGGTAAATCTGTTTTATTGGCAATGACGATAACGTCCATTCCACTAGTAGCAGCAAATAATTGCTTATCTTCTTCGGTAAATTCCTCAGCAGAATTTAATACTAGCAAGATTAAGTCAGCCTTCTTTAATACTTCTCTGGATCGTTCTACTCCGATTCTTTCCACAATATCTTCTGTTTCACGAATACCAGCTGTATCAACTAGCCTTAATGGAACACCACGAACATTTACATACTCCTCAATAACGTCACGTGTTGTACCAGGTATATCTGTCACAATCGCTTTGTTTTCTTGGACAAGACTATTTAATAATGAAGACTTTCCTACGTTCGGTCTACCGATAATAACAGTTGACAAGCCTTCACGTAAAATTTTTCCTTGCTGTGATGTTTGCAAGAGCCGCTCTAGTTCCCCTTTTATATAAGTGGCTTTTTCCACCAAAATTCGATGTGTCATTTCTTCGACATCATCATATTCTGGATAATCGATATTTACCTCTATATGGGCAACTGTTTCTAAAATTTCTTGTCGTAATGTCGCAATTAGTTTAGACAAACGTCCTTCCATTTGACCTAATGCTACATTCATTGCGCGATCTGTCTTTGCACGAATTAAATCCATTACAGCTTCTGCTTGTGACAAATCAATACGCCCATTTAAAAATGCTCGTTTCGTAAATTCACCAGGTTCAGCAAGTCTTGCTCCTCCATTTAATACGAGTTGCAACACACGATTAACAGAAACAAGGCCACCATGGCAGTTGATTTCCACTACATCTTCTCTAGTAAAAGTTCGAGGTCCCTTCATCACACTAATCATTACTTCCTCAGCAACCTCTTTTGATTTCGGATCTACTATATGCCCATAATGAATTGTGTGTGTTGGTACTTCAAGTAAACTTTTATTATTAGGACTTTTAAATATTTTATCAGCAATAGCAATTGCCTCATCACCACTTAAGCGTACAATGGCAATTGCTCCTTCCCCCATTGGTGTAGAAATTGCTGCTATTGTATCAAATTCCATTATTATCACCTCTCTTCTTTTCCATCTTCTATATATAAATTTACTTATTATATTTTATTGAGAGATTATCATTATCTCCAAAATAATAGAATATCAAAATTTCGTTATCCACAAAAGTGATTTTTTAAATTGGAAATTTTTTTATCCACAATCCCAAAAAACCATTAGTACTATTTTAACTTATCCACATGTGAATAACAATATCTCGACGATGTAAGAACACTATCTGGATTTTATTACAAAAAAAAAAGAAGACTTCAGCTTAAAAGCTTTAGTCTTCTATAAATCTATAAAGATCTCCATATATAATTTGATCCGAATAAGTTAATTCTGTTTGTACTTGATTGAAATATGGAGAGCAATAGTTTCTCTTTACTTTTTTTGCCGTTTCTTTACTATAACAAGCATCTTCAATATAAATATATTTGTTTGTAGAAAATGTTCCATCTCTAAAAATAACTAAACGGTCATCGTAATCAGATAATAAACTAATTCCGAAAGATAATGTATTATCTTCTATTCCAAGTAAATCTAATATAGTCGCTCTTAAATCAACTTGACCACCTACTGATTCAATCACTTTCCCTTCTTCTCCTGGGACATGAATGATCAATGGTACCTTTTGTAGCTCAATTTGATCTATTACACTAAATTCCCGATTCAACGCTTCACTTAAAGCAGTATCATAATTGTTTGATATTCCATAATGATCGCCTACTAGTACAAAAATACTATTATTATATAACTCTGAACCTTTTATTTTATCAAAGAATCGCTTTATCGCTTCATCTTCGTAGCGGACTGTAGTAAAGTAGCGATTTACTACTCCCTCTTCCGTTTTTAATTCAGGAATAAATTGGTCCTCCGGCTCTAATAAAAACGGGAAGTGATTCGTTAAAGTTAACATTTTTGCATAAAACGGTTCAGGTAATGATTGTAAATGTGGTAATGATTGTTCAAAAAATGGTATATCTTTCAATCCGTAATTAATAGAGTTTTCTTCCGTAACATTGTAATCTTCTTTTGAAAAGAAATAATCATACCCTAATGAGTCATACATATTGGTTCGGTTCCAAAATTGCGGATAATTCCCATGAAAAGAAGCTGAAAAATAATGGTAATCATCTAAAAGATGTGGTGTTGCAATAAAATCATTATCCGGTTTCCGCACAAATACGGAACCACCAGTTAATGGATAAAGGCTATTATCGATTATGAACTCTGCATCGGAAGTTTTTCCTTGTGCTGTTTGATGGTAGAAATTTGGAAAGTATAAACTATCTTCCTTTAATTCGTTTAAAAATGGTGTAACTTCATGGCCATCAAAGGATCTGTCCATTACAAAGGCTTGTGTCGACTCCAAAAAAATAAGAATAACATTTTTCCCTTCCGCGACTCCATGTAAATCTGAAAGGTTACTATTTCCACGTTTTTCATGAACATATTGCTCAATTTCATCTAACTCTTTACCATCCGCTAATACTCCAGACACAGACGCCATGGAATTCTGATATATATCAAAAGCATGATAGTAATAGAGACCTAACGACTTTACTATTAATTCCTTATCGTACGCTTTATTCCAAAAGCCAGTATTGATCATAATACTAAGTAGAAGTGGAATAACTGCTAATCCTAAAGCAATCCTCCCTTTATATTTCTTTAAGAAATCAAAAGATACATTTGGTGAAAGCTTTCTAATAATAATTAATAGTAGGATAATTGTATCCACAAACATAAAAATATCGTAATACTTAATCAGTTCTAGTGTACTCTGACTAAGTCCACCGACGTTCTGAAACTGAAATAAAACAGGGACTGTTACATAGTCAATATAAAATCGATAATATAAAATATTCCCGTAAAGTATCCCGGTGAGAATAAAATGAATAATAAAAATAGCCCTTGTTCTAGCAGGAGACTTTTTAAATAAAAATCCTATCCCAAGAATACAAGCAATCGATCCAAATGTAGTTACCAGTAATACAATCCCTTGTCCAAAAGATTGTACGGATACTTTAAATACAAAAGTATAAATGATACATAATTTTAGCCATAGTAATATAGTCGCTGTTATATAAATGAACATATTATTATTCTGTTTATTTTTCTTTAATGCAAAAATCCCCATATCTTCACTTCCATCATTTGTTATATTCATTTATTTTATCACTATAACTATTGCAGTGGTACATTAATTTATTCGAATATTATCATTTCTCAGTGAGTCCCTGTCCCTATACTTATGTTAAGTTTCCTAAAAAAGAAGAACCTTTCATCATTATGATAAAAGGTTCTCTCTTTTTGGTTTTATAACTACATATCGATTTGGTTCTTCCCCTTCAGATACCGTTCGAACATGACGGTTCTCTGCTAAAGCTGTGTGAATTATTTTTCTCTCATAATTCGGCATCGGTTCTAACGATACAGGCTTTTTTAAATGATGTGCTTTAGATGCAAGTCGTCCAGCTAATTGAATTAAAGTTTCTTTCCGACGTTCACGGTAATCTTCTGGATTTAATATAATGGTTACATAATGTTGAGAATGACGATTTGCTGCAAGTTGTGTTAAATATTGCAGCGAATTAATCGTTTGTCCCCTTTTCCCAATCAAAAGTCCCATTTTTTCGCCAGTAATATGGAAAACTACATTACGATCATCTTCTTTTACTACTTTAATGTCCGCATCTATTTCCATATTCTCAAGAACTGTTTGTAAAAAATTCTTTGCTGATTCAATTGCATCAGGCTTAAGAGTTACTTTTACAATAGCAGGCCTTGAACCAAACAGACCAAGCAGTCCCCGTTTCCCCTCATCTACAATACTTATGTCTACGCGTTCTCTCGTTGCTTTTAGTTGAGCAAGTGCGGATTCTACTGCTTCTTCGACATTTTGTCCTGTAGCAGTGATTTCTCTCACTTTTTAGCTCCCCCCGCTCCTCCATCTTTTGCTTGTACCTTTGCTTCATTTGGACCTTTAATAAAATATGTTTGGATAATCATAAATATATTTCCTACAACCCAGTATAAAGCTAGTGCTGCTGGGAAGTTGATTGCAAAGATTAAAATCATGACTGGCATAATATAAAGTAACATTTGCATTTGTGGATTTGCATTTGGTTGCCCAGACATCATAATTTTTTGTTGTAAGAAAGTTGTTAATCCAGCGATTACTGGTAACAGATATAGTGGATCTGGTGCACCAAGATCAAACCATAGGAATTCTCCACCAGTTGCAATTCCTTCCGTTCTTATAATTGCTTGATAAAATCCAATTAATATAGGCATTTGAATTAATAACGGAAAACACCCAGCTAGCGGATTTACATTATATTTCTGGAATAATTGCATTGTTTCTTGCTGTAGTTGTTGTTGTGTTTTAGCATCTTTTGAACTATATTTCTCTCTTAACTTTTGAATTTCAGGTTGTATTGCCTGCATTGCTTTTGAATTTTTAGTTTGCTTTATCATTAACGGCAAAATTGCTAGACGAAGAAGTAATGTTACAATAATAATGGATATACCGTAACTTCCTCCAAATAAGTTAGCTACTTCTGTCATTAACCATGATAAAGGCCATACAATATATTTACTCCAAAACCCAGTAGTTTCTGATGTAATATAATTAGGGTTATCAGGCGTTGCACACCCTGCCATTATCAGTACAAGTCCGAGAATTGCTGATATTAATAATATTCTCTTTTTCAAGCCAGTTATCCTCCCTGCTTTCTCAAAAATCACGATATGTACACTCTTTCGCTATTTTACCATTTTTCACTAATACTTTTATATTAAAACATGATATTTTTATCTTTTTTTCATATCTATATTTTTACTCAGCTTTAATACATGTTCTAAACTTTTCTTCACAGAATGATAATCCATTTCAGAAACTGGTTTTCTTGCTATAATTACATAATCTTTCGTAGGATCAACTTGATCAGAAAGCTCTTGGAAAACTTGTCGAATATAGCGTTTAATTTGGTTGCGTTTGACTGCGTTTCCAATCTTTTTACTGACAGATAACCCAATCCGAAAATGACGTTGCTCCTCTTTTTTTAACGTATATAGAACAAATTGTCTGTTAGCTACCGATTTACCTCTTCTAAAAACGGCTTGGAAATCATTACTTTTTTTGATTCTAAACGTTTTTTTCATACTTTCACCTACAAATAATCGGTTTTTTCGATGTTACAATCCGCTCGCATCTATCACTCCATAGAAAAAAAGACCACTGAGACGTTTCAGTGGTCTACGCTGATAACACTTTTCTTCCTTTGCGACGACGTGCAGCCAATACTCTACGGCCATTTTTTGAGCTCATACGCGCACGGAAACCGTGTACTTTGCTTCTTTTACGTTTATTTGGTTGAAATGTTCTTTTCATGTATGACACCTCCCCGAGGGTAAAACAAAATTTCACTTACAGACATACTAGGTAATTATAAAGATACGACATATCAATGTCAACCCCCTCATTCGACAGTAGAAAATCAGATTATACATATTAGATAGTTCTTCATTTTTTTGAACAGAATGTAATGACAAAAAAATCTTCCAGAACAGCAGTGCTTTCCACTAAAAATATAAGCTTGTGGATAATTTTTTTATAATAAAAACTATCCACAACACATATCGACAGTTTTTTCACAAATTAATCTCTTGTGGGTAATTTTAATACCCAGTATATTAGTATTGTGGATAATTTAGATTATCCATTGCGAACCTTAGTATTATTTGTTATGATTATTGTGTTTTCACTCTGAATACTTTGTCCACAAAATACTCTTATCCACAAATTGTGGATATCTTGTGGATAGTTTATCCAGTACCCTTGAATAAACTTGTCCACAATTAGTGGATATTGTCGAAATCTGTTTTTCTACCTTATTATATATTTTTCCACATTCATAGATATGTATAATTATTAATTATCCTTTATTTTGTGTAAAACAGTTATATAACAGCTAGACCGGTTATGGAAATTGCAAGGGAGGTAAGGGTTTGGAAAATATAGCTGATCTTTGGGAGCGAGTCCTGAGTAAAGTTGAAAAAAAGGTCAGTAAGCCTAGTTTTGATACATGGCTGAAAAATACAAAAGCACATGCTCTTAAGAAAGATACGATGATAATAACCGCGCCTAATGAGTTTGCGCGTGATTGGTTAGAAGGCCAATATACCCAATTAATTTCTGGGCTTCTATACGAAATAATTGGTGAGCAACTGGATGTGAAATTTATTGTTCCACCTGAACAGGAAGAAGAACTTACAGATTTACCTCCTGTAAAGAAAGCGGAGAAAGACACACATGGTGAGTCCTACCAAAGCATACTAAATCCAAAATATACGTTTGATACTTTCGTTATTGGAGCAGGGAATCGTTTTGCCCATGCTGCATCACTAGCTGTAGCAGAAGCACCGGCTAACGCATATAATCCTCTATTTATTTATGGAGGAGTAGGTATGGGAAAAACACACTTAATGCACGCGATCGGTCATTATGTTTTGGAACATAATCCCACTGCAAAGGTAGTCTATTTATCCTCAGAGAAATTTACAAATGAATTCATCAATTCCATACGAGATAATAAAGCTGTAGATTTTAGAAATAAGTATCGAAATGTCGATATCTTACTTATTGATGATATTCAATTCCTAGCAGGAAAAGAATCGACTCAAGAGGAATTTTTCCATACTTTTAATACACTTCATGAAGAAAGTAAGCAAATTGTAATTGCAAGTGATCGTCCTCCAAAAGAAATTCCAACCTTGGAAGATCGTTTAAGATCACGATTTGAATGGGGACTAATAACAGATATTACACCTCCAGATTTAGAAACAAGAATTGCAATTCTACGAAAAAAAGCAAAAGCGGATGGGTTAGATATCCCAAATGAAGTAATGCTTTATATCGCAAATCAAATTGATACGAATATTCGAGAATTGGAAGGCGCACTTATTAGAGTTGTCGCTTATTCATCACTCATCAATAAAGATATCAATGCTGATTTAGCTGCAGAAGCACTTAAAAGCATTATTCCAAGTTCAAAACCAAAAGTGGTTACTATCTTGGATATTCAAAAAGCTGTTGGTGCTGAATTTAATGTGAAATTAGAAGACTTTAAAGCGAAGAAAAGAACTAAATCAATCGCATTCCCACGACAAATTGCCATGTATTTATCAAGAGAAATGACTGACTTCTCGTTACCAAAAATAGGGGAAGAGTTTGGTGGGCGCGACCATACTACCGTTATTCACGCACATGAAAAAATTTCAAACCTAATAGAAACTGATAGCGAGTTACAATCTAAAATAGATGAAATTCGTAATTCATTAAAAAATCAATAATGGGGATATTGTGCATAACCGGAACATCCATATGCACAGCATGTCCACATGTGGATATTTAGTAAAAATCATTCATACACAGACTTATCCACATATTCACAGGCCCTATTACTATTACTACGAATTTTATTTTAAAAAAATATAAATATGCATGCAAAATAAATTAAATGTACGGAGGAAACGGAGCATGAAATTCATCATTCAACGAAATCACCTAGTTGATAGTGTTCAAGATGTAATGAAGGCAGTATCATCAAGAACTACTATTCCAATATTAACAGGGATTAAAATTGTTGCATCTGAAGAAGGATTAACTTTTACAGGAAGCGATTCTGATATTTCAATAGAATCTTTTATTCCAAAAGAGGAAGCTGGAGATGAACTAGTAGAAATTAAAGAAACTGGTGGAATCGTATTAAATGCAAAATTCTTTGGTGAAATTGTTAAAAAGCTACCAATGGATACAGTTGAATTTGAAGTTGTGAATCATCGTCAAACAATTATTAAATCTGGAAAAGCAGAATTTAATTTAAATGGATTGGATCCTGATGAATATCCACATCTACCACAAATTGCAGAAGATAAAACTTTTACAATTGCTACAGATTTACTTAAATCGTTAATAAGACAAACCGTTTTTGCAGTGTCCACCTCAGAAACACGCCCCATCTTGACAGGTGTAAACTGGCAAATTGAAAATGGGCTACTTGTTTGTACAGGTACAGATAGTCACCGCTTAGCAAGGAGATCTGTTCCTATCACTTTAGATGATTCTGAAAATGTCCAAGCTGTAATTCCAGGTAAGAGCTTACTGGAATTAAGTAAGATTTTAGATGATTCAAATGACTTAGTTGAAATAGTTATTACAGAGAATCAAATCTTATTTAAATCTAAACATTTATTGTTTTTCTCTAGATTATTAGAAGGAAATTATCCTGATACATCCAGATTAATTCCTCAAGAAAGTAAAACAGATATTACATTGCATGTGAAAGATTTCCTTCACTCTATCGATCGTGCCTCATTACTAGCACGTGGTGAAAGGAATAATGTAGTAAAACTTGCAACTTTAGAAGGAAATTCTGTTGAAATATCATCTACCACGCCTGAAATTGGAAATGTAGTAGAACAAGTTCAATGTGAATCTATAACAGGTGAAGAGTTAAAAATCTCCTTCAGTGCAAAATACATGATGGATGCTCTAAAAGCTTTAGAAGATGGTGACATTGTGATTAGCTTTACAGGAGCGATGAGACCTTTTATTATTCGTTCGGTAAATGATGAATCGATATTACAATTAATTCTTCCAGTAAGAACATTTTAAGTTAGAAAACTAGAACTAAATGATAAAAACAAAGTAAAAGCCAACTATTTCTTGAATTACTTCAAGTTAGTTCGGCTTTTTACTTTTATATAAGTATTTTGGTTCAAGTTTTACTAGTTATTTTAACCACAGTAAGTAATGATTCCGTATTCATTTGTCGCTTTCGCATTTCTTCTTACATTTCTTTGTAAAAGCTTCTAATGTTTAGTAAAATATAGATAGTAACTAAACATGGAAAGAGTGAGAATGTGGAAATTAAAGTTCAAATTGACACAGATACGATCACACTAGGCCAATTTTTAAAATTAGCTGATGTTATTCAATCTGGCGGAATGGCAAAATGGTTTTTGAGTGAACACGATGTATTTGTTAATGGCGAACAAGACCAGAGAAGAGGTCGTAAACTCGCAGTTCATGATAAAATTGAGATCGAAGGAATAGGTACGTTTATTATTGTTCGGTGAAGGATGTTGACTTCATGTATTTGCAAGAATTACAGTTGGAAAATTATAGAAATTACGAAAAGCTATCGGTTTCCTTTGAAAATAACGTAAATGTTATTTTAGGTGAAAACGCCCAAGGGAAAACGAATATGATAGAATCTATATATGTATTAGGAATGGCAAAATCACACCGGACATCTAATGACAAAGATTTAATACGTTGGGATACAGAATATGCTAAAATAATGGGAAGGCTGCAAAAAGCACACAGTTCGGTTCCATTAGAATTAACTGTGTCAAAAAAAGGTAAAAAAGCAAAATTTAATCATATTGAACAAAAAAGGTTAAGTACTTATGTTGGGAATATGAATGTTGTTATGTTTGCACCTGAAGATCTTAACCTTGTAAAAGGCAGTCCCCAAGTAAGAAGACGTTTTATAGATATGGAGCTTGGTCAAGTTTCCCCTGTTTATTTACATGATATGAGTCAATTTCATAAAGTACTCCAACAAAGGAATTTATATTTAAAGCAATTGCAAATAAAAAAACAAAAAGATATTACCTTTCTCGAAGTGTTGAATGAACAATATATTGAACTCGCGATAAAAGTAATTAGACGACGGTTTGAATTTATCCGAAAACTAGAAAATTGGGCAAAGCCAATACATTCTGGTATTTCACGAGGAATGGAAACATTAAGTATTAAATATAAGCCTTCTATAGAGGTATCGGAAGACACAGATTGGTCAAAGATGGTAGATGTATTCGAAAATAAATTTAGCCAAATTCAACAACGAGAGATTGACCGTGGTGTCAGTCTGATAGGGCCTCACCGCGATGAGGTTATATTTTTTGTGAATGGACGCGATGTACAAACTTTTGGCTCTCAAGGTCAACAACGAACGACAGCCCTATCTGTTAAACTTGCTGAGATAGATTTAATACATTCAGAGATTAATGAATATCCAATATTATTACTTGATGATGTCCTTTCTGAACTTGATGATTACCGCCAATCACATTTGTTAAATACGATTAAGGGGAAGATTCAAACCTTTGTTACAACAACATCAGTGGATGGGATTGATCATCAGACTCTTAAAGAAGCAAACACATTTCATGTTCGTAATGGTTTCATGGAGAAAGGGAATTGAGGTGATAGGATGTATGTCCATATTGGGGAAGATGTAATGATTTGGGCAAGTGATATTATCACTATTATTGAGAAAGAAACGGTAGACTCATCTGAAGATATTCAATTACATTTACAGAAAAAAGCGGATGTAATTGAGGATTTATCGCATGGTGCAGATTACAAATCTTTAGTAATAACGGAGTCTCATATTTACCTATCTCCCATTGCTTCTGGAACTATTAAAAAAAGATTAACAAAATTAGCTGATGAAGAGCTATTTATTTTATAGATTAACGACATATATGGAGCCCGCGATATGCGGGTCTTAAGCCGTTCTCTAACAATATCAAGCAGTCAAAATAGACTAGCTTTTATATATAAGGTGTTTTATTAGCTTGTTATTCCTTCACAGTTAGCCTTGAAACTGCAGAATAACAGAGCGATGTATAATTTGAAAGAGCAGGTGAGTTTCATGACAATGGATCAAAAGGGTTTACAAGAAGAAGTTTATGATGAACATCAGATACAGGTACTCGAAGGGTTGGAAGCTGTAAGAAAACGCCCAGGTATGTATATTGGATCCACTAGCTCAAAAGGGCTACACCATCTTGTTTGGGAAATTGTTGATAATAGTATTGATGAAGCATTAGCTGGATATTGTGATGAAATTATACTAACAATTGAAGAGGATAATAGCATTACAGTAACAGATAATGGACGTGGGATTCCAGTTGGTATTCAAGAAAAAATGGGGAGACCTGCAGTCGAGGTTATTTTAACAGTTCTTCATGCCGGAGGTAAATTCGGTGGTGGTGGATACAAAGTATCAGGTGGATTACACGGAGTAGGTGCTTCGGTTGTTAATGCCCTTTCCACTGAGCTAGAAGTTTATGTTCATTTGAATGGCCAAATTCATTATCAAAAGTACGAACGTGGAGTACCTAGTTTTGACTTGAAAGTAATTGGAGAAACAGATCGTACTGGAACAACCATTCATTTTAAACCTGATCCAGAAATCTTCACTGAAACGATCGAGTATGACTATGATACATTAGCATCTCGTACTAGAGAATTAGCCTTTTTAAATAGAGGAATAAAGCTAATCATTGAAGATAAACGAGTGGAAAATAGAAGAAATGAATACTATTACGAAGGCGGAATTAAGTCTTACGTTGAACATTTAAATAAATCAAAAGAAGTTATTCATGATGAACCGATTTATATTGAAGGAGAAAAAGAAGGTATTTATGTTGAAATTGCAATGCAGTACAATGACGGATTTGCAAGTAATCTCTACTCATTTGCTAACAACATAAATACGTATGAAGGTGGTACACATGAGTCAGGATTTAAGACTGCTTTAACTCGTGTGATAAATGATTACGCTCGAAAAAGTAATATATTCAAAGACAATGACAGTAATTTATCTGGTGAAGATGTTCGAGAAGGTATGACAGCTATTGTATCTGTAAAACATCCTGATCCACAGTTTGAAGGACAAACGAAAACAAAGCTTGGAAATTCAGAAGCTCGTACCATTACGGATTCCTTATTCTCAGAGCATTTGGAGAAGATTTTCTTGGAGAATCCTGTATTAGCTAAGAAAATTGTGGATAAAGGTTTAATGGCTGCTAGAGCAAGACTTGCAGCAAAAAAGGCGAGAGAATTAACGAGAAGAAAAAGTGCACTAGAAGTTTCAAGTTTGCCTGGGAAATTAGCAGATTGTTCTTCTCGAGATCCACAAATTAGTGAATTATTCATTGTTGAGGGTGATTCCGCAGGTGGTTCGGCAAAACAAGGAAGAGATAGACATTTCCAAGCTATTTTGCCTTTACGTGGAAAAATTATTAATGTCGAGAAAGCTCGATTAGACAAAATATTATCCAATAACGAAATTAGAACAATTATTACAGCTCTTGGTACAGGTATCGGTGAAGAGTTTGATATATCTAAAGCTAGATATCACAAAATTGTTACCATGACAGATGCGGATGTCGATGGAGCTCATATTAGAACTTTACTATTAACATTCTTCTATCGATACATGAGACCGTTAATTGAGGCTGGATATGTATATATTGCACAACCGCCACTTTATAAAATCAGTCAAGGGAAAAAAGATCATTACGTATACTCAGACAAAGAACTAGAAGAACGTTTAGCACAGTTACCACAGGTTCCAAAACCAGGTATTCAACGTTATAAAGGTTTAGGAGAAATGAATCCGGAACAGCTTTGGGATACGACAATGAATCCAGAAACTCGCACCTTGCTTCAAGTTAGTTTGGAAGATGCAATTGAAGCAGACCAAACTTTCGATATGTTGATGGGAGAAAAGGTAGAGCCTCGCAGACTATTTATTGAAGAAAATGCAATATATGTAAAGAATTTGGACATTTAAGTTTAGAGACTTTTGACTTTAAAATAGGGTTTATAGCTTAAAATTGAAATTATATATGTTTAGCTTTAGGCGCTATCAGCATTAGTTTTATAAGTTAATTTATGAATGACATAGATTGTTTTTTGTTAAATTATCGTATTGCTAGTTGCTGATAGACGAACGCCTATTGCTTTCTTATGAGGGAGGTTCCCAAACGGTATGGCTGAAATACCAAGTTCTAATGTTAAAGAAATTAATTTAAGTCATGAAATGCGTACATCATTTCTAGACTATGCAATGAGTGTAATTGTTGCACGTGCATTGCCTGACGTACGTGATGGTTTAAAACCAGTTCACAGACGTATTTTATATGCGATGAATGATTTAGGAATGACAAGTGATAAAGCATATAAAAAATCTGCACGTATTGTTGGGGAAGTTATTGGTAAGTACCATCCACATGGTGACTCAGCGGTTTATGAGACAATGGTAAGGATGGCACAAGATTTTAGCTATCGTAATATGCTTGTAGATGGTCATGGAAACTTCGGATCTGTAGATGGTGACTCTGCTGCGGCAATGCGTTATACAGAAGCAAGAATGTCAAAAATCTCTATGGAGTTAGTACGTGACTTAAATAAAGATACAATCGATTATAAAGACAACTATGATGGCTCTGAAAAAGAACCAGTTGTATTACCTGCGCGTTTCCCGAACTTACTAGTTAACGGTTCCTCTGGAATTGCGGTTGGGATGGCAACAAATATCCCACCACATCAATTAGGTGAAGTTATCAATGGTTTACTTGCTCTAAGTCATGAGCCGGATATTACGATCCAAGAACTAATGGAGCATATCCCAGGGCCAGATTTCCCTACTGCAGGAATTATTATTGGTAGGAGCGGAATTAGAAGAGCATATGAAACAGGTCGCGGTTCTATTACATTAAGAGCAAAAGTAGAAATTGAAACAAAAGCGAATGGAAGAGAAACGATTCTCGTTCATGAGCTCCCATATCAAGTTGTTAAGGCGAAGTTAATTGAACGTATTGCTGAGCTTGTTAGAGAAAAGAAAATTGACGGCATTACAGATTTGCGTGATGAGTCAGACCGTAACGGAATGCGAATTGTTATTGAGGTCCGTAGAGATGCTAATGCGAATGTAATTTTAAACAATTTATTTAAGTTGACAGCAATGCAAACGAACTTTGGTATAAATATGCTTGCATTAGTGGATGGACAACCTAAAGTATTAAACTTAAAGCAATGCCTCTACTATTACCTTGAACATCAAAAAGAAATTATTAGAAGAAGAACAGAGTTTGAATTACGTAAAGCAGAAGCTCGTGCACATATTCTAGAAGGATTAAGAATTGCTTTAGATCATATTGATGCAATCATTGCATTGATTAGAGGATCAGAAACGACAGAAATAGCTAAGAATGGCTTAATGGAGCAATTCTCATTATCAGAAAAACAAGCACAAGCAATTCTAGATATGCGTCTTCAACGTTTAACTGGTTTAGAAAGAGAAAAGATTGAAGAAGAATATCAAAATCTTCTCCAATTAATTGGAGAATTAAAGGCGATTTTAGCCGATGAAGAAAAAGTATTAGAAATTATTCGTGAAGAATTACTAGAAATTAAAGAGCGCTTCGACGATGGAAGAAGGACTGAAATTGTTTCTGGTGGGATTGAACAAATTGAGGATGAAGACCTAATCCCAAGAGAAAATATCGTTGTAACCTTAACTCATAATGGTTATATTAAACGATTGCCAATTTCCACTTACCGTAGCCAAAAACGTGGAGGACGCGGTGTGCAAGGAATGGGAACAAATGATGATGATTTTGTTCAACATTTAATTACCTCTTCTACGCACGATACAATCTTGTTCTTTACGAATAAAGGTAAAGTATATAAAGCAAAAGGGTATGAAATCCCAGAGTTTAGCAGAACGGCTAAGGGATTACCAATCATTAATTTACTAGGAATAGAAAAAGACGAATGGGTAAATACCGTAATTTGCGTAGAGGAATATTTAGAAGATTGGTATCTATTCTTTGCGACAAAACAAGGGATTGTAAAACGAACACCAGTATCTGCATTTGCTCATATTAGAAATAATGGATTAATTGCACTTGGTTTACGTGATAATGATGAGCTGATTTCAGTGCAATTAACAGATGGCAATAAGGATATAGTGGTTGGTACGAAAAATGGTCTATTAATCAGATTTAATGAAAATGATGTTAGATCCATGGGGCGTACTGCAACTGGTGTTAAAGGAATCACGCTTTCAGGTGACGATGAAGTAGTCGGCATGGAAATCCTTGAAGAAGACAATGATGTTCTCGTCGTAACGAAGAATGGTTATGGAAAACGAACACCAGCTGCTGAATACCGCATTCAATCACGTGGTGGTAAGGGATTAATAACATGTAAGATTACGGATAAAACAGGTACTGTAGTGGCTGTTGAAACTGTAAAAGGCGATGAAGATATTATGCTTATTACAGTAGGCGGTATCTTGATTCGTATGGACGTTAACGACATTTCTGTTATTGGTAGAAATACTCAAGGGGTCAAGTTAATGACACTTGGAGAAGAAGCATATGTCTCAACAGTGGCTAAAGTTGAAAAAGAAGAAATTGATACTGAAGAAACTGATAATGAGAATGAATCCGAGGAAGAAAACAATTCCGAAGAGTCTACTGATATAGAAGTAGAAAATGTTATAGAAGAAGATATGAATAAGGATGAGAATCCGGAAGAGTAAAGAGCAAAAGGCGCCGGCAAGGCGCCTTTTGTTTATATGATGATTGTATTTGGAGGGAATTAACGTGAAAGTGAATATAGAAACTTTACAAATAGGTTCAGTCGTAACAAAAGATGTGATGGGTAAAACAAGTTATCCTATTATTCCAAAGAATACAGTCATTACAGAGAAAGAGTTAGAAATTTTACGAGCATTTCTTATTAAGGAAATTGAAATAAAAAAGCAGTTAGTAACAGGTGAGAAAGCTATAATTGATGAGAAAGTTGCTCCAGTTACAAAAAGGGAAAAAACAATACAAACTACTAAGAAAGGATTTGTGGAAGAGTATCGTTTTGCGGTTGAGCAATATAAACATGAATTTACTACCTGGCAATCTGGTGGGAAAGTTAATATCTCGAAGATAAGAGAGATTTTAAGTCCGGCATTTGAAGCTTCTCAGAAAAGTAAAAGTTGGATTAGATCTATTCATCAATATGCAAATAAAGAGGAATATCATTATTACCATACGGTTGCTATAGGGTTAATAACAGGATACATAGCAAAGGAACTAGGTCTTAATAAGGGGAATTGCTTTCAAATAGCATTAGCTGGTTGTCTCGCCGATTGTGGGATGGCAAAACTACCACCAAACCTTCTTTCTTTTGATAAAAGTTTAACTAGCCAGTCATGGGCTGAAATAAAAAAGCATCCTATTCATAGCTATCAAATGGTAAAAAATATTACTCTTTTAAAACCAGAAATGAAACTTGCGATTCTTCAACATCATGAAAGAATTGATGGAACAGGCTATCCACTTGCAGAAAAAGGGGATAGGGTACACAAATACTCACAAATTATTGCAATAGCTGATATTTATCATGCGATGACATCTGAGCGTCCGTATAAAAAAGCACAATCACCTTTTAAAGTATTACAAAGTATGGAAGAAGATCAGTTTGGAAAATTAGATGTTTCAGTATTAAATATTCTCGTCACAGCTATTACAAATCTCCCATTAGGGACTAGTGTGTCTCTTTCAAATGGTGATATTGGGAAAATTATTTTTGTAAAACCGGAATTACCGACAAGACCAATGGTTAAAATAAATGATACTGGTGAAATACTGGATTTGATTAATCATAGGGATATATATATTGAAAATGTTATCTATTAGTTTGTTTTATTGTTGTTGCATATAATAGAATTGCGCGACTTAAATTAATTTCAAAATACCCCTTGCATCCCATACTGATTGGTGTTACATTAGTACATGTGCTTGAGAGCACAAACAAATAAAAAATAATATTTTGTTGACAAAGCATAATAACTTTGTTAATATAGAAAAGTCGCCATTGAGCGACAAAGTGATTTGTTCCTTGAAAACTGAACGAAACGAAGCGTTAACAATAATTAAGTAAGACCAGCAATTTTGAGCTACAAACTTCAATGAGAGTTTGATCCTGGCTCAGGACGAACGCTGG
>NZ_JBHSMC010000017.1:0-601 GCF_042655485.1 Lederbergia graminis
GCTGAAGTCAATGGCAAGCAGCTACGCTGTGGCCGTCCATTTTACTATATAAAGTTGGTTGAAAATGTTGTAATAACTTTTACACAATATTATGGACTTGACTCAGTTTTTCTTATTTTTGGGCACTATTCCGCTATAATAGTGACCTCTTCTACAGTTTTTCTTATTTTTGGGCACTATTCCGCCGTAATAGTGACCTCTTCTACAGCTTTTCTTATTCTTGGGCGCTATTCCGCCGTAATAGTGACCTCTTTAATAGATTTTCTTATTCTTGGGCGCTATTCCGCCGTAATAGTGACCTCTTCTACAGTTTTTCTTATTCTTGGGCGCTATTCCGCTGTAATAGTGACCTCTTCTACAGTTTTTCTTATTTTTGGGCACTATTCCCTCTGAATAAATACTTTAACTCAATTCTCCCATTAATTCATTCTTTATTATATGACTGTTTTTCTTTATTCCTTTTTACAAAACAAAAAAAGCCACCTTCCTTAGAATGTGACTTTCATTTGCCTGGCAACGTCCTACTCTCACAAGGGCGAACCCTCACTACCATCGGCGCTGAAGAGCTTAACTTCCGTGTTCGGGATGGGAACGGGTGTGA
>NZ_JBHSMC010000018.1:0-24561 GCF_042655485.1 Lederbergia graminis
GGTCCGGTGTGGAAGTGTGGCGACACATGGAGCTGACGGATACTAATCGATCGAGGACTTAATCAAATAGATTGTTTCAAGGTTTATATCTTCTCTATATTATCTGGTTTTGAGAGAATGAAAAATTTCTCTTTACAAATTCAAAAAAAATATTATAATAAAGTATGTCGTTATAATTTGTCTCAAATTAATATATCGATATATTAATTACGCACATGGAGGATTAGCTCAGCTGGGAGAGCATCTGCCTTACAAGCAGAGGGTCGGCGGTTCGATCCCGTCATCCTCCACCATATGCCGGCCTAGCTCAATTGGTAGAGCAACTGACTTGTAATCAGTAGGTTGGGGGTTCAAGTCCTCTGGCCGGCACCATTTGGACGAGCCATTAGCTCAGTCGGTAGAGCATCTGACTTTTAATCAGAGGGTCGAAGGTTCGAATCCTTCATGGCTCACCATTTTGCGGGTGTGGTGGAACTGGCAGACACGCTAGACTTAGGATCTAGTGCCGTAAGGCGTGGGGGTTCGACTCCCTTCACCCGCACTTTAATACGCGGAAGTAGTTCAGTGGTAGAACACCACCTTGCCAAGGTGGGGGTCGCGGGTTCGAATCCCGTCTTCCGCTCCAAAATATGCCGGGGTGGCGGAACTGGCAGACGCACAGGACTTAAAATCCTGCGGTAGGTGACTACCGTACCGGTTCGATTCCGGTCCTCGGCATTAAGAATAGCGCCCGTAGCTCAATTGGATAGAGCGTCTGACTACGGATCAGAAGGTTATGGGTTCGACTCCTTTCGGGCGCGCCATATAAATCTATCAGTTTATTAACCGGGAAGTAGCTCAGCTTGGTAGAGCACTTGGTTTGGGACCAAGGGGTCGCAGGTTCGAATCCTGTCTTCCCGACCATTTTCAATCATATTGGGGCCTTAGCTCAGCTGGGAGAGCGCCTGCCTTGCACGCAGGAGGTCAGCGGTTCGATCCCGCTAGGCTCCACCAATATTATTTTAATCTTCTTATAGGGGCGGCGTAGCTCAGCTGGCTAGAGCGTACGGTTCATACCCGTGAGGTCGTGGGTTCGATCCCCTCCGCCGCTACCATATAAAAAGGACCTTTAGCTCAGCTGGTTAGAGCAGACGGCTCATAACCGTCCGGTCGTAGGTTCGAGTCCTACAAGGTCCACCATATATTCATTCGGAGGTATACCCAAGTCTGGCTGAAGGGATCGGTCTTGAAAACCGACAGGGGAGTCAAATCCCGCGGGGGTTCGAATCCCTCTACCTCCTCCATATTAATATATTTTATCGTCGCGGGGTGGAGCAGTCCGGTAGCTCGTCGGGCTCATAACCCGAAGGTCGCAGGTTCAAATCCTGCCCCCGCAATTTGGTCCGGTAGTTCAGTTGGTTAGAATGCCTGCCTGTCACGCAGGAGGTCGCGGGTTCGAGTCCCGTCCGGACCGCCATTATTTTTTACATATGTTGGCTCAGTAGCTCAGTCGGTAGAGCAAAGGACTGAAAATCCTTGTGTCGGCGGTTCGATTCCGTCCTGAGCCACCATTAAATTAAATACGATGCAGAGCTAATAATGGCGGCTATGGCGAAGTGGTTAACGCACCGGATTGTGGCTCCGGCATCATGGGTTCGATTCCCATTAGTCGCCCCATATAAAATTATATAGTGCGGGTGTAGTTTAGTGGTAAAACCTCAGCCTTCCAAGCTGATGATGAGGGTTCGATTCCCTTCACCCGCTCCAATTACATTTTAAAGGGCCTATAGCTCAGCTGGTTAGAGCGCACGCCTGATAAGCGTGAGGTCGGTGGTTCGAGTCCACTTAGGCCCACCATTCCGCAGTAGCTCAGTGGTAGAGCTATCGGCTGTTAACCGATCGGTCGTAGGTTCGAATCCTACCTGCGGAGTTTCTATTTAAATGGGGAAGTACTCAAGAGGCTGAAGAGGCGCCCCTGCTAAGGGTGTAGGTCGCGTAAGCGGCGCGAGGGTTCAAATCCCTCCTTCTCCGCCATATTTAATTTTAGAAAAAGGCCCCTTGGTCAAGCGGTTAAGACACCGCCCTTTCACGGCGGTAACACGGGTTCGAATCCCGTAGGGGTCATCATTAAAAAGAAAGCTTTCAATTATGAAAGCTTTCTTTTTTTATCTGAATTTATTTATCCTCATCTTCCTTATCGTTTACATAACTATCTTTTTCATGATAAGGTATATCACCAATAGGAGAGTCCATTCCTGCTTCATCTAACATTTCCTTGTATTCCACTTGTTCGTCAGATTGTATCGTACTCCTATATTTTCCACTTATATCAGTAACACTAAATGTTTCATACTCTTCTTGTGTTCCATCTTTACTTTCGTCTTGATATAATTCATTATAATCATCGTGGTCACCTACAAAATCAGAAGGTGTTTCAGATGTGCCGAAGCGTGCAACCTCTTCAAAACTATCATCATAATGTTCGTTTGGACTATCATGCCGAGCTGTAAATGAATTATCTGTAGCTGGAATAATTATTTCTTCTTCTACTGGCCGGTCTCCAGGAATACGTTGGTCAGGAGAGTGTTCTTTGCAAAATGTTGTGGCAGGTACAGCTTCTAAGCGTTCAAAAGGGATATCTGTCCCGCATACTTCACATTGGCCATATGAGCCTTTCTCTATTGCCTCTAATGCATGTTCCACTTTACCTAATTCATCTTGAGCATGAATTGATAATGCCATATCTTTTTCTCTTTCATAAAATGCGGTACCTACATCTGCTGGATGATTGTCATATAATGATAATTCACCTATATTCTCACGTGCACTTCTATTTTGAAAACTCTCATCATCATCAGTGATTGTAAGTTGTTTTTTTTGTTCATATAACTCTTTTTTTAATTGCGATAATTGTTGATCAGATATCATGCAGACACATCCTTTTCAATTCAATCATAAGTAGTATTTACATTACCTAAATTGTTATATGTAAAACCTTTATATTAAATTTTGGTATACATACAAAAACAACTCATGTTTTGATAACATGAGTTGTTTTTTCAAGAAAGTATTTATAA
Source organism: Lederbergia graminis (assembly GCF_042655485.1). Lineage (NCBI taxonomy): Bacteria > Bacillati > Bacillota > Bacilli > Caryophanales > Bacillaceae > Lederbergia > Lederbergia graminis. Next base: position 3,057 of record NZ_JBHSMC010000018.1, read on the forward strand.
ATAATATCCAATCATAATTCCAACAGACATAAGGAATCCAAATATTGTATTTGTTTTAGCTGTCGCTACCATTGCAGGCATCATTTGTAGAGGGTCCGATTTTCCAATAAAGCCTCTTACTGCTTTAATTGGCATTGGAGCACTTACACATGCAACTAATAACCACGGTGAAATATCTGTAAAAATAACTAACGCAATAATCCAAATGTAGGAAATTATAAACAAAATTGCTAATAGAGCAATTGCATAACTTCTTCCTAGTAGTATTGCAATTGTTTTCCGTCCACTTTTTTTATCTCCGTCGAGGTCACGTATGTTATTTGAAAGCATGATACATCCTATTAATATCGAGACTGGGATAGAGATAAGAATGCTTATACTTGAAATATATCCTGTTTGGATGAAATAGGAAATTTGTATAATTACAACACCCATAAAAAACCCGGAAGATAGTTCACCAAAAGGTGTATAGGCAATTGGTTTTGGACCACCTGTATAAAAATATCCCACTAGCATGCAAATAAATCCGATAACAGCTATCCATAAACTAGATGTTAGTGAAATATAGGCACCGAGCAAAATTGCAATCCCGAAAAAAGTAAAACCCAGATTTAAAACTGTACTTGGTTTTACACCATTTCTCACAATAGCTCCACCAATACCTACAGATTTTTCATTATCAAGACCTCTTTTATAATCAAAATATTCATTGAACATATTTGTTGCAGCTTGTATTAACAAACTAGCCAATAGCATGGCAATAAATAATGGAATGTGAATGTTTGTACTATCAGCAGCAATTACCGTTCCAAGTAGAACAGGAACGAAAGAAGCAGTTAAAGTATGTGGACGAGTTAGATTCCACCAAATACGCCAACCTTTATCTACTTGCAAAGTAGAATTTGTTTGTACGTTCATTACATTTCTCTCCCTTAATATAATGAATAATTTCTATAGTTTTAATAAATAAAGGTATTATAAAACAACACCATCCTTTAAAGTTTAGGTAATGTATGTAAATGTGTCAATGCAAAAAAACGGAAAAAATGTCGGAATTTATTTCCTCAAGTACGATTGCTACATTAAACACACATATTCATATATAATATAGGAGTAATGTAGAGATAAAAGCGTGGCATTTTAGGAGAGATTATATTGACAGAATTATTATCATCCACCAATTACTCTAAAGACTTATGGTATCGGAATAATTGGAAACTGTATAGCTATACAAAGAAAATCGATGCTTGTGATCCGAAGGCATTTTACCAATTTGAAGAGAACCTCTACAAAGGTGAAAGATTTTATTGGAAAACTTCTGATAATGATATGAAAATTATCGGATTAGGAATTGCAACATCCATATCAAGCTTTAATGAAGGAAACAGATATGAAGATATTCAAGAGAAGTGGAACACAGTTATTAATGATGCAAAAATAATAAATAATTCTCAATCACCAGGAACAGGTCCATTAATATTTGGTGGTTTTTGCTTTGATTCGGAAAGTATAAAAGAAAGCGAATGGGAACCATTTGGTGATTCCTTATTTTATTTACCAAAATATATGATGACGGTTATCAATGACAAAGACTATTATTTAACGGTCAATTATATTCATGATAATTGTTCAGATGAAGAATTGATGAAAGAAACAGATGACATTCTATATAAATTGCAGAACGCTAAAAACTATGTGCAATATGAAAAAGTTCCTTCTATCAAATCAAGTAAGGAGCTAGCGGTACATGAATGGGTACAAGCTGTTGAAAGAATTGTACAAATGATTAATTCTTCAGAGCAGCAAAAGGTTGTATTAGCTAGAAAAATGAAGGTTGAGTTTGAAAACAATATTTCCTCTACCTATGTATTACAACAGTTACTCCATCAACAGCCATCTAGCTTTGTTTTTTCAATTGAAAATGGAGAAAGCTGTTTTATTGGTGCATCACCTGAAAGATTAGTAAAAAAAATAAATGATCATATTTTATCAACATGCTTGGCAGGTTCTATCGGCAGAAGTACTAATCTAGATGAAGATAAGCGACTTGGTGAAGCTTTGTTACATGATCCAAAGAATTTATTTGAGCATGAACTCGTTGTGTCGATGATAGAAGATGCATTAAGACAATTTTGTCATCAACTTACTATCCCGGAACAGCCGATATTAATGAAAACACCAGATGTACAGCATTTATATACACCAGTAGTTGGGAAAACATGGAGAAATAGTTCTATACTAGATATGGTACAGGAATTACATCCAACTCCAGCTTTAGGTGGAGTTCCAACAAAACCGGCTATGGAATTAATTCGAGAGAACGAAAATATGGATCGTGGCTTCTATGCAAGTCCAATTGGCTGGACTGATTATTTAGGTAATGGTGAGTTTATTGTTGGAATAAGATCCGGATTACTGAAAGGAAAAGAATCTTATTTATATGCCGGCTGTGGATTAGTTTCCGATTCAAAATCAAATGATGAATTAATAGAAACAAGAATAAAATTTAGACCAATGTTAAAAGCAATTGGGGGAAAACTATAATGAAACAGCATATAGAAGCACTTACACAGTATTTAGTAGCTTTTATTACAGGTTTAGTACAATCTGGGGTAAAGGATGTTGTCATTAGCCCAGGGTCTAGGTCAACTCCTTTAGCACTTTTATTCGCTGAGCATCGTGAGTTGCAAACGTATATTAATATTGATGAACGTTCAGCAGCATTTTTCGCACTTGGACTTGCGAAATCTTCGAACAAACCAGTCGTGTTGCTATGTACATCTGGAACAGCAGCAGCGAACTTTTTTCCTGCCGTTGTGGAGGCAAATTTATCAAGAGTCCCATTAATTGTTTTAACTGCTGATCGCCCCCATGAATTAAGGGATGTAGGTGCACCACAAGCAATCGACCAACTGCACCTATATGGAAACCATGTAAGATGGTTTTCCGAGATGGCGTTACCAGAGGAAAGTGTATCAGCCGTTAAATATGCTAAAACTGCTGCAATTAGAGCAGTAAAAGAGGCGACTAGCTTAATGAAGGGGCCGGTTCATCTTAATTTTCCATTACGAGAACCTTTAATCCCCCAACTGGAACCTTACCCGTTTCAGGAAGAACCAACTTCACGTATGGTTGAAGCCGGAAGTTTACAAATATCTAATAAGTCTGCGAAAAAAATCGTCGATGCGTGGCAAAAGGTAGAAAAGGGAATAATCATTTGCGGTCAAATCGATGAACAAGGATTTCCGCAAGCTGTGCAGAATTTAGCTAAAAAGTTGGGATTCCCAATTTTAGCTGACCCACTATCTCAAGTAAGAAGTAGCCAGCAAGTAGAGAACTTCGTCATTGATAGTTATGATGCAATTCTAAAGGCTACACTAGAAATGGAGCAACTAAAACCAGAGTTAATTATCCGCTTTGGCGGTTCTCCAGTATCCAAACCCCTTTCGTTATATATAAAGAAATATGATAATATTCCCCAATATATTATCGACAGTGGTGAGGGATGGCGAGATCCTCAAAACACAAGTACTATGATGATTTATAGTAATGAAGTTAGTTTTTGTGATCAAATTACAAATTTGCTACCTTCGCCGAAAGAATCAAAGTGGCAAGATATGTGGATGGAGTTAGATAATCGTACGAAAGATATTATTTCATCACAAATGAAATTAGAATCGGAGCTAGAGGAAGGCAAGGCTGTATATGAATTAATTAATTTGCTTCCTATGCAAAGTACTGTTTTTGTAGGGAATAGTATGCCAATTAGAGATTTTGATACGTTTTTTCATAAGAATGAAAAAGATATATGCATCATGGCAAATAGAGGTGCCAATGGAATAGACGGAGTTGTATCTACTGCTTTAGGTGCTTCTATTTATAAGAGACCAATGTTTCTAGTAATAGGAGATTTATCATTTTTTCATGATTTAAATGGATTATTACTTGCAAAGCTCCACAAATTAAATATCACCATAATTGTGTTAAATAATGATGGTGGTGGCATATTCTCTTACTTGCCTCAGTCAGCAGAGGAAAAGCATTTTGAAGTTTTATTTGGGACACCTACTGGATTAAATTATGAGCATGCAGTGAAGATGTATCATGGACACTATACGAAAGTCCTGGATTGGCAAGGGTATGCAATTGCAATACAGGAAGCTTTGAGTCATGAAGGTTTGAACGTGATTGAAGTTCCGACAAATCGCGATAAAAATCATCGTGCTCATAAGGCTTTATGGGACCTAGTTTCCCGGGAAATACAATCTTTTTTACAGGATGTACAATAATGTTACAAAAAATTAATGGTATTGATTATTTTTATCAAGTATCTGGTGAAGGTGAGCCAATAGTCTTATTACACGGTTTTACAGGCGATAGTTCTACATGGGATAATATTCATCTAGGTGGAGCTTTCCAAAAAATAACTATAGATATTATAGGTCATGGTAAAACAGAATCACCACTTGATAGTAAAAGATACAGTATGAATAATGTTGCTGAAGATATTGCAACAATTTTAGATCAGTTATCCATCAAACAAGCCCATATTTTAGGTTATTCTATGGGTGGGAGGCTTGCGTTAAGTTTTGCAATGAAACATCCAAATCGTGTTCGCTCCCTTCTATTGGAGAGTAGCTCTCCGGGGTTAGAAACAAAAGTAGAGAGAAAAAATAGAATTATACAGGATGAAAAGTTATGTAAGATGATACATGACGAGGGTATTGAGAAGTTTGTTGATTACTGGGAACGTATTCCTTTATTCGAATCCCAACAATTATTATCAATAGAAATCCGTAATAGAATACGGAATCAACGATTAAAGAATAATCCAACTGGTCTTTTGAATAGTTTGAGGGGAATGGGTACAGGGGTACAACCTTCATGGTGGGATAAACTTGATCAGCTTACTATGCCTGTACTATTAATGTGTGGGGAATTAGATGAGAAATATTGTGTGCTTGCTCAACGGATGAAAGAATTGATTCCGCATGCAAATTTAGTCGAATTTTCTGGTCTAGGACATGCAATTCACGTGGAGGATCCGGGAAAGTTTGATACAATAGTAAAGAACTTTTTGTTAAATATAAAAAAGGAGGGTTAATAATGGCCATTCAATGGAGATCTGAAAGAGAATATGAAGATATCTTATATGAAACGTATAATGGAATCGCAAAGATCACAATTAATCGCCCAGAAGTACATAACGCATTTACACCAAGAACAGTTAGTGAAATGATTGATGCATTTGCTTATGCTCGTGATGATGAATCAATTGGTGCGATCATTTTAACAGGAGCAGGCGGGAAAGCATTCTGTTCTGGAGGAGATCAAAAAGTACGAGGTCATGGTGGTTATGTGGGAGACGATAACATACCACGCTTGAATGTACTAGATTTACAACGTTTAATTCGTGTTATACCAAAGCCTGTCGTAGCAATGGTGGCTGGATATGCAATTGGTGGTGGACATGTACTTCACGTTGTATGTGATTTAACGATTGCTGCTGATAATGCAATTTTTGGACAAACTGGACCTAAAGTAGGTAGTTTTGATGCCGGTTACGGTGCTGGATATTTAGCACGTATTGTCGGACATAAGAAAGCAAAAGAAATTTGGTTCTTATGCCGTCAGTACAATGCACAAGAAGCACTTGATATGGGCTTAGTAAACACAGTAGTACCACTTGAGCAATTAGAAGAAGAAACAGTTAAGTGGTGTGAAGAAATGCTAGAAAAGAGCCCAACAGCTCTTCGTTTCCTTAAAGCAGCATTTAATGCGGATACGGACGGTCTTGCAGGTCTACAACAACTTGCAGGAGATGCTACGCTTCTTTACTACACGACCGATGAGGCAAAAGAAGGTAGAGATTCATTTAAAGAGAAACGTAAACCTGATTTTGGGCAATTCCCTCGTTTCCCTTGATTTACATGGATGCATATATGAAACTGAGAAATGCCTGGTGGACTTCACATCAGGCATTTATTTCCGTTAGGAGTGTTTATAAGTGGTTGAATTAATACCAAATTGGCTCCAACAAAGAGCTTTCTTAACGCCTCAACGAATAGGGCTTGTATTTAACGAACAAACTTGGACATTCCATGATATGTTGGAAATTGTAAATGATTATTCTTCACGACTTCATTCCATTATTACTAGTACTGATACAAAAGTTGCTGTTCTCATGAAGAATCATCCAGATACAGTTTGGGTCCTTCATGCTTTACAACAACTAGGAATAGAAATTGTTTTTTTAAATAATCGATTAACCGTTGCTGAATTACATTATCAAGTGAAAGACAGTAAAGCAACAATTCTTTTATATGATTGTGATTTTAGACAAACGGCTGAAGAACTTCATCGCTTTACAAATATTCCTTTTTATACAAGTGAAGATATACTAGGAATGAAATCTACAACCTTTCAGATTAGAGAGAATTTTATATTACATGATGTTTGTTCGATTATGTATACATCTGGGACAACTGGTAAACCAAAGGGTGTCATTCAAACATATGGTAATCACTGGTGGAGTGCAATCGGGTCTTCTTTAAATCTTGGATTACACTCAAATGATGCTTGGTTATGTTCGCTTCCTCTTTACCATATAAGTGGTTTTTCCATTTTAATGAGAAGTGTCATCTATGGTATTCCAGTTTATCTAATGGAGAAATTTAATCCAGTTATAGCAAATAACATGCTAATTTCAGGTAATATCACTATCATGTCTTCTGTCTCCAATATGCTTAGTCGCATGCTAAATGAACTTGGAGACAACGTATATCATGAAAATTTCCGTTGTATGTTGTTAGGTGGTGGACCTGCTCCATACCCGATATTACAAAAATGTAAGGAAAAAGGGATACCTGTTTTCCAAACATATGGAATGACGGAATCATGCTCGCAAATTGTCACACTCGCACCAGAGGATAGTATGGAAAAGTTAGGTTCTGCAGGTAAACCATTATTTCCTGCCCAAATTAAGATTATGAATAATGGTGAAATTGCTGCACCTTTCGAGGCAGGGGAAATAATGTTAAAAGGTCCTAATGTAACCCAAGGATATTTTAATCTTCCTGATGTTAATGAAAAAGCATTTCAACATGGATGGTTTTCTTCAGGTGATGTAGGATACATAGATGATGAAGGTTTCTTATATGTGTTAGATCGTCGTTCTGATTTAATTATTTCTGGCGGTGAAAATATATATCCCGCTGAAATTGAAGCCACATTGATGGAATACGATGGGGTATTGGAAGCTGGAGTTACTGGAATAGAGGATAGTGAATGGGGACAAGTTCCATATGCCTTTATTGTAGCGGATAAACAAGTAACTTCATCAGAACTTATTCAATTCTGTCAAGAAAGATTAGCGTCTTACAAAGTACCAAAGAAGATTATACAAGTAGAAGAATTGCCACGCAACGGTGCAAATAAATTACAAAGACGAAAGTTACCACAATTACTAGTAGATGGTGATATTTCATGATACACATAAAACAAGTGAATCTAACGGTTATTGAAATGCCATTAAAAAAACCATTCATTACTCATTTAGGAACTGTATCTACTAGGCAGGCTATTGTCATAGAAGTGATGGATGAGGATGGTTTATGTGGCTATGGAGAGTGTGTTGCTTTCTCCTCCCCATGGTACACAGAGGAGACTATTAAGACGGCACTACATATGCTGAAAGATTATTTAATACCGATTATTTTTAAAAACCCGATTAAACAACCAGAAGATGTTACAGCTCTCTTTCAATCTATTAGAAAAAATGAGATGGCGAAAGCAGGTATGGAGACTGCAATATGGGATGTGTTTGCAAAACGAGAAAATATCCCCCTTGCAGAGTATATTGGTGGTGTAAGAACATCTGTACTAGCAGGCGCCGTTGTTGCAACAAATAATCTGGAGGATGCCTTGAAGCAAACAGAACAATTAAGCTCACAAGGCTATAAACGGATTAAAGTAAAAATTAACCCCAAAAATGATTACCAGTTTATCCAAGGAATTAGAAGTAGATTTCCACATATATCATTGATGGCAGATGCAAATTCCGCTTATACATTAAACGATATCGACAAATTAAAGGCACTTGATGACTTTGATTTGTTGATGATTGAACAGCCTCTTGCAGTAAATGATATTGTGGATCATGCAGTTTTGCAAAAGCAAATGAATACACCGATATGTCTCGATGAGAGTATTACAAATTACCATGATGCTTACAGCGCAATTCAACTAGGAAGCTGTAAGGTAATGAATATTAAAGTAGGTCGTGTAGGGGGACTTACGAATGCGAAGAAAATTCATGATATATGTGTAGCTAATAACATCGATGTATGGTGTGGTGGTATGATAGAATTTGGAATTTCTCGTGCTCATAATATCGCTTTAGCTTCGTTACCAGGCTTTACACTCCCAGGGGATTTATCCTCTTCCAATCATTATTGGCATGAAGATATTATTGACCCAATGATTGAGGTACATAATGGTGAGATCGCTACACCAAAAAGTCCAGGCTTAGGATTTTCTATTAATAAAAAGAGAATTAATCAAGTGACTATATTACATGAGGAATATAAAGCAGGGAAGAGGTAGTCACTCTTCCCTGTTAATTTAATGCTTTTTCTAATACTTCTATATTTTTCTCCATTAATGTAAAATATGTTTCTTCATTTGCGATCTCTTTCTCCGTTAATACTGCTAAATTATGAATATAAAGTTTATCTATGTTTGTTTCTGCCTGCACGATTTCTGCCAGTTTCGAATTTATATTTTGCTCAAAAAGAATATATGGAATATCTTCAGTTTTAATCGTATCTACAATATTCGTTAGCTTTCGCTGTGAAGGTTCTTCCGTGGATGAGATTCCTGCTATTGAAATTTGTTCTAAGTCAAAACGTGATTCCCAATATCCATAGGCTGCATGGGCAACTAGAAATTTCTTTCGTTTAGCGTTTTCGACCACACTTTTAAAATCTTGATGTAATTGATCTAATTGTTTTGTTAATTCGTCCAAGTTCGTTTGAAACTGTTCCGCATGTTCCGGAGCTTCCTTCGATAAAGCATCAAAAATTTCATGAGCTAATTGCTTCGCATAAATTGGATCTAACCAAACATGGGGATCAATATCACCATGATGATGGCCTTCATGTTCATCATGATCTTCTTCCGAGTGTTCAACCTCTTCATCATGGCTAGAATGCAGATCTATTTTTTCTCCAATTGCTATAAAAGTTACATCCTCATTTTTTAATGTTTTCTCTGCTTTTTTTGCAAAAGCTTCTAGTCCGTAGCCAATATATAAAAACAAATCAGAATCGGCAATAGCCATCATATCCTTTTGTGATGGATCATAAGTGTGTTCATCTGTACCAGGAGGATAAACAGATGTTACATCTACGAATTCTCCGCCAATTTGCTCTGTAAAATATTGAATTGGGAACACTGTAGTATAGACATTAATCTGTCCATCTTCTTTCTTACCTGTATCACTACATCCGACGAGTAAAGCAAATATCATCGCGATGGAAAAAAATAATTTTATTTTCGTCATATAAATCCTCCAATTGCATAATAGGAATGATTCCGATTTAAAACCCAAAAAATAGCTTACTGGATTTTAACTAAAAAATCAACTAGTAAGCTATTTTTTATTATCACTTTCTGGAACAGGATCAAACCCACCCGGATGGAAAGGGTGACATTTACCTATTCTTTTTATCGTTAGCCATCCGCCACGTAAGGCTCCAAATCTTGTTATAGCCACTTTGCCATACTGCGAACAAGTAGGATAGAAGCGGCAAGTAGGAGGCTTCAATGGTGAAATTACTTTTTGATATATTCGAATCATCATTAAAAAAATATACTTCAATGTACCTTCGCTTCCTTCGTGTAAACAGTGTACTTTATTTTAGCATAATTCAACTCGAATTGGGAAAGATAGCATATGTTTAAAGGAATCTTAACTAGGGTAAGGAATAACAGGAGGGATAACAATGGCAGATACAAATAAATTAGTAGACAGTTTGAATCAACAAGTAGCTAACTGGACGGTATTATATACAAAACTACATAATTTCCATTGGTTTGTGAAAGGTCCACATTTTTTCACCTTACATGAAAAATTTGAAGAATTATATAATGAAGCAGCAGAAAATTTAGATGAATTAGCGGAACGTATTTTACAATTAGAAGGGAAACCACTTGGAACATTGAAAGAATCTCTTGAAAAAGCCACTATTAAAGAGGCAAAGGGTAATGAAGATACGAATAAAATGGTACAAGCAATTGTAAACGACTTTAATACGATCATTGATGAATCAAAAGATGCAATTAGTACCGCCATTGAATCAGAAGACGATACAACCGCAGATATACTACTTGGCATTTACAAGCCACTTGAAAAACACGTATGGATGCTAAACGCATTTGTATCAAAATAAAGTATAAATAATCAAGGCTTCCAACTTTAAAAGTTGGAGGCTATTTTAATTTCATGAATTATTGATTTGCTACTTGCGTGTTCATCATGCCCAGTTGAAGGGAGAATTGAAAGGATCGGTCACGTTGGAGGAGTCATCATGCCTGGTTGAATGAAAATTTGATCGAAGTGGTCACGTTGAAGGCGTCATCATGCCCGGTTGGATGAAAATTTGAGCGAAGAGGTCACAATGGAGCGTTGATCGTGACCGGTTGGATGAAAATTTGATTGAAGAGGTCACATTGGAGTGTTCATCGTGCCCGGTTGAAGGAAGAATTGAAAGGAGTGGTCACGTTGGATGCGTCAACGTTCCCGGTTGGAAGGGAAATTGATTGAAGTGGTAACAATGGAGCGTTGATCGTGCCCAGTTGGAGGAAAAATGGAATGAAGTGGTCACGCTGGAGTGTTCATCATGCCCGGTTGGATGAAAATTTGATTGAAGTGGTCACGTTGGAGGCGTCATCGTGCCCGTTTGAAGGAAAAATGGAATGAAGTGGTCACGCTTGAGGGTTGATCGTGCCCGGTTGAAGGGGAAATTGAAAGGATCGGTCACGTTGGAGGAGTCATCATGCCTGGTTGAATGAAAATTTGATCGAAGAGGTCACATTGGAGCGTTCATCGTGCCCGGTTGGATGAAAATTTGAGCGAAGAGGTAATAATGGAGCGTTGATCGTGCCCAGTTGGAGGGAAATTTGATCGAAGTGGTCACGCTAAACTCGTCATCGTGCCCACTAAAAAAATTCATAAACGCAAATAACCTGATTCAAAAAAGGTAAACTGCACCTTACTTGAATCAGGTTATTTTTGTGTAAATGTCAACGTCACACTCTTTCAACTACCCTCATCGATAAACAGGTCCTCTCACTTTCCAGGCGGCAGGGGCTCGGGCTTAAATAATCTTAACCCATGGAATTTTGAAAGGGGACTACTTTGTTGAAGTACATTTTCCGGTCTCCCTTAAAACAGTCCTTGCGATTTCTATGTATCCTAATGAAGGTTTTTGGATTCGTACTGGTAGTTTTCGTCTACTTGGGCGAATTTACCTTTAAGTGATTCTAGTAAATAAAGGCGAACAAAATATTGTAGTTCGTGATCATCCATTTCTTCGATAAGTTCTAATAGCTCTTTGCGATCAAAATTTTCTAATACTGCAAAGGTAACCATATCTAGGTCTTCTTCATCTTCTGTCAATTTGTTACGGTACATTTCAAATATTTCATCGACTAGTTTCAAGTGTGTCACCTCTTTCTTCTATCATGTCTGTTTTCTTATACCCCAATTATGACGAACAAATGCGTTTAATTTATTCCTAGTTGCTTAGGAATAAATTTTCTCTGAAGCGGTAATATAACAATAATTAATTGACTGAGAGAAATAGGAGGTTGAGAAATTGTGGATGACAATAAGCAAACATATTATATATCCATTGGTCCCGGAGAAATTCTGACTGTACCAAATGCGTCGCCGTGGCAATTTAAAATTGAAGCAACACAGAGTGAAATTAAGCAGTTACGTCGCCTCTTTAATGCAAACATTGATAATAGAAGTGATGAAACTATTCGTGCTATGACCCCTATTCAAGAATACCATAACGATGCTCCAAATGATCGATATGATGGAAATTTAGTGAAAATATATGAAATGATTCATCAACTAGGGGATGAGGAAGCAAGATCCCATATTGAAGGTATGGGAATATTGCAGAATTTTACGAGTGAATGAAAAAAGAAAAAGCCCGAGTTTCGGTTTTAATCTCATATAGAGATAAAACCTTCTCCGGCTTTTCATATTTTAGTTATTATCTATCTCTTTTGCATTATCCAAAGCTTCTTGAGGAACTTCTATGCTATCTATCGCATTAAAATCAGCATAGCTAGAAGTAATTTCTTGTACAATATTCATTTTTTCACCTTCAAGATCTGCTTCAATATCCATCATAATATTTAATTTGGAAGTAAAGAATGTTTCTTTATCAATGTAAATTTCATATTCCACGTTATTAAATGTCATGAAGTCAGCAAGACTGGCGTCAATTTGCATATCCTCTGGCATCGAACTTATAGCAGTTTCTTTTAAAAACTCTTCAAATTTTTCCCCTTCTGCTTTTAACGTTAATATGAAATTTTCGTTATCTTGTTCAAATGTAAAATCTTCTTCAAAATTCTTTAATTCTTCCAATTGATCAGCTGGATTTGTTTGACTATTTTCTAATTCAAGAAATTGGTCTTTTAAGTCAATCGGTAGTTTCATCCATAATTCTTGCGTTGGTTCAAACATAAAGAATCCGTCTTCTGTTAAATACATATCCATAACAACACTTTGTTCTTGTTTTTGTTCACCTAATGTCATAAAGTATTCCATTTTTTGATGAACGTTTATTGGATCCAAAATAATTTTCATGTCCAATTTGGATTTTGTATCCATAGTGATATTTTTAACATTCATCTTATAATTTAAGTCCATTTTTGTAGAAAAGCTTTTTAAATTCTTATTTGCTTCTGTTGATTTTTCAAGTACTTCAGATAATGTCAAATCACTTATATTTTCTGTAGTACTGCTACCACTTTTCCCATCTTTTGATTTAGTAGGTGTAGCTGTTTGCCCGCACGCTACTAATAATGACATAATCAGAATAATAAGAGTTCCACACCATAATTTCCTCAAATGATTCAGCTCCCCAAAAAAAATTAGCAAAATGTTAACTATTTGCTCTTTTCACTTATATACGATTTATTTATCATAAAGGATTCAAAAGAGAAGAAAAAGCGTATAAAGTCCTAGAAGTGCAGACAGGCATTTTTTCACGAAATAGAAAGCATAATGTTGAGTTACGATAGTAGGGGGAATATGGATGATAGAGTTCTTTGATATAAATGGGAATAAGGTGATGTTGTGTTTTGAAAGAGATGCATTTCCTTTACGAGCTTGGCATGTTTTAGTTCTATCTCGATATCAAGGCAATTGGCTTTTAACTAAGCATAAAGAGCGGGGACTAGAATTTCCTGGTGGTAAATTGGAACAAAAGGAATCAGTTGAAGATGCTGCATTCCGAGAAGTATATGAAGAAACAGGGGGTATCGTAAAAAATATTTATTATATTGGAGAATACTATGTAAATGATGAGAAAAATGGTCCGTTTGTAAAAGCAATTTGCTTTGCTGATATCGAGAAACTAGAGAGTAAGAAAGATTACTTAGAAACAAGTGGTCCTATAATAAAATCAAATAACTTAAAAAACGAATTAAAAAATAGTGAATACAGCTTTATCATGAAAGATAAAATTGTTGAACTATCATTGGAAGCAATAGAAAAACATGGATTATTGAATAAAGGTGATAAGGAATGAATCAATCATTAATTGTAGATAAACAGCCATATCCTTCTCCGAATCCTAAGGTTCGCTTATATTTAATTACTTATTTATCTGATGGATACCATGTGAAAGGATTTCTTGCTGAGCCGAGGGCTGCGGGCGAATATGATGGTTTTTTATATTTGCGTGGAGGAATCAAAAACGTTGGAATGGTTCGTGCAGCAAGGATAGCACAATTTGCATCAGAAGGCTTTATCGTTTTTGCCCCATTTTATCGTGGAAATCGTGGTGGCGAAGGGAATGAAGATTTTGGTGGTGATGATCGCAATGATGCTTTCACAGGTTTTGAAGTATTAAGTAATTATCCAAATGTGAAGCAAAATCGAGTACATATCTTTGGATTTTCTCGCGGTGGAATAATGGCGTTATTTACAGGTATCCAATTTCCACAAGCAGCTTCAGTTGTTACGTGGGGAGGAGTTTCGGATGTAGCATTAACGTATGTTGAGCGAGAAGATATGCGAAGAATGATGAAACGAGTCATTGGAGGTACACCAAAAACAGCTTTAGAAAAATATCAACATCGAACACCTCTTTATGAATTGGAAGCTCTAAAACCTCCAGTTCTAATCATCCATGGCGAGCGCGATGATAATGTGTCTGTAGAACATGCTAAAAGATTAGAAGAAAGATTGATATCATTAGATAAAACAGTGGAAACTTGGTATTTTTCTGACTTGACTCATTATTTTCCACCTCATATAAATCGTGAAATTGTGCATAATTTATGCAATTGGATGAAAAATCAAGGAAATAACATATAATAGAAGAGAAGGATAAAAAATAGAGGGGGAATGGAATAATGGGAATGCCACTTGAGTTAAACACAATGATTGTCACAAAAGGTAAAGAAAAGAGATTGAAGGATAATTTATTTTTATTGACAAAAAATGGTTATAGATTGTACCCCTTAAATATTCCAATTGAAGTTCGCTCCTTTATGGATAGTGATGCAAAAGCAACTGCATGTATAAAAAAGTTAGAATGGGAAAACGAAAAAACAATTATTACGTATGAGTTATTGTCATTAAATTCCATTAATTAATGATATGATCTAGTTGACAGTAACTGACACATTGCGTTATGATTTTATATTGAACGGATACTCTTATCCTGAGATGGTGGAGGGAACAGGCCCTGTGAAGCCCAGCAACCTACTTTTGTTATTTATACGAAAGCAAGGTGCTAACCTGTTGCGAGGTATTGCCTCGAACGATAAGAGTGAAAGGCTCGGAAAATGGATAAACCTTTCCTCATGTTAAAGGAAAGGTTTTTATTATGTACATTTAGCGTCTTTTTCATATTTTTCATCATTTGAGGAAATCGAGTTCCGTTAACATTTGATAGATACACGAATAAAGGAGGAACTGTAGTGTCGAAAAATCGACGTCTATTTACATCTGAATCTGTTACAGAAGGACATCCAGATAAAATCTGTGATCAAATATCTGATTCTATCCTGGATGAAATTCTTGCAAAAGACCCAAATGCACGTGTTGCTTGTGAAACATCAGTCACTACAGGACTAGTGCTTGTTGCGGGAGAAATTAGTACGACCACATATGTTGATATTCCAAAAATTGTTCGAGATACGGTAAAAGATATTGGTTACACTCGTGCAAAGTATGGGTTTGATTATGCTACATGTGCGGTTATCACATCGATTGATGAACAATCTCCTGAAATTGCAGCAGGAGTTAATCAAGCATTAGAAGCACGTGAAGGAAGAATGACGGAAGAAGAAATTGAAGCGATTGGCGCTGGTGACCAAGGACTAATGTTTGGTTATGCATGTAATGAAACACCAGAATTAATGCCTATGCCAATTTCTCTTGCGCATAAGCTTTCTCGAAGACTAACAGAAGCACGGAAACAAGAAATAATCCCATACTTACGACCAGATGGTAAAACACAAGTTACGGTTGAATATGATGAAAATGACAATCCTGTTAGAGTGGACACCATTGTTATTTCCACACAACACCACCCAGAAGTAAGTCTGGAGAAAATTACACAAGATATGAAAGAGCTTATTATAGCTCCTGTAGTTCCGGACCATTTGATCGATGATAAAACAAAGTTCTTCATTAATCCAACAGGTAGTTTTGTTGTTGGCGGACCACAAGGGGATGCTGGTCTAACTGGAAGAAAGATTATCGTTGATACTTATGGAGGATATGCACGTCACGGAGGTGGAGCATTTTCTGGTAAGGATCCAACGAAAGTGGACCGCTCTGCTGCATATGCGGCACGATATGTGGCCAAAAATATCGTTGCTTCCGGATTAGCAGATAAATGTGAAGTTCAACTTGCATATGCAATTGGAGTAGCAGAACCAGTTTCTATCTCTGTTGATACATTCGATACAGGGAAGGTTTCAGAAGAAAAGTTAATTGTTGCAATTAGAGAAAACTTTGATTTGCGACCTGCTGGCATCATTCGTATGCTCGATTTACGTCGTCCGATATATAAACAAACCGCTTCATATGGTCATTTTGGTAGAACAGATATTGATTTACCATGGGAAAGAACAGATAAAGCTGAAGCGATTCAAACAACATTAAAATTAATAAAGTAACAAACAAAGCTGCCAATTTCAGGCAGCTTCGTTTGTTTATTGAGGAATACTAATAACATCACATGTGATTGTTACAGGATTGAAATGATTGTTTTACTGCAAATTGAATTAAAGCATGATAAAATATACTAATGTGTAACATAATGTAACATATTTTTACAAGTAATTTATATGAATTTAATTAGAGTAGGTGACAAATAGATGTGCGGTTTTATTGGTTGCATTCATGATTTGGCAGTGGAGAATCGCGAGCCTAGTCAACCTTTATTTAAGCAAATGAATAATGTAATCACTCATAGAGGTCCGGATGATGAAGGATATTTCAGTGATGAACATATCCAATTCGGTTTTCGACGTCTAAGTATTATTGATATTGAAAGTGGAAAACAGCCTCTTTCATTTGAAAATGAAAGGTATTGGATAATTTTTAACGGAGAAATCTATAACTTTGTAGAACTAAGAGAAGAATTAGTAGCACAGGGAGTACAGTTCGCTACTGCTTCTGATACGGAAGTTATTATCGCCCTTTACAGTCAAATGAAGGAGCAAGCAGTGACGAAACTTCGTGGTATGTTTGCTTTTATGATTTGGGACAAGGAAAACAAAGAATTATACGGTGCACGTGATCCATTTGGAATTAAACCATTCTTTTATAAAGAAGAAGAGAATAGAACATTTTTTGCATCCGAGAAAAAAAGTATATTGCTTGCCATGGATGAAAGTACTTTAAACTCAGCTGCATTGCAACAATATATGACATATCAATTTGTACCCGAGCCAGAAACGATGACAACTGGAATTAACAAGCTTGAGCCGGGACATTATTTTGTGAAAAAACCAGGTCAATCAATTGAAATTAAACGCTATTGGAAAGCAAGTTTCCAACCGGTTCATAAGTCAGAGTCTGAATTTATTAAAGAAATAAAGGATGTAATGTTCGATTCAGTGAAGCTTCATATGAGAAGTGATGTACCAGTTGGTTCTTTCCTATCAGGTGGGATTGATTCAACTATTATCGCATCAATCGCAAAAGAATTTCATCCAAATATAAAAACATTCTCTGTTGGTTTTGAGCGCAATGGCTTTAGTGAAATTGATGTTGCTAAAGAGACGGCTGATAAGCTTGGTGTAGAGAATATTAGTTACGTAATTTCTCCTGAAGAATATATGAATGAGCTACCTAAAATTATGTGGGTGATGGATGATCCGTTAGCAGATCCAGCATGTGTGCCACTATACTTCGTTGCACGTGAGGCACGTAAGCATGTTAAAGTAGTACTTTCTGGTGAAGGTGCGGACGAGCTGTTTGGTGGATATAACATCTACCGTGAACCACAATCTTTAGAGGTTTTTAATAAAATTCCATATGTTGGTAAATGTTTGCTTCGTGGCCTTGCTAAAGTACTTCCGGAAGGCGTAAAAGGAAAAAGCTTTATCGAACGTGGTTTAACTCCTATGGAGGAACGCTACATTGGAAATGCAAAAATGTACTCAGAAGAAGAGAAAAAACAACTATTAAAGCAATATAATCCTAGTATCGACTATCGTGATGTAACAAAACCGCTATATGCAGATACTGTAGGGTATGATCCGGTAGATCGTATGCAGTACATTGATATCCATACATGGATGCGCGGTGACATTTTACTAAAAGCTGATAAGATGACGATGGCTCATTCGCTTGAACTTCGTGTACCTTTCTTAGACAAAGAAGTATTTAAGGTAGCTTCTCGTATTCCAACTAGCTTGAAGACTGCTGAAGGTACTACTAAATATGTGTTAAGAAAAGCTGCTGAAGGAATCATACCAGAACATGTTTTAAATCGTAAAAAACTAGGCTTCCCAGTACCAATTAGACATTGGTTGAAGGATGAAATGTATGATTGGGCGAAAGAGATTATTAGAAATAGTGGTACAGATCATTTAATTAATAAACAATACGTGTTAAATTTACTAGAGGAACATTGCCAAGGAAAACTAGATCATAGCCGTAAAATCTGGACAGTTCTTGTCTTTATGATTTGGCATGCAGTATATTTAGAAGATCAATATGATTTCCAACAACAATACTCTAGAGTACAAGCACACTAAATAAAAAAACAGCCGCTATACCTATTCATGCGAATAGGTAATAGCTTGGCTGCCCATTTGCACCCATGCTTTTTTGAAATCTGCTATGGGTGCTTTTTTATTTTTAACTCCTGTTAGAGGATCGTTAAAATATACATATTTATCGTCGTATCCTGTTACTAATACGGAATGTTCTTTCATTGTTATTTTAATTTCACCATCAGGTGTGTGCCATGTTTGGAAGTAAGAATCTTCTAACTCACGATATTGTGCATTGATAATTACCCAAACAGGACGGCCATCAGAGAGTGGAATTCTTAATTCATCAAAAGTTTTTCCAGTTAAATCAATCATTCTCCCTGGTAAATAATTCTCTGCTAATTTCATAATTGGCCCATGGTATACACCAAGTCCTGGCTCCTTAAATGTATACATATTTCCTACAAATCCATTATACGGGTTACCGAAATGGATTTTGCCGTTTACGAATGTTCGAGGTGTTGGATCTTTAATAACCTCTTCTGCAAGTTTCATCTTGTCAACTTCAACTCCTGCACTGGCAAGGAGCATTGAAAGACTCGTTACTTCACAACCACGTGGTAATTCTGGGAGTTGATTAACGAGTGGAGCATCGATTAAAACCTTATCCTTTATTAAAAAAAAGGAAAGTTCATCAATATTTTGTAAAGGAACATTGACATTACTTCTTCCTTCTTCCAATTCTGTTGCGAAAATGAGTTCACTTTTGTATATAAATAGACTAAACACAATACTGCAAATGGCAATCATCGAAAATATAGCTGATAAGAGTTTATATCTTCTATATAGGGTGTATATCAGGAAAATGATGATGATAGTGCTGACGATGATTGTCAGTTGAATTGTATCCATTTTAAAATCACCTAAATCCATTGTATTTCCTCTCAACCTTTATATCGGCTAACTCTTTTGGATATTAAGTCCTTTAGGATTGAACTTATAGTGAAGAAATTCGTTTTACTGTAAGCTTTTATAATACTGTGCTTTCTCTACGTATTCTCTTGATATGCGTTCCATATCTTTAATATCTTCCCCAGTTAATGTACGAATTACTTTGGCAGGTCGTCCAAAAGCAAGTGTATTTTTTGGAATCACCTTTCCCTGTGGAACAAGACTACCTGCTCCAATAAATGCACCTTCTCCAATCTCAGCACCATCTAAAATAATAGAACCCATTCCAATCAGTGCATTTTTGCGAATAATACTACTATGTAAAATAACAGAATGGCCAATCGTTACATTATCTTCAATTATAAGTGGATTTCCTGGACTTTGATGTAAGACACAATTATCTTGAATGTTTACATTACTACCAATTTTTGTTGGGGCAACATCTCCCCGAATGGAACTATTGAACCAAACACTTGAATTTTCACCTATTTCAACATCACCAGTTATCGTTGTGTGATCTGCAATAAATACAGAATCAGCAATTTTAGGAGTCTTTCCATTAAAAGGATAAATCGCCATAAGAAACTTCCTTTCTTTCATCTATTTGCTAATTATTATAACAAATAGAAAATAAATTGGATGAGAACTGTCGAAAATGAAGCAAAAGTCAATTATTTGTAATTAATAATAGATAGGCTCCCTTTGTGGTTATAATTTCAAATGGTAAAATAGAAGTAATAAGTACGGATTAATTTGAAAAGGGGTTGCTACATAATTGAGTTTACCATTACGACCTATCCCATTAATGAAACAAGTATATAAACATATCATACCATTAGCCCATGCAGAATTAGCACATTGGAAAAAACGGGCGGAGGCAATTCCAAATAAAGAATTAAAAAGCCAAGCATTAGCGAGTATTCGTGATAAAACCTTCCATTGTGAAGGTGGATCTATTATGGCATTAACTGCACAAAATGAATCGAGTAAAGCAATTAAATTCATTGTTGCATATCAAACGATTAGTGATTATTTAGATAATCTTTGTGATCGAAGTACATCTTTAGATCCAAATGATTTTTCTGCTTTACATGAATCGATGATGGATGCTTTAACAGTTGGTGCACCACCAAGAGAATATTATAGATATCGTGATGACCGAGATGATGGTGGTTATTTAACGGAATTGATGCAAACATGTCAAAATGTTTTAGCAGATATGGAGCATTATGATGACATCAAATCGTTTTTATTAGAACTTTGTGAGTATTATTGTGATTTACAAGTACATAAGCATGTTCATATAGATGAACGAGAAGAACGTTTGAAAAATTGGTTCAATCAGCATAAAGAGAATTTACCTGAAATGGAGTGGTACGAATTCTCCGCATGTTCAGGATCAACACTTGGAATATTTTGTCTTGTTTCCTATGCAATGAGAGATGATTTTATTGCGGAACATGCAAAGATGATTCGTGATGGATATTTCCCTTATATACAAGGTTTGCACATATTACTTGATTATTTTATTGATCAAGAGGAAGACCGAGTGGGAGGAGATTTGAATTTTTGCTTTTATTATCCAAATGATGAAAAGATGTTACAGCGTTTTATTCACTTTTTGGATGAAGCTGATAGGTATACGAAATATTTACCTGATACGAAATTCCATAAATTAATCAATCGCGGCTTACTTGGAGTTTATTTGTCGGATAATAAAGTGAATGATCAAAAAGATGTTCGAATGCTTGCGAAAAAAATCATGAAACGCGGTGGTGCTGTCAGTTACTTCTTTTATTGGAATGGGCGGATGTATCGACGAATCCAGCATTTCAAAGCAGGTTCGAAACAAGTGGCAACAGCAAAATGAATTTGGTTGGATTTACGGGCGATAAAGGAATTTTGTACAATCGAAGAGCTTATAAAAAATAGGTTTGGACAAATGAATTGTGATGCAAATAAACATACTAAGATTAGTGGGTAAGGTCATCGACGGATGATTTTGCCCACTATTTTTCATTTTAGAGTTATAGTGAGAAGTGAAAGAAAGCTCGACCAGCCTCTG
>NZ_JBHSMC010000019.1:0-57959 GCF_042655485.1 Lederbergia graminis
GCGAAGAGGTCACACCCGTTCCCATCCCGAACACGGAAGTTAAGCTCTTCAGCGCCGATGGTAGTGAGGGTTCGCCCTTGTGAGAGTAGGACGTTGCCAGGCAAGTGAAAGTCATCTTCTGAGGAAGGTGGCTTTTTTGTATTTTTTAGTTATACCGAAGGTATAAGAGTAACGCAGTATATGCAAAGTAAGGCGAGAATCAGGAGGACCAAGAAGATCAAGGAATCAAGGGAGAGAGACTCGCAATGGGCTATGCCCATGAGAATCGAGCGAGCGCCGATGACGCCGAGATTCGCCGGTCATCGTGATTCGTAGCCCGAACACGGAAGTTAAGCTCGCGCGCCGATGGTAGTGAGGGTTCGCCCTTGTGAGAGTAGGACGTTGCCAGGCAAACGAAAGTCATCTTCTGAGGAAGGTGGCTTTTTTGTGTTTCATGGTAATTATTAATGGCATGAAGACAAAGTTCTAGAAAAACAGGAATAACTGTCCTCATAATGAAGATATGAAGACAAATTTCTCTTAAAATACTCAAAAGTGTCTTCATACTGATGATATGAAGACAAAAAACCTATAATTTTAATAAAAGTGTCTTCATAACAGCCGTATGAGGACAATATTTTGAGAAAAGTGTAAAAAATGTCTTCATAATGCTCATATGAAGACAAATCCATCTTAAATTTTACGAAAGTGTCTTCATTATGCTTGTATGAAAACAAGATATTAAATAATTATAAAAAACTGTCTTCATATGATAATGCAGAGAACAGAACATTCTTATTTATGATTCCCAAAGAGAACAAATTCCTTCTGGAAGGAATCTAAATCGAGCGAGCGCCGATGACGCCGAGATTCGCCGGTCATCGTGATTCGTAGCCCGAACACGGAAGTTAAGCTCGCGCGCCGATGGTAGTGAGGGTTCACCCTTGTGAGAGTAGGACGTTGCCAGGCAAACGAAAGTCATCTTCTGAGGAAGGTGGCTTTTTTTGTGTTTGGTAAAATGGAATGAAGAAAATCAGTCATACAATAAAGCCCAAATTAATGGATGTATCGAATTAAGGTATCTATTTTGAGGGAATAGTGCCCAAAAAAAAGAAAAAGAATGGAAGAAGTCACTATTGAGGTCGAATAGTGCCCAAGAACTAAAAAAACAGCAAAAGAGGTCACTATTATGCCTGAATAGTGAACAAAAACAAGTAAAAAAGGAGAAAAGGTCTCTATTACGACGGAATAGTAACCAATAGTAAGAAAAAAAGCAAAAGAGGTAACTATTGTAGTTGAATAAACCCCAAATAAATTGGAAAATGAAAATTTGGATCTATTTAAGTAGAACAGATACAATAATTAGGAAATGATTAATTACAATCACTATTCAGTAGAGAGAAATTATGTTTGATTCCCGATAAGAAGGTGATCCCTTCAAGAAGGGAATCAAAGTCATTGTATGATTCCCAAAAGGATAAGGATCCCTTCAGGAAGGGAATCAAAACCGCTTTATGATTCCCAAAAAGAAAAAAATAACTTAAGAAAGGAATCAAAAGGGTGCTATGATTCCCAAAAGGTAGAATAAACCCTTCAGGAGGGAATCAAACCCTCTGTATGATTCCCTAAATATGAAAAACTTCTTTAGAATGGGAATCAAACCCTCCCTCTGATTATCCAAAAGAGTGAAATCTCTCCACAAGGTAATCAGACACGTCATCTGATTCCCAAAAGATAAAAAGTCTTCTCAAAAGGTAATAAGAATCCTTATCTGATTCCCAAACGATAAAAAACCCCTCCAGAAGGTAATCAGATTCCTTCAGAATCCCCAAACACTAAATTCTGGTTCTACTTATTTGCTCTCCAAGTTACAATAATTCACTGATCCAGAAAGTAGTCAGTTACACTCTTTAATAATCAAAGGAAGTGCAATTTTCCAATAAAAACACACCCAAAAGCAATCATTTTCTAGCTCAGATTCCCATCAGGATCCCCACAAGTTCCTCCAGAAGTAAAAGTCTACCTTTCTTCTAACATTCATTTAAGAATAAAAATTAAATCAAACTCACATATCGACTTTATCATCATTTATTTCTCCGTATATGGTTTTGATTTTGTAGGTGTGGTTAAAATAATACTATGTGTGATAATTGCCAATTAGATGCTCTCTCTTGTATAATTAAGTCAAATATAGTCAAAGTCAATCATGCGTATAGGAGGCTTTTTCAATGCGGAATATATCCGATGTGATTGAGAGCTATTTGAAAAAGGTGCTTGAGTTAAGTGATAGTGAGATTATTGAGATTAAAAGAAGTGAAATAGCAGATAAATTTCAATGTGTTCCATCACAAATTAATTATGTTATTAATACTAGGTTTACGATTGAAAAAGGGTATATGGTAGAGAGTAAACGTGGTGGCGGTGGATACATTCGCATATCAAAAGTGCAGACACATAATAAAGCACATTTGATTGATCAATTAATAGCATTAATCGGAAGAAATATTTCACAAACAAATGCTCAAGACGTAGTTTTTCGCTTATTAGAGGAAGAAGTCATTACTAAGAATGAAGCAAAGTTAATGCTAACTGTTATGGATCGCTCCGTTATATATATCGATCTTCCGATGAGGGATGAATTACGAGCTCGAATGTTGAAGGCTATGCTCCAATCCATTAAATATCAATAGCGTTGTATGGATGAGTAGCGAGTAGGGAAGCACATTACGCTGAAGATCCAGTAAAATATAGCAAATATAAATTTAAGAAGGTTAGGTGAGAGAGATGATATGCCAGGAATGTAACGAAAGGCCGGCTACTTTACATTTTACTAATATAGTAAATGGGGAAAAGACAGTAATTCAGCTTTGCGAAAAATGCGCTAAAGAAAAAGGAGAGTTATTTTTCGCAGCGGGAACTTCTGGCTTTTCATTTAATGATTTGTTAGCTGGTTTTCTAAACCTTGATCCGGCTTTACAACAAGCAAAATCACAACCACTTACTCAAGGAATCACTCAATGTGATGCTTGTGAAATGACGTTCCAACAATTTATCAAGGTTGGCCGTTTTGGTTGTCCGCATTGTTATAAGGCGTTTAGCCGGCAAATTTCACCTATATTACAAAGAGTGCAAAGTGGGAATACGGTGCACGGAGGAAGAGTTCCCAAAAGAATTGGTGGCTCTATTCATATAAAGAAAGAGATACAAAACTTAAAGGAAGAATTACGAACGCTCGTTGAAAATGAAGAATTTGAGAAAGCTGCAGAAGTTCGAGATCAAATCCGATCCCTCGAAAATAATTTGAAAAATGAGGAGGGAAATAGGTAATGAGTCTAGAAAAGTTTCTTCATAAAGCTGTTAGCTCATGGATGAGTGCAGAAGGACCAGATTCTGATATTATTCTAAGCTCTAGAATTCGGTTAGCAAGGAATTTACGCAATCATAAATTTACTATATTGTTTAGCAATGAGGAAGCTAGGGAAATACTTCTTAAAGTACAGGAAGTGACGCGTCAAGGTGCTTTTTATCCTTATGGGGATATGGAGCTTTTAGAAATCGATGAAATGAAAGCATTGGAAAAAAGGGTGCTTGTAGAGAAACATTTAATTAGTCCTCAATTAGCGGAGAATTCCTCAAATGGTGGCGTTGTTCTCTCTGAACAGGAAGATATTAGCATTATGGTTAATGAGGAAGATCATATTAGGATTCAATGTATCTTTCCAGGTTTTCAATTAATGGCTGCATTAGAGCGTGCGAACGCCATTGATGATGTATTAGAAGAGAAAATTGATTATGCTTTTGATGAACAATTAGGATACTTAACTAGTTGTCCAACAAATGTTGGAACTGGATTACGCGCTTCCGTAATGGTCCATCTTCCTGGGTTAATTTTGACAAGACAAATGAACCGAATTATTCCAGCTATTAATCAATTAGGACTTGTTGTAAGAGGGATTTATGGAGAAGGTTCAGAAGCTCTTGGAAATATATTTCAGATTTCCAATCAAGTCACTCTAGGGAAGTCAGAGGAAGATATCGTTGGCGACTTAATGAGTGTAGTTAGACAAATAATTGCACAGGAAAGGTCGGCTAGAGAAGCATTAGTAAAAACATCTAACATACAATTAGAAGATAGGGTGTTTCGTTCTTACGGGATATTAGCAAACAGTAGAATTATTGAAACAAAAGAGGCTGCTGAATGTTTATCTGACGTAAGATTGGGCATAGATGCAGGATATATCAATCATTTGTCGAAGAACATTTTAAATGAATTGATGATTTTAACGCAACCGGGATTTTTACAACTATATGCAGGTGGACCTCTTCGACCTGCTGAGCGAGATATAAAAAGAGCAGCATTAATTCGTGAGCGTCTGAAATTAGATAAAAGAGACAGTGAGGAGGAAATATTATGATGTTTGGCCGTTTTACAGAGAGAGCACAAAAGGTATTAGCATTATCTCAAGAAGAGGCAATTCGCCTTGGACACGGCAATATTGGTACAGAGCATATTTTACTCGGACTTGTTAGAGAAGGGGAAGGAATTGCCGCAAAAGCTCTATATGGTCTTTCTCTCAGTCCAGATAAAATTCAAAAAGAAGTAGAAAAGCTTATTGGTCGTGGGGATGAGAATTCCCAAAACATTCATTATACTCCGAGAGCAAAGAAAGTAATAGAATTATCGATGGATGAAGCTAGAAAATTAGGTCATTCCTATGTTGGTACAGAGCATATTCTCCTTGGTCTTATCCGTGAAGGAGAGGGAGTAGCAGCGCGTGTATTAACAAATTTAGGAGTTGGCCTAAATAAAGCTAGACAACAAGTATTGCAGCTATTAGGTAATAGTGAAGCTAATAATCATTCGGGATCTGGAGCGTCAAACGCAAGCACTCCTACACTTGATGGACTTGCACGTGATTTAACTGCAACTGCACGTGAAGGCAGTCTAGATCCTGTAATTGGAAGAAATAAAGAAATTCAGCGTGTTATAGAAGTGTTGAGTAGACGTACTAAAAATAACCCTGTACTTATTGGAGAACCAGGTGTTGGTAAAACAGCGATAGCGGAAGGACTCGCACAACAAATTATCAATAATGAAGTTCCAGAAACATTACGTGATAAGCGAGTGATGACCCTTGATATGGGTACGGTCGTTGCCGGAACTAAATACCGTGGTGAATTTGAAGATCGTCTAAAGAAGGTAATGGATGAAATTCGCCAAGCAGGAAATATCATTCTATTTATTGATGAACTTCATACATTGATTGGTGCGGGTGGTGCAGAAGGTGCAATTGATGCATCCAATATATTGAAACCATCATTAGCACGCGGAGAACTACAATGTATTGGTGCTACAACTCTAGATGAATATCGAAAATATATTGAAAAAGATGCTGCACTAGAGCGTCGTTTCCAACCAATACAGGTTGACGAACCGACAATTGAGGAATCTATTCAAATTTTAGAAGGATTAAGAGACAGATATGAAGCACATCACCGTGTTTCTATTACAGATGATGCCATTAAGGCAGCAGTTACCCTTTCTGATCGTTACATTTCAGATCGATTTTTACCAGATAAAGCAATCGATTTAATAGATGAGGCTGGATCAAAAGTTCGTCTTCGTTCTTATACGACACCACCTAACCTAAAAGAGCTCGAGGTAAAATTAGAGACTATACGGAAAGAAAAGGACGCAGCAGTTCAGAGCCAAGAATTTGAAAAAGCTGCATCATTACGTGACTCTGAGCAACGTCTTCGTGAAGAATTAGAAGCAACGAAGAAAACTTGGAAAGAAAAACAAGGGCAAGAAAATACCGAAGTAACAACAGAAGACATCGCAAGTGTGGTATCAAGTTGGACCGGTGTACCAGTTTCAAAACTTGCATCCACTGAGACAGAGAGATTATTAAAACTAGAAGAAATCTTACACTCAAGAGTAATTGGGCAAGAAGAGGCAGTAAAATCAGTAGCAAAAGCAGTACGGAGAGCAAGGGCTGGACTAAAAGATCCGAAGCGACCAATAGGGTCATTTATTTTCCTTGGACCTACTGGCGTTGGAAAAACGGAACTTGCTCGAGCATTAGCAGAGTCTATGTTTGGAGACGAGGATGCATTAATTAGAATAGACATGTCAGAATACATGGAGAAGCATTCGACTTCCAGACTAGTAGGTTCACCTCCAGGATATGTTGGGTATGAAGAGGGTGGCCAATTAACGGAAAAAGTTAGACGTAAGCCGTACTCTGTTATATTACTAGATGAAATTGAAAAAGCACACCCAGATGTGTTTAATATTTTACTACAAGTGCTAGAAGATGGGCGTTTAACCGATTCTAAAGGAAGAACGGTTGATTTCCGTAACACAGTACTCATTCTAACATCTAATGTTGGAGCGGAAGCATTAAGACGTAATAAATATGTTGGCTTCAGCATACAAGACGGGGAACAAGACTACAAAGATATGAAATCCAAAGTAATGGAAGAATTGAAAAAGGCATTTCGTCCAGAATTCTTAAACCGAATTGACGAAACTATTGTCTTCCATGCCTTAGAAAAGCCACATTTACAAGAAATCGTCACATTAATGGCGAATGAATTAATGGTACGATTAAAAGACCAAGATATACATTTAGAAATTACGGACGAAGCAAAAGCGAAAATCGCAGATGAAGGCTTTGATCCGGAATACGGTGCAAGACCATTAAGAAGAGCAATTCAAAAGTTTGTGGAAGACCGTCTATCAGAAGAACTACTGAAAGGCAGCATATCAACTGGTCAACATGTTGTCATCGGAGTTGAAAATGGAGAGTTTACGGTCAAAACAAAACAAGAAGAAGCAATGTCATAAATATAAAATGGGATACACCTTTCTAGTGTGTATCCCATTATTTTCATAACAGGTTTGAGAAGGTGAAAAAGCAATGGCCAAAAAAAAGACTAAATTTATGTGCCAAGAATGCGGTTATGAATCTGCAAAATGGATGGGCCGCTGTCCTGGTTGTGGAGAATGGAACAAGATGGTTGAAGAGGTGGACATAGTCGGGAAACAGCCTAAAAGATCCTTTCAACATACAGAACCAGGAACACAGTCAAAAGCAACTCCTATTACAACTATTGAAACAAGACAAGAGCCTCGTGTTACAACAAAACTAAAGGAATTAAATCGAGTATTAGGTGGAGGTGTAGTACCTGGATCCCTTGTATTAATTGGAGGTGACCCAGGAATAGGAAAATCCACATTACTTCTCCAAGTATCATCCCAATTAGCAAATACGAATAAAACAGTCCTCTATATTTCAGGTGAAGAATCGGTAAAACAAACGAAACTGAGAGCGGATAGGCTAGATGTCTCGTCACCTGAGTTATACATTTATGCTGAAACAAACTTAGAATTCATTCATGAAACGATTGAATCACTATCACCATCTTTTGTTGTAGTCGATTCTATACAAACCATTTACCATCCTGAAGTCACTTCTGCTCCGGGGAGCGTATCCCAAGTAAGGGAATGTACTGCTGAATTAATGAGAATAGCTAAAACAAAAGGAATTGCTATTTTTATAGTAGGGCATGTAACGAAAGAAGGTTCCATTGCGGGCCCCCGTTTATTAGAACATATGGTAGATACTGTTTTGTACTTTGAAGGAGAGAGACACCATACGTATCGGATTTTACGTGCGGTAAAGAATCGTTTTGGATCCACAAATGAAATGGGCATCTTCGAAATGAAAGAGAGTGGATTAGAGGAAGTTATGAACCCATCGGAAATATTTCTCGAAGAAAGGTCAGAAGGTGCATCTGGATCTACAGTAGTAGCATCGATGGAGGGCACTAGGCCAATTCTAGTAGAAATCCAAGCTTTAATATCGCCGATGAGTTATGGACAGCCGCGGAGAATGGCAACAGGTATTGATCATAATCGCGTTTCTTTGTTGATGGCTGTATTAGAAAAACGGGCAGGTTTGCTATTACAAAATTATGATGCATATTTAAAGGTTGCGGGTGGAGTGAAATTGGACGAACCAGCAATTGACCTATCCGTAGCAATTAGTATTGCGTCGAGCTATAAAGATAAAGAAACACGAGCAACAGATTGCATCATTGGTGAAGTAGGCTTAACTGGAGAGGTACGACGTGTTTCTAGAATAGAACAACGTGTACAAGAGGCAGCAAAGTTAGGGTTTAAGAGAGTAATCATACCTGCCAATAATATGGGAGGCTGGACAGCTCCTGCAGGAATTCAAATTATTGGTGTTCATAATATCGCAGAAGCGTTACAAATGGCTTTTGAATAATCAATGTGTATTACTTCACATTAAATAAATTGACATTGGTGTTAGTTATTGCTATTTTTATGATGTAAATACAAATATATTGTAAATAGTGGAAGAAAATGTAATTGATATTACATTTATAAAATATTTAATTATGTCACGGTTTTAAAGTTATGTAATTGTTTATAATTATAATAGGAGGTGAAGGAATGTATGTTAAGACGCATAGTTCAAATATGTGTATTTATACTAGGCGGTACGCTAGGTATATTTTTAATTCCGGATTTACTAAAACTAGTTAAGTTTGATCATCTTAATTTTATTAATAATGCTTACGTATCAGCCGTTTTAGGTGGAATTATTTTTTATTTAATTTTCTTCTGGGCGATAGATTACATTGTAAATGCAGTAAAATGGTTAGAAGATCGAATAGTAAAAGCTCCTATAACGGATATTCTTTTTGGGAGTATGGGATTAGCA
Organism: Lederbergia graminis; assembly: GCF_042655485.1. NCBI lineage: Bacteria > Bacillati > Bacillota > Bacilli > Caryophanales > Bacillaceae > Lederbergia > Lederbergia graminis. The sequence goes on from NZ_JBHSMC010000019.1 coordinate 8,736, forward strand.
TTTGGTTTACTAATTGCCTTTTTGGCAGGCTTAACGATAAATCAAATGGCAATACCTATTTTAGATACGTTTATACCTATATTATTAACTTTACTCCTGGGCTATCTTGGATTCCAAGTGGGCTTTAAGAAACGTGATGAGTTAACAAGTCTTTTTTCTATTAATCGTGCTAATAAAAAGCGTGGTGTAGAAAGTACAGAAGAAGTGAAAGATTCCACACATTTTAAAATCCTCGATACAAGTGTCATTATTGATGGGAGAATAGCAGATATTTGCCAAACAGGATTTTTAGATGGTGTTATCATCATTCCACAATTTGTATTGGAAGAACTACAACATATTGCAGATTCATCGGATGCCCTTAAGCGTAATAGGGGACGTAGAGGATTAGATATATTAAATAAAATTCAAAAAGAGTTAAAGATTCAAGTGGAAATGTACGAAGGCGATTTTGAGGACATACAAGAAGTAGATAGTAAATTGGTGAAACTGGCGAAATTAATGAATGGAACAGTTGTAACAAATGACTTTAATCTAAATAAAGTATGTGAATTTCAAAATGTGAACGTTCTAAATATAAATGACCTTGCGAATGCAGTGAAGCCTGTAGTCCTTCCTGGCGAAGAGTTAAATGTACAAGTAATGAAGGATGGGAAAGAATATAATCAAGGTGTCGCATATCTAGATGATGGCACAATGATAGTTGTCGAGGAAGGTAGAAATTATATTGGTAAGCGATTAGATGTAATCGTCACAAGTGTACTACAAACTTCGGCAGGACGAATGATTTTTGCTAAGCCGAAATTATTAGAAAAAGCTTTATAAGATAGGGGAACAAGTTTTAATGAGCTATCAAGTAATTATTCCAGCAGCAGGGTCAGGGAAACGGATGGGGGCTGGCTTTAACAAATTGCGTTTAGAGTTAGCGGGTAGCCCCATTATTCTTCATACATTACATGTATTTATATCAGACCCAGAATGTAGTAAAATCATTCTTGTTATAGATTCACGTGATCAACAATTCTTTGAAGAATTACTAACGAGGAATTTAACAAAAGTAGAACTCGTATACGGTGGTAGTGAACGCCAATATAGTGTATATAATGGACTTCAAGTCGCTGATCAAAATGGAATTATTCTTGTTCATGATGGAGCTCGCCCATTTATAACCCACGCTACTATAAAAACCCTTGTGGAAACGGCATCAATGAGTGGTGCTGCAATTGCAGCAGTCCCAGTCAAAGATACAATCAAAAGGGTAGAAGGTCTGGAAGTGGTCGAAACGTTAGAACGATCCAGCTTGTGGCAGGTGCAAACCCCACAAGCTTTTCGTTTTTCTGTTTTGCATGAAGCACACAAGAAAGCAAGAGATGAAAACTTTTTAGGCACGGATGAAGCATCTCTTGTTGAAAGAATAGGATATCCAGTTAAAATTGTAGAAAGTGACTATGATAATATAAAATTGACTACACCTGAAGATTTGTTTTTTGCAAATGCAATACTAGAAAAAAGACAAAGATAAAATAATGATATCGTTGTGTTTTGAAGGGAGAAACAAACTATGTTTAGAGTTGGGAACGGCTTTGATGTGCATGCGTTTGCCGAGAATCGCCCATTAATCATTGGTGGAATTGAGATTCCTTATGAAAAAGGCCTAATTGGACATTCTGATGCAGATGTTCTCTTACATACTGTAGCGGATGCATGTCTCGGTGCAATAGGAGAAGGTGATATTGGGCGACATTTCCCTGATACAGATCCTAATTTTAAGGATGCCGATTCAGCAAAGCTTTTACAACACGTTTGGAAGCTTGTTAGAAATAAGGGGTATAAACTAGTAAATATTGATTGTATTATTATGGCACAAAAGCCTAAGATGGCTCCACATATTGAGAAAATGCAGGAGCGGATTGCCGAATTACTGGAAGCGAGTATGGAGCAAGTAAATGTGAAAGCAACGACTACAGAACGACTCGGGTTTGTAGGGCGTGAAGAAGGAATTGCATCTCAAGCAGTTGTTTTGCTACAAAAGGAAAATGAATTATTGTAAAATAGGTAGAATGAATGGAGATTGTTGAGGAGGAAGTTCTATGTCGAGCGATGTTAGAGTGCGCTATGCACCGAGTCCAACAGGACATTTACATATTGGTAATGCACGTACAGCATTATTTAACTATTTGTTTGCCCGCAATTTAGGGGGAACATTTGTCATTAGAATTGAGGATACAGACCAAAAAAGAAACATTGAAGGCGGAGAGCAAAGCCAGTTAACGTATTTAAAATGGCTTGGAATAGATTGGGACGAGAGTGTTGATAAGGATGGAGGTTATGGTCCATACCGTCAATCTGAGCGAAATGATATATACAAGAAATATTATGATGACCTCCTGCAACGTGGTTTAGCATATAAATGTTACTGCACAGAGGAAGAACTGGAAGCGGAAAGAGAAGCGCAAATAGCAAACAGTGTCATGCCTCGCTATTCAGGAAAATGTGCTAACTTAACAAAAGAGCAACAAGAAAAACTAGAAGCAGAAGGTAGAACACCTAGTATTCGCTTTAAAGTACCTACAGGTAAAGTGTATACATTCCAGGACATGGTGAAGGATGAAGTTTCCTTTGAATCTGATGGGATTGGCGATTTCGTCATTGTCAAAAAAGACGGCATTCCAACATATAATTTTGCTGTTGCAATTGATGATCATTTGATGAAAATTAGTCATGTCCTCCGTGGTGATGATCATATTTCTAATACTCCTAAACAATTAATGATTTATGAGGCATTTGATTGGGAACCTCCAATTTTCGGCCATATGACATTGATTGTAAATGAGAGCCGTAAGAAACTAAGTAAACGTGATGAGTCTATCATTCAATTTATAGAGCAATATGCTGAATTAGGATATTTACCTGAAGCATTATTTAACTTTATTACATTACTTGGTTGGTCTCCACAAGGAGAAGAAGAAATCTTCTCTAAGGAGGAGTTTATTAAGATTTTCGATGCGAAGCGGTTATCGAAATCTCCTGCTTTGTTTGATAAGCAAAAACTTCAATGGATGAATAATCAATACATGAAGAAGCTTGCACTTGAAGATGTAGTGGCTCTTTCACTCCCACATTTAGTGAAAGCTGGTATTGTTAGTGAGAACCTAACAGAAGAAGAGCGTGACTGGGTAACGAGATTAATTGCACTTTATCAAGAGCAAATGAGCTATGGTGCAGAAATTGTGGAACTTTCTAAGTTGTTTTTTACGGACGAAGTAGACTATGATGAAGAAGCACAAGCAGTACTAGACGAAGAACAAGTTCCGGAAGTGATATCGGCGTTTTATCAAGAGATTGATGCACTGGAGAATTTTGTTGCAGATGAAATTAAAAAAGCAATAAAAGCAGTACAAAAATCTACTGGGCAAAAAGGGAAGAAATTATTCATGCCGATTCGTGTAGCAGTAACAGGCCAAACTCATGGTCCAGAACTTCCAAACTCTATCGAATTACTTGGTAAAGAAAAAGTTAAATCTCGTCTTGATCGTTTGATGATTAACAAATAAGTGAAAATGTAATATATTATTGTTATATATTAGGAAAACGTGGATGAGGAGAAGTAGATAAACGATGCTGAACAGAGAGAACCGCCATTGGCTGAGAGCGGTCCCGGCCTCTCGCTTTATTGAATTGCACCTCAGAGTCTTACACCGAACGATTGATTCCAGTAGGTGCAAGCGGTACTCTTGTCGTTATCAAGAAGGAGCTGGGATTCTCTAGTATTAAGAATCCAACCAGAGTGGAACCGCGCTAAGGCGTCTCTGTTTTATACAGAGGCGTCTTTGTTTTATTATCATTTATTTTTTCTACTATGTTGTTTGCAGCGGAGAATTAGCAGATGAGTGTTTAATGGAGCCTATATATATCGGGGTGAGGGGAATTGTTTAAGCGAATAAAAGAAGATATAGACACGGTATTTGATCAAGACCCTGCAGCACGTAGCAGTTTAGAAGTAATCTTAACCTATTCGGGTTTACATGCTATTTGGGCACACAGAATTGCACATGCATTTTATAAACGGAGAATGTATTTTATTGCAAGGATCATCTCCCAAATTGCTCGTTTTTTTACAGGAATTGAAATTCATCCTGGTGCAACCATTGGTCGCCGATTTTTCATTGACCATGGAATGGGAGTTGTGATTGGGGAAACATGTATAATTGGCAATAATGTAACAGTGTACCAAGGTGTAACCCTTGGAGGAACTGGTAAAGAAAAGGGGAAACGTCACCCAACAGTGAAGGATAATGCCCTAATAGCAACTGGTGCAAAAGTGCTTGGAAATATTACGATAGGGGAGAACTCGAAAGTAGGAGCGGGTTCTGTTGTGTTAAAAGACGTACCAAATAACTCAACCGTTGTGGGGATACCAGGTAGAATTGTAATACAAGATGGTGTCAAAATAGGTAAGGATCTAAACCATAGTGACTTACCAGATCCAATGCTAGATAAGTTCTTAGCATTGGAAAATCAAATAATACAGTTACAGAAGGAAATAGAGAAGGGAGCTGTATATAATGACAATAAAAATTTATAATACACTAACTCGTAAAAAAGAAGAGTTCGTTCCAATAGAAGAAGGAAAAGTGAAAATGTATGTATGTGGCCCTACCGTATACAACTATATTCATATAGGGAATGCAAGACCAGCAATTGTTTTTGATACTGTTCGCCGGTATTTAGAATATAGGGGCTATGATGTGAACTATGTTTCTAACTTTACAGATGTAGATGATAAGTTAATTAAAGCAGCTAATGAACTTCAATCCGATGTACCAACTATTGCAGAAAAGTTTATTGAAGCATTTTTTGAAGATGTAACTGCATTAGGATGCAAGCGAGCAAATCTACATCCTCGAGTAACGGAAAATATGGATGTAATTATTGACTTTATCGCAACTTTAATCGAAAAAGATTATGCATATGAATCGGAAGGCGATGTTTATTATCGTACTAGGAAATTTGAAGGCTATGGTAAGCTCTCTCATCAATCTGTAGATGATTTGAAGGTAGGTGCTAGGATCCAAGCGGGAGAAAAGAAAGAAGATGCACTTGATTTCACGCTATGGAAGGCTGCCAAAGAAGGTGAAATATCATGGGATAGTCCTTGGGGATTGGGTAGACCAGGCTGGCATATTGAATGCTCTGCTATGGCAAGAAAATATTTAGGTGACACCATTGATATTCACGCAGGTGGTCAAGATTTAACATTCCCACACCATGAAAATGAAATTGCACAGTCGGAAGCATTAACTGGGAAGGAGTTCGCTCGATACTGGATGCATAATGGTTACATCAATATCGATAATGAGAAAATGTCAAAATCGTTAGGTAACTTTGTCCTTGTTCATGACATTATTAAACAAATTGATCCACAAGTACTGCGTTTCTTCATGTTAGCAGTACACTATCGAAATCCGATCAACTATACGGATGAATTGCTACAAAACGCAGGTGCAGGACTGGAACGTTTGAAAACATCTTACCAGAATTTAAAACATCGACTAGATGTGAGTGCAAATCTGGCAGAAAATGATGATGCATGGATTCAAAAGATTAACGAATTAATACATGAATTTGAAACAAAAATGGATGATGATTTTAACACTGCAGATGGAATCTCTGTTTTGTTTGAGTTATCAAAGCAGGCAAACTATTACTTAATAGAAAAAAATACGTCAACGAACGTAATTTCGACCTTCATGAATACATTTGAAACACTATTTTCGGTATTAGGTTTACAACTAGAAAAAGAAGAATTGCTAGACGAAGAAATTGACCGCCTTATTGAAGAACGTTTAGAAGCTAGAAAGAATCGTGATTTTAAACGAGCAGATGAGATCCGTGATCAACTAAAAGAACTAAATATTATACTAGAAGATACAAGACAAGGTACTCGATGGAAGCGAGGCTAAAAAATGGTGGAAGCTGATTACAAACAAATGAATGGCCTAGCGTTAGCTTATGTAGGTGATGCCGTATATGATCTTTTTGTACGGCACCACCTATTGAACCACGGTATTACAAAGCCAAACCGCCTACACCGTGAAGCAACTAAATATGTTTCAGCGAAAGCACAGGCGAAAATCCTGAAATATATGGTGGATACATCTTTTTTAAAAGAAGAGGAAGAACACGTAATGAAGCGGGGAAGAAATGCTAAGTCGGGTACTATTCCGAAAAATACAGATGTACAAACATACCGCTATAGTACTGCCTTTGAAGCTGTGCTTGGTTGGGTATACTTGTCAAATAACAAGGAAAGATTAAATGAGATTTTACAAGCAGCTATTGATTTCATAGATAATGAGAGGGTGAAGCTAGTATGAGCCAAGAATGGATTGCAGGAAAGAACCCGATTATAGAAGCACTTAAGTCAGAGCGTGATATTAATAAAATTTGGATTGCTGAAGGGGCGCAAAAGGGTCAAATGCAAGTAATTTTAAAGCTTGCGAAACAAAATGATGTGCTTGTTCAGTATGTCCCTCGACAAAAAATAGATCAACTCTCGAAGGAAAACCATCAAGGCGTAATTGCTCAAGTAGCCGCTTATCAATATGCAGAGGTAGATGATATGTTTAACCTAGCTGCAGAAAAAGGGGAAGATCCATTCTTCTTGATACTTGATGAATTAGAAGATCCCCATAATCTTGGATCCATACTTAGAACAGCAGATGCAGTAGGTGTACATGGAATTATCATTCCGAAGCGTAGAGCGGTTGGATTAACTGCAACCGTAGCGAAATTATCTACAGGAGCCATTGAATATATACCGGTCGTGAAAGTAACAAATATCGCTAGAACAATTGAAGAATTAAAAGAACGTGGAATTTGGGTTTTCGGTACAGATGCAAAAGGAAGTCAAGATTATCGAAGGATGGATGTTACAATGCCGATGGCCCTTGTAATAGGGAGTGAGGGAAAGGGAATTGGTCGTTTAGTAAGAGAAAAGTGTGATTTCCTAGTCCACCTTCCAATGTCAGGACATGTTACATCTCTAAATGCTTCCGTAGCAGCAGCCCTACTTATGTATGAAGTGTATCGTAAACGGAACCCACTTGAGGGATCATAATGGACATCCTACTCGTTGACGGTTACAACATTATTGGAGCATGGCCGGAATTAATAGAATTAAAAAACAGAAATCTTGCGAATGCAAGAGATCGATTAATAGAAATTATGGCGGATTATCAAGGATATACAGGATCAAAAGTAATTATTGTCTTTGATGCCTATGAGGTAAAAGGGATAGAGAAAAAATATAAAAAATATAATGTTGAAGTGATATTTACAAAGGCAGAAGAAACTGCAGATGAGCGTATTGAGAAGCTAGCAAAAGAATTAAATAATATTAAGACTCAAATTTATGTAGCAACTTCTGATTATACAGAACAGTGGGCAGTATTTGGTCAAGGAGCTTTAAGGATTTCGGCTCGAGAACTATTGATAGAAGTGCAATCTGTCGATCAAGAAATCGAATGTAGTATTGAAAAAACAAAAGAACAAATATCTGCAACAAGGATCCAACTAAGTGATGGAATAGCTGCAACATTTGAGAAATGGCGGCGTGGGGAGAAATGATAGGTTGACGTTAGAAAATTCTGTCATGTATAATGATTATATCGATGGTTTATAAGTGGGGGATTACTGTGATCTCAGATATCAGAATGGACGATGGCATCAGATATGATTTACTAGAAGATGAAGAATTGGTCGAACTGATTCATGAAGGAGAAAGTGAAGCACTAGACTACCTCATTAACAAATACCGCAATTTTGTTAGAGCAAAAGCAAGATCATACTTTCTTATAGGAGCAGACAGAGAAGACATAGTGCAAGAAGGAATGATTGGTCTTTATAAAGCAATTCGAGACTTTAAAGGTGATAAACTTGCATCTTTTAAGGCTTTTGCTGAACTATGCATTACTAGACAAATCATCACCGCTATCAAAACCGCAACCCGCCAAAAACATATTCCACTTAACTCATATGTCTCATTGGACAAGCCTATTTTTGATGAAGAATCGGACCGGACATTAATGGACGTTATTTCAGGTGCAAAATTTTTAGACCCGGAAGAGTTATTAATTAACCGCGAGAAACTTAGCAATATAGAAGGAAAAATGATGGAATTACTAAGTGATTTAGAGCGAAAAGTCCTTGCGCTTTATCTAGATGGTCGTACTTATCAAGAGATTTCAGATGAGTTAGATCGTCATGTAAAGTCAATTGATAACGCTTTACAAAGAGTGAAAAAGAAATTGGAACGCTATTTGGAAATTCGTGAATTAAGTAAATGATTCTTAACCACTTATTGACAGGGACAGGCATCCGTGATATTTTTGAAAAGATATAATCTTATAAAGCGGGTGTATTAATGTGAAGGGAAAAGTAGCATTAGCCTGTGGAGAATGTGGTTCAAGAAATTACTCTACAACTATTAATAATGAAGCGGTTTCAAAACGATTAGAATTGAAGAAGTTTTGCAAACACTGCGATAAACACACAATTCATAAACAAACAAAATAACGACTTCATTTATATATGTAAAACACTTGGAGGTTCAATTTATGGCAAGCATAACCCAATTCTTTCGCAATGTAAGCTCAGAAATGAGAAAAGTAAGTTGGCCAAAGAAGAAAGAGTTAACTAATTATACTATTACTGTTATTATTACTGTTGCAATTTTAGCTTTGTTTTTTACAGGAACTGATTTGGTATTTTCTCGATTAATTGAATTTTTATTAGGTATATAGAAAAGTATAAAGCTATAATTAACATATTAACTTGTATATTATGCCCGTTCTCATGGTATAATGGGAATTATAGTAAAAAATGTCTTCAAAGCCCGGTTAACGGGTTTTTTCGTTTGGCTAAAAAAGAGTTTGTTGGGAGGGAAGGACGTAGAGTCCTATTAAATGGAAAAGCACTGGTACGTCGTTCATACCTATTCTGGCTATGAGAATAAAGTGAAAGCAAATCTTGAAAAGCGCGTAGAATCAATGGGTATGCAAGATAAAATCTTTCGAGTAATCGTCCCAGAAGATGAAGAAACAGATATAAAAAATGGTAAGAAAAAGGTAGTAAAAAAGAAAGTATTCCCGGGCTATGTTTTAGTTGAAATTATTATGACTGATGATTCTTGGTATGTTGTACGAAATACACCGGGTGTAACAGGGTTTGTCGGTTCATCAGGATCTGGTTCAAAACCGACTCCGTTATTACCTGAAGAAATTTCTTTTATTCTCAAACGTATGGGAATGGAAGAAAAACGTGTAGATGTACAGTTTGAAAAAGGTGAAACAGTAACTGTTAAAGAAGGACCGTTTGCTAACTTTACTGGTAAGATTGAAGAGCTTGATCAGGTAAAAGGAAAGGCAAAGGTTATGGTTAATATGTTTGGACGTGAAACACCTGTAGAGCTTGACTTTGAACAAATTGATAAAATATAAATGGAAACAGCTTGAAATCCATTTTGAAAAGTGGTAATATCTTTTAGGTCAGTAAGTCTCGTTAGGGTGACCTGAACGATAGATTTAATGGTGTGTTTTTATATTATGAGTGGGAGGGTAAAACCCTATTACCACATCACGGACTTAAGGAGGTGTGTCTCGTGGCTAAAAAAGTAATTAAACTTGTTAAATTACAAATTCCTGCGGGCAAAGCAAATCCAGCTCCACCAGTTGGACCGGCTCTTGGTCAAGCAGGTGTAAATATCATGGGATTCTGTAAGGAGTTTAACGCTCGTACAGCAGATCAAGCTGGTTTAATTATTCCAGTTGAAATTACTGTGTTTGAAGATCGTTCTTTTACATTCATCACAAAAACTCCACCTGCTGCAGTATTACTTAAAAAAGCAGCTGGTATCGATTCTGGTTCTGGTGAACCGAATAAAAAGAAAGTTGCAGTGGTTAAACGTGATAAAGTACGTGAAATCGCTGAAACAAAAATGCCTGACCTTAACGCAGCTAGCGTTGAAGCAGCTATGTTGATGGTAGAAGGCACTGCGCGTAGCATGGGAATCACAATCGAAGATTAATCAGATCTTGTAACAGTAAGGGGAGGCTGCTTAACCCAGCCTTCCCTTACTAATGAGCGCACTCTTGCGCTTTTCGATTGTCTAGCTCTGACGCCTAGCCCCTCGAGGTCAAATAACCTGAGGCAATAAAAGTCGAAGATCTGACTTTTATGCCTCAGAACATTTGCTTGTCGTGGCTGAGCAAGGCGTCTTCGCTTTTCGATTGTCTAGCTCCAGTCGGCAGGGGCTTGGGGTCAAATAACCTTCAGCCAATGAAGTTAAAAAACAACTTCCTTGGCTGAAGAACATTTGCCTGTCGCCCCTGAACAGCCGCCTTGCGCTTTTCAATACGTGGGAGGTTATTCCGCTAAAACCACAATACAGGAGGAAATAAAAATGGCTAAAAAAGGTAAAAAGTATTTAGAAGCTTTAAAACTTGTAGATCGTTCAAAAGCTTATGCTATTGGCGAAGCAATTGAACTAGTAAAAAAGACAAACTTCACTAAATTTGATGCAACTGTAGAAGCAGCATTCCGTTTAGGAGTTGACCCTAAGAAAGCGGACCAACAAATCCGTGGAGCTGTAGTACTTCCAAATGGTACAGGTAAAACTCAACGCGTTTTAGTTTTTGCTAAAGGTGAAAAATTAAAAGAAGCAGAAGCTGCTGGTGCTGATTATGTTGGTGATGCAGAATATATTAATAAGATCAACCAAGGTTGGTTTGATTTTGACGTAATCGTTGCTACTCCAGATATGATGGGAGAAGTAGGTAAACTAGGTCGTACTCTTGGACCAAAAGGTTTAATGCCAAACCCGAAAACAGGAACTGTTACATTTGATGTAGCGAAAGCTGTTAATGAAATCAAAGCTGGTAAAGTAGAATACCGCGTTGATAAAGCGGGTATCATTCATGTTCCAATTGGTAAAGTATCATTTGACCAAGAAAAATTGGTTGAAAACTTTAAAACAATCCATGAAACACTAGTTAAAGTTAAACCTTCAGCAGCTAAAGGCACATATATGAAGAATGTTACTGTAACTTCTACAATGGGCCCTGGTGTTAAAGTGGATCCTTCTACTGTTTAATTAATTTAGTGTTGACATACAAGCAGTTATTTGATATAATTACTGCTGTTGAAAAAATAACATTTATACCGTAGACAGCAGGTGCTGAAATGAGCTTAATTTCCTGCCGAGGTAATTGCGATATATGATCGATTTGTGAATTGATTGAACGCAAGGAACCTCCATGTCTAAAAAAGTATGGAGGTTCTTTTACGTACTGGTATGAATGTCCATCCGGATACTCAGGAGGTGTAAAAATGAGCAAAGTAATCGAACAAAAGAAACAAGTCGTTGAAGAAATTTCAAACAAGCTTAAATCAAGTGTTTCAACTATTGTTGTTGATTATCGTGGTCTAAGTGTTGCGCAAGTAACAGAACTTCGTAAACAACTTCGTGAGGCTGGTATTGAATTCAAAGTATATAAGAACTCAATGGCTCGCCGTGCTGCTGATGCTGCTGAACTTTCTGGATTAAACGAAGCATTAGTTGGTCCAAACGCGATTGCGTTCAGTACGGAAGATGTAGTAGCTCCTGCTAAAATTTTAAACAGCTTCGCTAAAGAAAATGAAGCATTAGAAATTAAAGCTGGTGTAATCGAAGGAAATATCGCAACAGTAGAAGAGATTAAAGCTCTTGCAGAACTTCCATCTCGCGAAGGATTGCTTTCTATGTTGCTTAGCGTTCTTCAAGCTCCAATTCGCAACTTGGCACTTGCTACTAAAGCAGTTGCTGATCAAAAAGAAGAGCAAGGCGCGTAATCCTGTTTTAAAACTATCGTTACGTTAACTTAAAATATTAAAAACTAAATTATAACGGAGGAAATAAATCATGACTAAAGAACAAATCATTGAAGCTGTCAAAGAAATGACAGTTCTTGAATTAAACGATCTTGTTAAAGCTATCGAAGAAGAATTTGGTGTAACTGCTGCTGCTCCAGTTGCTGTTGCAGGTGCTGCTGGTGGCGAAGCTGCTGCAGAACAAACTGAATTTGAAGTAGTACTAGCTAGCGCTGGTGCATCAAAAATTAAAGTTATCAAAGTTGTACGTGAAATCACTGGTCTTGGCTTGAAAGAAGCTAAAGAATTAGTTGATAACGCTCCTAAAGCTCTTAAAGAAGGCGTATCTAAAGAAGAAGCTGAAGAAATTCAAGCTAAACTTGAAGAAGTTGGAGCTAGCGTAGAAGTTAAGTAATTATTTTAGTGAATAAAAAGCTCGCTGCTATTGGCGGGCTTTTTTTGACTAGTTATTAATACTTGCTCTTGTTATCAAAATAGGTTATTTTGTGTTTGAGTAAATTCCTATGAACAAGGGAGGGATGCTCTTTTGGTGGAACATTATTATGCTCGAAATCCAGAAGTGAAAAGTAATCCGCAGTCTTGGGCTACTGTGCTAAGGGATCATTCGTTTCGTTTTAAAACAGACCAAGGTGTCTTTTCGAAAGCTGAGGTCGATTTTGGTTCTAGATTATTAACGGACACATTTGTTGAACCTTCAGTAACTGGTCCTGTGCTTGATGTTGGTTGTGGATATGGGCCAATTGGGCTCTCTATTTCTAAGGATTTTCCCGAAAGACAAATCCATATGATAGACGTGAATTTAAGGGCAATATCACTTGCTCAAGAAAATGCGGAATTAAATAACCTGACGAACGTTGAGATATACGAGAGTGAAGGTTTTAGTCGTGTTAATGAGAGTGGGTTTGCTGCAATCGTTACGAATCCGCCTATTCGAGCAGGTAAAGTGGTTGTCCATCAAATTTTGGAACAAAGCTATCTTCATTTGGTGTCTGGTGGTCAATTGTGGGTTGTTATCCAAAAAAAGCAAGGTGCTCCATCTGCGCAACATAAAATGGAAGAAGTTTTTGGCAACGTTGAAACTGTTGCGAAGAAAAAAGGTTATTATATCTTGAGGTCATTAAAAGATTGACTTCCAACTACTCTTGTGGTAGCATTGTAAAATGCGAATATAGTGTTTTCCTATCTTTTGCTAATTTTCATCTATTTTGTATGTAAGTTGGTAAAGTTGGAAAAGATTATAAAATAATAGTTCGTTATGTGAAAAATGTGGTTTTCAAAGAAAAACCCTTTTTCTTTTTGTCTTATGATAATACATTTTTTCTAGAATTTCTAGAGGGAATGCCATCATTAAAACGCATGATTTGAGGGGTGAATCAGTTGACAGGTCAACTAGTTCAGTACGGGCGGCATCGCCAGCGCAGGAGCTTTGCGCGTATTAGTGAAGTTTTAGAGCTGCCGAACCTTATCGAAATCCAATCTTCTTCTTACCAATGGTTTCTTGATGAGGGCTTAAAGGAAATGTTTCAAGACATCTCCCCAATAGAGGATTTTGCCGGAAATCTCTCTTTGGACTTTATTGATTATAGTCTCGGCGAACCAAAGTATTCTGTAGAAGAATCAAAAGAACGTGATACAACTTATTCGGCGCCATTACGAGTTAAGCTTCGTCTTGTTAATAAAGAAACAGGTGAAGTAAAAGACCAAGAAGTCTTTATGGGTGATTTCCCATTAATGACAGAAATGGGTACTTTCATTATTAATGGTGCAGAACGTGTAATTGTATCGCAGCTCGTTCGTTCCCCAAGTGTTTATTATAGCGGGAAATTTGATAAGAACGGGAAGAAAGGCTATACAGCCACTGTTATTCCTAACCGTGGAGCTTGGCTGGAGTATGAAACAGATGCAAAGGACGTAGTGTATGTCCGGATTGATCGTACAAGAAAGTTACCAATTACGGTTCTTTTGCGTGCGCTCGGATTTGGCTCTGATCAAGAAATCATCGATTTGATTGGTGATAATGAGTATCTAAGAAACACACTCGAGAAGGATAATACAGAAAATGTAGATAAAGCTTTACTAGAAATTTATGAGCGTTTAAGACCTGGTGAACCACCAACAGTTGAAAATGCCAAAAGTTTGCTAGTATCAAGGTTTTTCGATCCAAAAAGATATGACTTAGCAAATGTTGGGCGTTATAAGCTTAACAAAAAGCTACATATCAAAAACCGCCTTTTTGGTCAACGTTTAGCAGAAACACTAGCTGATCCGGAGACTGGTGAAATTATCGCTGAAGAAGGTACAGTGCTGGATCGTAGGACACTTGATAGATTATTGGAACATCTTGAAAAGGGTGTTGGGTTTACAACTCATAATCCTCAAAATGGTGTATTGGAAGAAGATATTGTTGTTCAAACAATTAAGATTTACGCACCGAACGAGGATGATAAGGTTATTAATGTAATCGGTAATGCCTATGTTGATGAAAGTGTAAAAAATATTACACCTGCTGATATCATTTCATCTATTAGTTATTTCTTTGATTTACTATACGATGTAGGTGATACAGATGATATTGATCATCTAGGTAACCGTAGATTGCGTTCTGTTGGGGAATTATTGCAAAACCAATTTAGAATTGGTCTTTCTAGAATGGAAAGAGTTGTTCGTGAACGTATGTCTATTCAGGACATTAATACTATTACACCACAACAACTGATTAATATCCGTCCTGTTATTGCGTCTATTAAAGAATTCTTTGGTAGTTCACAGTTATCTCAGTTCATGGACCAAACAAACCCGTTAGCAGAGTTAACGCATAAGCGTCGTCTCTCCGCGTTAGGGCCAGGTGGTTTAACGAGAGAGCGTGCAGGAATGGAAGTGCGTGACGTTCACTATTCTCACTATGGGAGAATGTGTCCGATTGAAACTCCTGAGGGACCAAACATCGGTCTAATTAACTCATTATCAACATATGCGAAAGTTAACCGTTTCGGATTTATTGAAACGCCATATCGCAGAGTTGATCCTGAAACTGGGTTAGTAACTTCACAAATAGATTATTTAACTGCTGATGAAGAAGATAACTATGTAGTTGCACAAGCAAACGCCCTACTCTCTGACGAAGGTGAATTCTTAGAGGAAGAAGTAATTGTTCGTTTCCGTGGAGAAAACACCGTTATGAGAAGAGATAGAATCGATTACATGGACGTATCTCCAAAACAGGTAGTATCTGCGGCGACGGCATGTATCCCGTTCTTGGAAAACGATGACTCAAACCGTGCTCTAATGGGAGCGAACATGCAACGTCAAGCAGTACCTTTATTGCAACCTGAAGCGCCGCTTGTTGGGACAGGAATGGAGTATGTTTCTGCCAAAGACTCTGGTGCAGCAGTGATTTGTAAACATGATGGAATCGTCGAACATGTAGAATCGAGAGAAGTTTGGGTTAGAGATATAAAAGAAATTGATGGTCAAGAGGTTAAAGGTGACTTGCGTAAGTATCGCATGCAGAAATTCATCCGTTCTAACCAAGGTACTTGTTACAACCAACGTCCGATTGTAAGTGTTGGAGATCGTGTTAAAAAAGGAGAAATCCTTGGCGATGGACCTTCAATGGATAAAGGTGAGCTTGCTCTTGGAAGAAACGTGTTAATCGCATTTATGACATGGGAAGGTTATAACTATGAAGATGCGATTATTATGAGTGAACGCCTTGTGAAGGATGATGTATTTACTTCCATTCATATTGAGGAATACGAATCTGAAGCTCGTGATACAAAGCTTGGACCGGAAGAAATGACTCGCGACATACCGAATGTTGGTGATGATGCTCTTCGAAACCTTGATGAACGTGGAATCATCCGAATTGGTGCAGAAGTTAAAGATGGTGATTTGTTAGTTGGTAAAGTAACTCCAAAAGGGGTAACAGAATTAACTGCTGAAGAACGTCTACTACATGCGATATTCGGTGAAAAAGCTCGCGAAGTTCGTGATACTTCTTTAAGAGTACCTCACGGCGGAGGCGGTATTGTACTGGATGTGAAGGTATTTAATCGCGAAGATGGAGATGAACTTCCTCCAGGAGTTAATCAACTTGTACGTGTTTATATCGTACAAAAGAGAAAGATTTCTGAAGGAGATAAAATGGCTGGTCGTCATGGTAATAAAGGGGTTATCTCTCGAATTTTACCTGAGGAAGATATGCCGTATATGCCTGATGGCACTCCGGTAGATGTGATGTTAAACCCATTGGGTGTACCTTCTCGTATGAATATTGGTCAAGTACTCGAGTTGCATTTAGGGATGGCGGCGAGACAAATGGGTCTCCATATGGCTTCACCTGTATTTGATGGTGCAACTGAAGAGGATGTTTGGGAAACAATTAAAGAAGCGGGAATGGCTTCTGATGCTAAAACATTGTTGTATGACGGAAGAAGTGGAGAACCATTTGATAACCGTGTATCTGTTGGTGTAATGTATATGATTAAACTAGCACACATGGTTGATGATAAACTTCATGCTCGTTCAACTGGTCCATATTCATTAGTTACGCAACAACCACTTGGTGGGAAAGCGCAATTTGGAGGACAACGTTTCGGAGAGATGGAAGTGTGGGCACTTGAAGCATATGGTGCTGCATATACCCTTCAAGAAATCCTAACTGTTAAGTCGGATGACGTCGTTGGACGTGTTAAAACATATGAAGCAATCGTGAAAGGTGAAAATGTACCAGAACCAGGTGTTCCTGAATCGTTCAAAGTATTAATTAAAGAACTTCAAAGTCTTGGTATGGATGTTAAAATCCTTTCAGGTGATGAGCAGGAAATTGAAATGCGTGATCTAGATGATGAGGATGATACTCATCAAGCTGATACACTCAATATTGCTCCAGAAGCAAAAGTAGAAGAGACAGCAACTGTACAAGAATAATGGTTAAATTAGCAATAAGGGAAAAACCTGTAGACGAAAAGGGAGGTAGGCCCCTTGCTGGATGTAAATAATTTTGAGTATATGAAAATTGGTCTTGCTTCACCGGATAAAATCCGCTCTTGGTCTTATGGAGAGGTTAAGAAGCCAGAAACTATTAACTATCGTACATTAAAACCGGAAAAAGACGGTTTGTTCTGTGAGAGAATTTTTGGTCCAACAAAGGATTGGGAATGTCACTGTGGGAAGTACAAGCGCGTCCGTTATAAAGGTGTCGTTTGTGATCGCTGTGGAGTCGAAGTTACTCGTATGAAGGTTAGACGTGAACGTATGGGTCATATTGAACTTGCAGCACCTGTTTCCCATATTTGGTACTTTAAAGGTATTCCAAGCAGAATGGGGCTTGTCCTAGACATGTCCCCACGTGCTTTGGAAGAAATTATCTACTTCGCATCATACGTGGTGACAGATGTAGGGGATACTACATTAGATAAAAAACAACTTTTATCTGAGAAAGAATATCGCGCATATAGAGAAAAATATGGCACTAAGTTCCAAGCCGGAATGGGTGCAGAAGCGATTAAAAAGCTTCTTCAAGATATCGATCTTGAGAAAGAAGTAGAGATTCTAAAAGAAGAATTAAAAACAGCACAAGGACAGCGCCGTACACGTGCTATTAAACGTCTTGAAGTCTTAGAAGCATTCCGACACTCTGGTAACCATCCTGATTGGATGGTATTGGATGTACTGCCGGTTATTCCTCCTGAATTACGTCCGATGGTTCAATTAGAAGGTGGACGCTTTGCTACTTCTGATTTAAATGATTTATATAGACGTGTAATTAACCGTAATAATCGTCTCAAGAGATTATTAGACTTAGGCGCTCCAAGCATTATTGTTCAAAATGAGAAACGTATGCTTCAAGAAGCAGTAGACGCTCTTATTGATAATGGCCGTAGAGGTCGACCTGTTACAGGTCCAGGAAACCGTCCACTTAAGTCTCTTTCTCACATGTTGAAAGGTAAACAAGGTCGTTTCCGCCAAAACTTACTAGGTAAACGTGTTGACTATTCAGGACGTTCCGTAATTGTAGTTGGTCCAAACTTAAAAATGTACCAATGTGGACTTCCTAAAGAAATGGCATTAGAACTTTTCAAGCCTTTTGTTATGAAAGAACTAGTTGAAAAGGGTCTTGCACATAATATTAAGAGTGCGAAAAGAAAAATTGAACGAGTGCAACCAGAAGTATGGGATGTGCTAGAAGATGTCATTCGTGAGCACCCTGTATTACTAAACAGGGCACCAACGCTCCATAGATTAGGTATCCAGGCGTTTGAACCAACACTGGTTGAAGGTAGAGCTATTAGACTACATCCACTTGTGTGTACTGCGTACAACGCTGACTTTGATGGAGACCAAATGGCTGTTCACGTTCCATTATCTGCAGAAGCTCAAGCAGAAGCTCGTCTATTAATGCTTGCTGCACAAAATATCCTAAACCCAAGAGATGGTAAACCTGTTGTTACACCTTCACAGGATATGGTTTTAGGTAACTACTACCTAACTCTAGAACGTAAAGGTGCTGATGGGGAAGGGAAAATATTTAAAGATCGTGACGAGGCAATTCTTGCTTACCAAAATGGCTATGTTCACTTACATAGTAGGGTAGCAATTCCTGCTAGTTCTTTAAATAATGAACGCTTTTCAGATGAGCAGAACAGTAAGTTTTTAATAACAACTGTCGGGAAGTTGATTTTTAATGAAATCTTACCTCCTTCTTTTGCTTATATAAATGAACCAACAAATGAAAATCTTGAGGGAGACACTCCGGATAATTATTTTGTTGAAAAAACAGTAAATGTTGCTGAACACATTAAAGAACAACCTTTAGTAAAACCATTCAGTAAGAAGTTCTTGGGTAATGTTATTTCGGAAATCTTCAAGAGATTCCATATAACGGAAACGTCCAAGATGCTTGATAGAATGAAAAACCTTGGATTTAAGTACTCTACTAAAGCAGGTATTACTGTTGGTGTTTCTGATATTGTGGTTTTAGCAGAAAAAGAAGAAATATTAACAGAAGCGCAAGCTAAAGTTGATAATGTAATGAAGCAGTTTAAACGTGGATTAATTACAGAAGAAGAACGTTATGATCGTGTAATTTCCATATGGAGTGCTGCGAAAGATAATATCCAAAGCAAGCTAATGAAGACTTTGGATAACTTGAACCCGATTTACATGATGAGTGATTCTGGTGCTCGTGGTAACGCATCTAACTTTACGCAACTAGCTGGTATGCGTGGTCTAATGGCTAACCCGGCTGGACGTATTATTGAGTTACCTATCAAATCAAGTTTCCGTGAAGGTCTAACAGTTCAAGAATACTTTATCTCCACTCACGGTGCGCGTAAAGGTCTTGCTGATACTGCACTGAAAACTGCTGACTCTGGATACTTAACACGTCGACTTGTGGATGTTGCTCAAGATGTAATTATTCGTGAGGATGACTGTGGTACAGATAGAGGCTTGAAGATTTCTTCCCTTAAAGATGGAACAGAAATCATCGAAGCACTAGAAGAACGCTTAATTGGTCGTTATGCAAGAAAAACAGTTTATCACCCTGAGACAGAAGAAGTTATCGTTAAGGAAAATGAGTTAATCGATGAGGACTTAGCGAAACAGATTGTTAACTCAGGATTGGAAGAAGTATGGATTCGCTCTGCATTTACTTGTAACACACGACATGGTGTATGTAAGAAATGTTACGGCCGTAATCTAGCGACTGGTACAGTCGTTGACGTTGGAGAAGCTGTTGGAATTATTGCAGCACAATCTATCGGTGAACCAGGTACACAGTTAACGATGAGGACGTTCCATACAGGTGGGGTTGCTGGAGACGATATCACTCAAGGTCTTCCACGTATCCAAGAATTGTTTGAAGCTCGTAACCCTAAAGGTCAAGCTATTATCTCTGAAATCAGTGGTGTAGTGACTTCTATTACGGAGGGCCGTGACCGACAACAAGAAATTGTTATTCAAGGGGATATTGAGACAAAAACATATACAGCACCATATACAGCGCGATTGAAAGTGGCTGTAAATGATGAAGTTACTCACGGTCAAGTGTTGACTGAAGGATCTATTGACCCTAAAGAACTTCTTCGAGTTCGCGACGTTGCTGCTGTTCAAGAATATTTGTTAATTGAAGTGCAGAAGGTTTATCGTATGCAAGGGGTTGAAATTGGTGACAAACACGTAGAAGTAATGGTTCGCCAAATGCTTCGTAAGATTCGTGTTGTGGATGCTGGTGATACAGATGTATTACCTGGTACATTACTTGATGTACATCAATTTACAGATGCGAATACAAAAGCCCTTCTTGAAGGAAATCAACCTGCTACAGGTAGACCGGTATTACTTGGTATTACGAAAGCTTCACTTGAAACAGATTCATTCTTATCTGCCGCATCCTTCCAAGAAACTACAAGGGTATTAACAGATGCTGCTATCAAAGGTAAGCGTGATGAGTTACTGGGCTTGAAAGAAAATGTTATCATCGGTAAGCTGGTTCCAGCTGGAACGGGAATGCAACGGTATAGAAAAGCTATTACCGTTACTCCTAATGAAGAGGAAGTTGTAGAGTAATAATTATATACGCCGGTACTTTCACCGGCGTATATAATATTTTTCATTTCTTGTTGACATTAAAAAATCAAGATGTTAATATATTCAAGGTGCTCCTATCAATAACCTGTTACTTTGGAGGATATGAATATGTCTTATGAAAAAGTGTCACAGGCTGAGAAAATAATTGTAGGAACAAAGCAAACTGTACGAGCTCTTAAATCAGGGCATGCGCAAGAAGTAATTCTGGCTTCAGATGCTGAACCTAGGATTACGAAGGATATTAAGACTTTAGCTGAAGAGAAGGGTATACCTATTACGATGGTCGACTCGATGCAAAAGCTAGGGAAAGCATGTGGTATTGATGTTAGAGCAACAGCTGTTGCTATTATCCGTTAAAGGCGTTTTTGTAGTAATGAATACTGCAGAAACTTGTTTTTTGCTTTAAAAAGAACCACCTGGATGTGTGGGCTTTAACAATGTATGAGAGGAGGAAGAAATATGCCTACTATTAACCAATTAGTGCGTAAACGTAGAAAGTCTAAAGTATCTACTTCTGACTCACCAGCACTTAACAAAGGTTATAACAGCTTTAAAAAAGTAAACACTAATGTTTCATCTCCACAAAAACGTGGTGTTTGTACTCGTGTTGGTACAATGACTCCGAAAAAACCAAACTCTGCACTTCGTAAATATGCGCGTGTACGTTTGACAAACGGGATTGAGGTTACTGCTTATATCCCAGGAATCGGTCATAACCTACAAGAGCACAGTGTTGTGCTTATCCGTGGTGGACGTGTGAAAGACTTACCGGGTGTTCGTTATCACATCGTTCGTGGTGCGCTTGATACAGCTGGTGTTGATAAGCGTGCGCAAAGCCGTTCTAAATACGGTACAAAACGTCCAAAAGAGAAAAAATAAGATTATAATTTAGAAACTTTTGTTTGAAAGGAGGAAGTCGGATGCCACGTAAAGGTCCTGTAGCAAAAAGAGATGTTTTACCAGATCCTATATATAATTCCAAACTTGTTACTCGTTTAATCAACAAGTTAATGATTGACGGGAAAAGAGGTAAAGCACAAACTATCCTATACTCATCTTTTGATATTATCAAAGATCGTACAGGTAAAGATCCAATGGAAGTATTCGATCAAGCATTGAAAAATATCATGCCTGTACTAGAAGTAAGAGCTCGTCGTGTTGGTGGTGCAAACTATCAAGTACCAGTTGAAGTTCGCCCAGAACGCCGTTCAACTCTTGGACTTCGTTGGTTAGTTAATTATTCTCGTCTACGCGGTGAAAAAACAATGGAAGAACGTTTAGCATTTGAAATTATGGATGCTGCTAATAATAACGGTGCTTCTGTTAAGAAACGCGAAGAAACACACAAAATGGCTGAAGCAAACAAAGCATTTGCTCATTACCGTTGGTAATAGTTTGCTAACTATAAATAAATTAATACTCATCCCAGGAAGGAGAAAGACGTTATGCCTAGAGAGTTCTCCTTAGAAAAGACACGTAATATCGGTATTATGGCTCATATTGATGCTGGTAAAACAACTACTACCGAACGTATTCTTTTCTATACAGGGCGCATTCATAAAATTGGTGAAACGCATGAAGGTGCTTCACAAATGGACTGGATGGAGCAAGAGCAAGAACGTGGTATTACAATCACTTCTGCAGCAACAACTGCACAGTGGAAAGGTCATCGCGTTAACATCATTGACACTCCAGGACACGTAGACTTCACAGTTGAAGTTGAACGTTCCTTACGTGTTCTTGATGGTGCTGTAACAGTATTAGATGCACAATCTGGTGTTGAACCACAAACTGAAACAGTTTGGCGCCAAGCAACAACTTATGGAGTTCCACGTATCGTATTCGTTAATAAAATGGATAAAATCGGTGCAGACTTCTTATATTCTGTAAAAACTCTACATGATCGTTTGCAAGCTAACGCTCATCCAATCCAACTTCCGATTGGAGCAGAGGATACATTCACAGGAATGGTTGACCTTGTTGAGATGAAAGCATGGTTCTATGAAGGAGATGCTGCTCTTGACGCTGTTGAAGGTGAAATTCCGGAAGATCTACAGGATCAAGCTGAAGAACTTCGTGGTAACCTGATTGAGGCAGTAGCTGATTTCGATGAAGACTTAATGATGAAATACCTTGAGGGAGAAGAAATCTCTGTTGAAGAATTAAAAGCAGCAATCCGTCAAGCTACATTAAAAGTTCAGTTCTATCCTGTGCTTTGCGGTACTGCGTTTAAAAACAAAGGTGTACAAAAAGTTCTTGATGCAGTTATCGATTACTTACCTGCACCTACGGATATCGAATCTATCAAAGGTATTATTCCAGACACAGGAGAAGAAGTAGCTCGTCATGCAGATGATAGCGAACCATTCTCAGCATTAGCATTTAAAGTAATGACTGACCCATATGTTGGTCGTCTAACTTTCTTCCGTGTTTACTCTGGTACTCTAAGTTCAGGTTCTTACGTTCAAAACTCTACTAAGGGTAAACGTGAGCGCGTTGGACGTATCTTACAAATGCACGCAAATCACCGCGAGGAAATCAGTATGGTTTACAGTGGAGATATTGCAGCTGCAGTAGGTTTGAAGGATACAGGTACAGGTGATACGCTATGTGATGAAAAGGATCTAGTAATTCTTGAGTCTATGGAATTCCCTGAACCAGTTATCTCGGTTGCGATTGAACCAAAATCAAAAGCTGACCAAGATAAAATGGGGCAAGCTCTTGCAAAACTTCAAGAAGAAGATCCAACATTCCGTGCGGAAACTAATCCTGAAACTGGTCAGGTTGTTATCTCAGGTATGGGTGAACTTCACCTTGATATCTTAGTTGACCGTATGAAACGCGAATTCAAGGTAGAAGCAAATGTAGGTGCTCCACAAGTTTCTTACCGTGAGACTTTCCGTTCTTCTGCACAAGTAGAAGGTAAATTCGTACGTCAATCCGGTGGACGTGGACAATTCGGACACGTTTGGATCGAGTTCTCTCCAAACGAAGAAGGAAAAGGCTTCGAATTCGAAAATGCTATCGTCGGTGGTGTTGTTCCTCGTGAATACATCCCAGCTGTTCAAGCAGGTCTTGAAGATGCATTAGAAAACGGTGTAATTGCCGGTTACCCTCTAATCGACGTTAAAGCAAAACTTTATGATGGTTCATACCATGATGTAGACTCTAACGAAATGGCGTTTAGAATTGCTGCTTCTATGGCACTTAAAAATGCTGCTAAGAAGTGTGACCCTGCATTATTAGAACCATTAATGAAGGTTGAAGTTGTTATCCCTGAGGAATACCTTGGAGATATTATGGGTGATATTACTTCACGTCGTGGACGCGTTGAAGGTATGGAAGCTCGTGGTAATGCTCAAGTTGTTAAAGCGTTCGTACCACTTGCAGAAATGTTTGGATACGCAACATCACTTCGTTCAAATACTCAAGGTCGTGGAGTTTACTCTATGCACTTTGATCATTATGAAGAAGTACCAAAATCAATTGCTGAAGAGATTATCAAAAAAAATAGCGGTCAATAATTGATTTTATGGCGTGAATAAAGTATAACTACTATTAGATATGCATTGAGGCGCTTTAAAATGAAACTATTATTTTAAAGCGTACTCCTATACTTACTATTTTCTTATTTTAAGGAGGAATTACAATTGGGTAAGGAAAAATTTGATCGTTCCAAATCACATGCTAATATTGGTACAATCGGTCACGTTGACCATGGTAAAACAACTTTAACAGCTGCTATTACAACTGTTCTAGCAAAAGCTGGTGGTGGAGAAGCTAAAGGTTATGATGCAATCGATAACGCTCCAGAAGAGCGCGAACGCGGAATCACAATCTCTACTTCACACGTTGAATATGAAACTGAAACTCGTCACTATGCGCACGTTGACTGCCCAGGACACGCTGACTATGTTAAAAACATGATTACTGGTGCTGCACAAATGGACGGTGCTATTCTAGTAGTATCTGCTGCTGACGGCCCAATGCCACAAACACGTGAGCACATTCTACTTTCTCGTAACGTAGGTGTTCCTTACATCGTTGTATTCATGAACAAATGTGACATGGTTGATGATGAAGAACTTCTAGAATTAGTAGAAATGGAAATCCGTGATCTACTATCAGAATATGACTTCCCTGGAGATGACATTCCAGTTGTTAAGGGTTCTGCTCTTAAAGCTCTTGAAGGTGAGCCTGAGTGGGAAGAAAAAATTCTTGAATTAATGGCTGCAGTTGATGAGTACGTTCCAACTCCAGAACGTGACAACGATAAACCATTCATGATGCCAGTTGAGGATGTATTCTCAATTACTGGTCGTGGAACAGTTGCTACTGGACGTGTTGAGCGTGGACAAGTTAAAGTCGGTGAAGAAGTTGAAATCATCGGTCTTGCTGAAGAATCAAGAAAAGTTGTTGTTACTGGAGTAGAAATGTTCCGTAAACTTCTTGATTATGCAGAAGCTGGAGATAACATTGGTGCACTACTACGTGGTGTTGCTCGTGAAGAAATCCAACGTGGTCAAGTACTTGCTAAGCCAGGTACAATCACTCCACATACAAAATTTAAAGCGGAAGTTTATGTATTATCAAAAGAAGAAGGTGGACGTCATACTCCATTCTTCACTAACTACCGCCCACAATTCTACTTCCGTACAACTGATGTAACTGGAATCGTTCATCTTCCAGAAGGAGTAGAAATGGTAATGCCTGGTGACAACATTGAAATGACAGTTGAACTTATCTCTCCTATCGCGATTGAAGATGGAACAAGATTCTCAATCCGCGAAGGTGGACGTACTGTTGGTTCAGGCGTTGTAAGCTCTATCGAAAAGTAATAACATAAACAACAAGAAGAGGAAATGGTTGATCCATGACCTCTTCTTTTTTTATGTTGAAAACTAGTTTTGGTAAGGTCCGATAAATTATATTTTCTGAATCTATTCAAAGACTTGATTTCACATATATATCTATGTATAATCTTACAAGTGTGAAAGTGCAAAGGGATGTAGAAATATATTGCATTGACTTTGTGTTTTCTGTATAATAGACAATGTTGGTCTTTGACTGCAATGAAGTGGGAGGTTGCTGACACACCCGGCCGCTTTGCCATGGCGAGTGTGTGGGAAATTTCCATGGAGTATGTCTATTTCGAAAATAGGCGAAAAGGAGGGAAAGTAATGGCAAAACAAAAAATTCGTATCAGATTAAAAGCGTATGATCATAGAATTCTTGATCAATCTGCTGAAAAAATAGTGGAAACTGCAAAACGTTCAGGAGCTAATGTCTCAGGTCCAATTCCATTGCCAACTGAGAAATCTGTATATACAATCCTTCGTGCGGTGCACAAATATAAGGATTCTCGTGAACAGTTTGAAATGCGTACACATAAACGCTTAATCGACATCATTAATCCTACACCACAAACTGTAGATTCATTAATGAGATTAGACTTGCCATCAGGCGTTGACATTGAAATTAAACTATAATTTATAAAAAACAATTATTCAGGAGGTGTGACTTATGACCAAAGGAATCTTAGGAAGAAAAATCGGTATGACTCAAGTTTTTGCTGAAAACGGGGAATTAATTCCTGTAACTGTAATTGAAGCTGCTCCAAACGTTGTTCTTCAGAAGAAAACTGTAGAAACAGACGGTTATGACGCGGTACAACTTGGATTTGAAGACAAACGTGAGAAGCTTGCTAATAAACCTGAAAAAGGACATGTTGCGAAAGCAGAAGCTACTCCTAAGCGCTTCATCCGTGAATTCAACGGAGTAAACGTTAATGAGTACGAGGTTGGTCAAGAAGTCAAAGTTGATATATTCGCAGAAGGCGATTTAGTTGATGTATCAGGAATATCTAAAGGTAAAGGATTCCAAGGTGTTATTAAACGCCACGGACAATCTCGCGGACCTATGTCGCATGGTTCTCGTTACCACCGTCGACCGGGTTCAATGGGTCCTGTAGATCCTGCTCGTGTCTTCAAACAAAAAGCATTACCAGGACGTACTGGTGGAGAAAGAATTACAATTCAAAATCTACCAATCGTTAAAGTTGATGCGGAACGCAACTTAATCTTAGTTAAAGGAAATGTTCCTGGACCTAAGAAAGCTCTTATTGAAATTAAATCTGGAATTAAAGTGAAATAAAGATAAGTAGAAGAAAGGAGGGCAATTGGAATGCCGAAAGTAGCATTATTGAACCAAACAGGTCAACAAGTCGGAGAAGTTGACTTAAACGAATCTGTATTTGGTATCGAGCCAAATAACGCAGTTGTATTCGAAGCTGTTCTTATGCAAAGAGCTTCATTAAGACAAGGTACATCAAAAGTTAAAAATCGTTCGGAAGTACGCGGCGGCGGTCGTAAACCTTGGCGTCAAAAAGGAACAGGACGTGCTCGTCAAGGGTCAATTAGATCACCACAATGGCGTGGCGGTGGTACAGTATTTGGACCAGTACCTCGTAGCTATAGCTATAAGCTTCCTAAAAAGGTACGCCGTTTAGCTATCAAATCCGCACTTTCAACTAAAGTACTTGAACAAAGCTTAGTTGTATTGGAAACTCTATCATTTGATGCTCCAAAAACAAAAGAATTTGCTAATGTACTTGCTAACTTACCAGTAGGTAAAAAAGCACTTTTCGTTACAGATGTATTAAACGAGAACGTAGCTCTTTCTGCAAGAAATATCCCTGGAGTAACAGTAGTAGATGCAGCTAACCTTAATGTACTTGATGTTGTTGGACATAATACATTGGTTATGACTAAAGCCGCAGTTGAAAAAGTAGAGGAGGTGCTAGGATAATGGAAGCACGTGATGTAATTAAGCGCCCCGTTATCACTGAGCGTTCTATGGAACTGACGGCTGATAAAAAATATACGTTTGAAGTAGACGTTAATGCAAATAAAACACAAGTTAAAGATGCAGTAGAAAGCATCTTTGATGTGAAAGTTGCTAAAGTGAACGTGTTAAATTATAAAGGTAAATTTAAACGTATGGGCCGCTTTGGTGGTTATACAAACAAACGTCGTAAAGCAGTTGTTACATTGACAGCTGATAGCAAAGAAATCGAATTTTTCGAAGTCTAATATATGAAGAAAACCAATTAAAGTAGAGGAGGGAATACAATGGCGATCAAAAAATATAAACCTACCTCCAACGGACGTCGTAATATGACTAGCTTAGATTTTTCTGAAATCACAACTGATAAGCCGGAAAAATCATTATTAGAGCCACTTAATAGAAAAGGCGGTCGTAACAACCAAGGTAGGACAACAGTTCGTCATCGCGGCGGCGGTCATAAGCGTCAATATCGTATTATTGACTTTAAACGCACAAAAGATGGTATACCAGGACGCGTTGCTACAATCGAGTACGATCCTAACCGTTCTGCAAACATCGCATTAATTCACTATCATGATGGTGAAAAAAGATATATCCTTGCACCTAAAAACTTACAAGTAGGAATGGAAGTTATGTCTGGTCCAGAAGCAGATATTAAAGTTGGTAATGCACTTCCACTTTCAAACATTCCTGTAGGTACAGTAGTACACAACATCGAATTAAAGCCTGGTAAAGGTGGACAATTAGTACGTTCTGCAGGTACTTCTGCACAAGTTCTTGGTAAAGAAGGAACAAAGTATGTTCTAGTTCGTCTAAATTCAGGTGAAGTTCGCATGATTCTTGCTACTTGCCGTGCAACTGTAGGTCAAGTAGGTAATGAACAACATGAACTTGTTAACGTAGGTAAAGCAGGTCGTTCACGTTGGATGGGCAAACGTCCTCACGTTCGTGGATCTGTAATGAACCCTAATGACCATCCACACGGTGGTGGTGAAGGTCGTACACCAATCGGTCGTAAGTCACCAGTTACACCTTGGGGTAAACCAACTCTTGGATATAAAACTCGTAAGAAATCCAATAAGTCCGATAAGTTTATCGTACGCCGTCGTAAAAAATAACGAGATTGACCTACGGTTCACTGGGACCGTAGTGCAATCACGAAGGGAGGTTCAACCATGGGACGCAGCCTAAAAAAGGGCCCTTTTGTTGATGAACACTTGATGAAAAAAGTGGAGAAACTTAACGATGATAATAAAAAGCAGGTAGTGAAAACTTGGTCACGTCGATCAACTATTTTCCCTAACTTTATTGGGCACACTATTGCAGTCTATGATGGCCGCAAACATGTACCTGTTTATATTAGTGAAGATATGGTAGGCCACAAACTTGGTGAATTCGCACCAACGCGCGCATATAGAGGTCATGCCGCAGACGATAAAAAAACAAGACGCTAATGAGAGGAGGGCATCCTAATGCAAGCAAAAGCTGTTGCAAGAACAGTTCGTATTGCTCCTCGTAAAGCACGCTTAGTAGTTGATCTTATTCGAGGAAAGCAAGTGGGAGAAGCGATTGCTATTTTGAAACTAACTCAAAAAGCGGCGTCTCCAATCGTAGAAAAAGTTCTTAAATCTGCAGTTGCAAACGCAGAGCACAATTATGATATGGATATTAATAATTTGCTAGTGGCTGAAGCATTTGTTGACGAAGGTCCAACAATGAAACGTTTCCGTCCACGCGCACAAGGTCGCGCAAGTCAAATTAACAAGCGCACAAGCCACATTACTATCGTGGTATCAGAAAAGAAGGAGGGATAATTCGTGGGTCAAAAAATTAATCCAATCGGTATGCGTATCGGTGTCATTCGTGACTGGGAATCAAAATGGTACGCTGAGAAAGATTATGCAACTCTATTGCACGAAGATATCAAAGTTCGTGAATATATAACAAAACGACTTTCTGACGCATCTGTATCACGCGTAGAAATCGAACGCGCTGCTAATCGCGTAAACATTACAATCCACACTGCTAAGCCAGGTATGGTTATCGGTAAGGGTGGTACGGAAGTTGAAGCTTTACGTAAAGCTTTAAACCAACTTACAAACAAACGTGTTCACATTAATATTGTTGAAGTTAAAAAAGCGGATCTTGATGCTAAATTAGTAGCTGAAAACATTGCGCGTCAACTAGAAAACCGTGTTTCTTTCCGTCGTGCACAAAAGCAAGCAATTCAACGTACAATGCGTGCTGGTGCTCAAGGAATTAAAACAATGGTATCTGGACGTCTTGGTGGAGCGGATATTGCTCGATCTGAACAATACAGCGAAGGAACAGTTCCACTTCATACACTTCGTGCTGACATTGATTATGCACATGCTGAAGCAGATACAACTTACGGCAAGCTCGGTGTTAAAGTATGGATTTATCGTGGAGAGGTCCTTCCAGAAAAGAAAAAATCTGCGGAAGGAGGAAAATAATTATGTTAATGCCTAAACGCGTTAAGTATCGCCGTGAACATCGCGGGAAAATGCGTGGTCGTGCTAAAGGTGGCACAGAAGTTTCATTTGGTGAATTCGGTCTACAAGCTGTAGAAGCTTCATGGATTACAAACCGCCAAATCGAAGCAGCAAGGATTGCGATGACTCGTTACATGAAACGTGGCGGTAAAGTTTGGATTAAAATTTTCCCTCACAAACCATATACAGCAAAACCTCTAGAAGTACGTATGGGTTCCGGTAAAGGTGCTCCAGAAGGATGGGTAGCTGTAGTAAAACCAGGAAAGATTATGTTTGAAATTGCAGGAGTATCTGAAGAAGTTGCACGTGAAGCTCTTCGTCTTGCTGCACACAAACTTCCAATTAAATGTAAGTTTGTAAAACGAGAAGAAATTGGTGGTGAACGAAATGAAGGCTAATGAAATCCGTGACTTAACCACTGCCGAAATAGAACAAAATGTAAAATCATTAAAAGAAGAGTTATTTAACCTTCGCTTCCAGTTAGCTACTGGTCAATTAGAAAACACTGCTCGTCTTCGCGAAGTTCGTAAAGCGATCGCTCGTATGAAAACTGTGATCCGTGAAAGAGAACTCGAAGTTAATAAACGATAAACAGAGAGGAGGTTTGCAGAATGAGTGAGCGCAATCAGCGTAAAGTTTATACAGGACGTGTTGTTTCAGATAAAATGGACAAAACTGTAACTGTAATGGTTGAAACATATAAGAAACATTCATTGTACGGCAAACGCGTAAAGTACTCTAAAAAATTCAAAGCTCATGATGAGCAAAATGAAGCAAAAGTTGGCGATGTAGTACGCATCATGGAAACACGCCCACTATCAGCTACTAAACGCTTCCGTTTGGTAGAAATAGTTGAAAAAGCAGTCATTATCTAACAAAATGTTTCGGATATTTATTTTCCGAAGGGAGGTAAAATAGATGATTCAACAAGAATCTCGTCTAAAAGTGGCTGACAACTCTGGTGCTCGTGAAGTTTTAACTATTAAAGTCCTTGGCGGATCAGGCCGTAAGACTGCAAATATTGGCGATGTTATCGTCTGTACAGTAAAACATGCAACACCAGGTGGCGTTGTCAAAAAAGGTGACGTTGTTAAAGCAGTAATTGTTCGTACGAAAACAGGTGCACGTAGACCTGACGGTTCATACATTAAGTTCGACGAAAATGCATGTGTAATCATCCGTGATGATAAAGCACCTCGTGGAACTCGTATCTTTGGTCCAGTTGCACGTGAATTACGTGATAACAACTTTATGAAAATTATATCTTTAGCT
Source organism: Lederbergia graminis (assembly GCF_042655485.1). Classification (NCBI taxonomy): domain Bacteria; kingdom Bacillati; phylum Bacillota; class Bacilli; order Caryophanales; family Bacillaceae; genus Lederbergia; species Lederbergia graminis. The sequence goes on from NZ_JBHSMC010000019.1 coordinate 39,887, forward strand.
CCAGAAGTTCTATAAGTTGGAGTAATAATAGACGAAAGAGACGAAACAAACCTCTTTCATCACTATCTGATTCGGTCACTCAAGGAGGTGCGATTCAATGCATGTTAAAAAAGGTGACAAAGTAATGGTCATTACAGGTAAGGATAAAGGGAAGACTGGTACAGTATTAGCTGCTTTCCCTAAAAAAGATCGTGTCCTTGTTGAAGGTGTGAATGTTGTGAAAAAACACTCTAAACCTTCTCAAGATAACCCACAAGGTGGAATTATTAGCAAGGAAGCTGCAATTCATGTTTCTAACGTGATGCTGCTAGATCCAAAATCAAATGAACCAACTCGCATTGGTTATAAAGAAGTAAATGGCAAAAAAGTACGTGTAGCTAAAAAATCAGGTGAAGCTTTAGATAAATAGTTCTTAGATGAAGGGAGGTACACTACATGAGCCGCCTACAGGAAAAATTCAAAAATGAAATTACTTCTTCTTTAATGGGTAAATTCAATTACAAGTCAGTGATGGAAGTACCTAAAATTGAAAAGATTGTAATTAACATGGGTGTCGGCGATGCTGTTCAAAACGCAAAAGTTTTGGATAATGCAGTCGAAGAATTAAGTTTAATCACTGGTCAAAAACCAGTTGTAACAAGAGCAAAAAATTCAATTGCAGGATTCCGTTTACGTGAAGGTATGCCAATCGGTGCAAAAGTTACACTTCGCGGAGAACGTATGTATGAGTTCCTAGATAAATTAGTTTCCGTATCACTTCCACGTGTACGTGACTTCCGTGGTGTTTCTAAAAAAGCATTTGACGGTCGTGGAAACTACACTCTAGGTGTAAGAGAACAACTCATCTTCCCTGAAATTGATTATGATAAAGTGAGCAAGGTTCGTGGTATGGATATCGTTATCGTAACTACTGCGAAAACAGACGAAGAAGCTCGTGAATTATTAACTGCATTTGGAATGCCGTTCCAAAAGTAATCGCTAAATAAAGGGAGGCGAAAACGTGGCTAAAAAATCAATGGTTGTAAAACAACAACGTACTCCAAAGTTTAAAGTTCAAGGTTACACTCGCTGCGAACGATGCGGCCGCCCGCATTCGGTTATTCGTAAATTTAAACTTTGCCGTATCTGTTTCCGTGAACTAGCATACAAGGGTCAAATTCCTGGCGTTAAAAAAGCTAGCTGGTAAGACCGAATTTGGGAAGGAGGTAAATATAAATGGTTATGACTGATCCAATCGCAGATCTACTAACACGTATCCGCAACGCGAACATGGTCCGACATGAGAAGTTAGAGGTTCCTGCTTCAAATATTAAAAAAGACATTGCTGACATCCTTAAACGTGAAGGATTTGTACGTGATGTAGAGTTTATTGAAGACAACAAGCAAGGTATCATTCGTATTTTCCTAAAATACGGTGCAAATAACGAAAGAGTTATTACTGGTCTTAAACGTATTAGTAAGCCAGGATTACGCGTATATGCAAAAGCGAATGAAGTTCCAAAAGTACTAAACGGACTTGGTATTGCACTTGTTTCTACATCTCAAGGTGTATTAACTGATAAAGAAGCTAGAGCAAAACAAGTTGGTGGAGAAGTACTAGCATACGTTTGGTAATATTTTTCTGAAGAACGGAGGTGCAACATAATGTCTCGTATTGGTAAGAAACCTATCGAAATCCCTGCAGGAGTGACAGTTACTCAAAACGGAAATACTGTTACTGTTAAAGGACCTAAAGGTGAATTAACAAATTCATTTAATGCTGAAATGGCAATTAATATAGAGGATAACGTAATTACAGTTACTCGTCCATCTGATGCGAAAGAACACCGTTCCCTTCACGGAACAACTCGTTCTTTAATTTCTAACATGGTGGAAGGTGTATCTAAAGGTTTTGAAAAATCTCTTGAACTTGTTGGGGTTGGGTACCGTGCACAAAAACAAGGTAATAAACTTGTTTTAAACGTAGGTTATTCACATCCAGTTGAATTCGAAGCTGAAGAAGGCGTAGAAATCGAAGTTCCAGCAAATACAAAGATTATCGTAAAAGGCTACAATAAAGAAATGGTTGGTGCTTTAGCATCTAACATTCGTGCGGTACGCCCACCTGAGCCATATAAAGGTAAAGGTATTCGTTATGAAGGCGAAAATGTACGTCGTAAAGAAGGTAAAACAGGTAAATAATGCCGCTTAGGCACTGAAAGGAGTGACTCGTAATGATCACTAAGCAAGATAAGAACAAAGTGCGTAAAAAAAGACACGTGCGTGTTCGAGCTAAGTTAAGCGGAACTGCAATTCGTCCACGTTTGAACGTATATCGTTCTAACAAAAACATTTACGCTCAATTGATCGATGATGAGAATGGCGTAACTTTAGTTAGTGCATCAACTCTAGATAAAGAATTGAACATCGAGTCTGCAGGCAATGTTGAAGCGGCTCATAAAGTAGGAGAACTAGTTGCAAAACGTGCAGCTGAAAAAGGTTTCAACAAGGTAGTGTTTGACCGTGGAGGATATTTATACCATGGACGTGTTAAAGCACTTGCAGATGCTGCACGTGAAAACGGCCTTGAATTTTAATCGAAAAAGGAGGGACATAATAGATGCGTCAAATCGATGCTAACAAACTTGAACTTGAAGAACGCGTAGTTACAGTTAACCGTGTAGCTAAAGTTGTAAAGGGTGGACGTCGCTTCCGCTTTACTGCATTAGTTGTAGTTGGAGATAAAAATGGTCATGTTGGATTTGGTACAGGGAAAGCACAAGAGGTTCCAGATGCAATCCGTAAAGCAATTGAGGATGCTAAGAAAAACCTTATTTCAGTACCTATCGTTGGAACAACTGTTCCACATGAAATTATCGGCCGTTTCGGTGGCGGACAAATCTTAATTAAACCTGCTAGTGAAGGTACTGGTGTTATCGCTGGTGGACCTGTTCGTGCGGTCCTTGAACTTGCTGGTATTGCTGATATTACATCTAAATCACTTGGATCAAGCACACCAATTAACATGGTTCGTGCAACAATCGAAGGAATTAAAAATCTTAAACGTGCTGAGGACGTAGCAAAACTACGTAATAAAACAGTAGAAGAACTGTTAGGTTAAGGAGGGAATCATAATGGCAAATAAATTAGCAATTACCCTCACAAAGAGCTTAATTGGTCGTACTGAAGGCCAACGTGAAACTGTGAAAGCACTTGGACTCCGTAAATTGCATCAAACAGTTGAACATGATGACAACCAAGCTATTCGCGGAATGATTAATAAAGTTTCCCATCTTGTCACTGTTAAAGAACAATAATCCATTTTGAATATTAAGGAGGTGCTAACGATGAAACTTCATGAGCTAAAGCCTGCTGAAGGTTCCCGTAAAGAACGTAATCGCTTAGGTCGTGGAACTGGTTCCGGTAACGGAAAAACTGCTGGTAAAGGTCACAAAGGTCAAAAGGCCCGTTCAGGCGGTGGTGTTCGTTTAGGATTTGAAGGTGGTCAAACTCCTTTGTTCCAACGTTTACCTAAACGTGGATTCACTAATATCAATCGTAAAGAATATGCAGTAGTTAACTTAGATGCATTAAATCGCTTCGAAGATGGTACAGAAGTAACTCCAGAACTTCTTATCGAAACTGGTGTTGTACGCAACGAGAAATCGGGAATTAAAATTCTTGCTAAAGGCAACATCGAGAAGAAGCTTACTGTAAAAGCGAACAAATTCTCCTCTGCTGCACAAGAGGCGATAGAAGCTGCCGGCGGTAAAACTGAGGTGATCTAATTTATGTTTCAGACAATCTCCAATTTTATGCGCGTAGGTGATATTAGACGAAAAATCTTATTCACCTTATTAACCTTAGTCATCTTCCGTCTTGGAGCTTTCATTCCTGTTCCTTTTGTAGACGCAGATGTTCTAAAAATGCAGGATCAAGCGAGCCTGCTCGGATTCATGAATATTTTCGGTGGTGGAGCTCTTCAAAACTTCTCTATTTTAGCAATGGGTATCATGCCTTATATTACTGCTTCGATTATTATTCAATTGTTACAAATGGATGTTGTTCCGAAATTTACGGAATGGGCAAAACAAGGAGAAGTTGGTCGACGTAAGCTTGCACAGTTTACACGCTACTTCACTATTGTTCTTGCTATAATCCAAGCAGTTGGAATGTCCTATGGTTTTAATAGAATGTTTGGATTGCAACTTATTGAGAACCCTAGCTTTGGTACTTATGCTGTTATTGCAATTGTTTTAACGGCTGGTACTGCATTCTTAATGTGGCTTGGGGAAGAAATTACTTCTAAAGGTGTCGGTAACGGTATATCGATTATCATCTTTGCAGGAATTGTTGCTGGTATACCAACGGCAGTAAACCAGATTTACGCACAAATGCTTGAAGGTGCGGGAGATCAACTTTTCATCCGTATTGTTATCTTGTTACTAATTGTTTTAGCTACTATCGCTTTAGTAGTTGGTGTAGTGTTTGTTCAACAAGCACTTCGTAAAATTCCAATTCAATATGCTAAACGCATGGATGGTCGTAGCCCGGTTGGTGGACAAAATACACACTTACCATTAAAAGTTAATGCTGCTGGTGTTATCCCGGTAATCTTCTCAAGTGCATTTATGATGACTCCACAAACAATCGCTGCGTTTTTCGGTTCAGGAAATGTAGCAAGTAAAATACAATCTATATTTGATCATACACAACCTATTGGAATGGTCATTTTCGTTGTGTTAACTATTGCATTTACTTATTTCTATGCTTTTGTTCAGTTCAACCCTGAACAAGTTGCTGATAATCTGAAGAAACAGGGTGGGTATATTCCAGGGATTCGTCCAGGGAAGAACACGCAAGAGTACTTAACAAAGGTTCTCTATCGCTTAACTTTTGTTGGATCTATATTCCTTGCTGCTATATCAATTTTACCTGTATTCTTTATTAAATTTGCAGGGCTACCACAATCGGCTCAAATTGGAGGTACTAGCCTTCTAATTGTAGTCGGTGTTGCGCTCGAAACAATGAAGCAACTGGAAGCCCAACTGGTGAAGCGTCACTACAAAGGCTTCATTAAATAATCAAGATGGAATTGGGAACAAGCTGATTGTTCCTAAATCCATTTCGATGCACGGGGGCATACAAATGAATTTAGTTTTAATGGGCCTACCCGGTGCCGGTAAAGGTACACAGGCCGATAAAATTGTTGAAAAATATGGGATTCCTCATATTTCTACAGGAGACATGTTCCGCGCTGCAATGGCTGAAGGTACGGAGCTTGGCTTAAAAGCAAAATCATTCATGGATAAAGGTGAGTTAGTTCCCGATGAGGTTACAATTGGCATTGTCCGTGAACGTCTAAATAAAGAAGATTGTAAACAAGGCTTTTTACTAGATGGTTTTCCAAGAACTGTCGCACAAGCTGACGCATTGGAAGGTATATTAGCTGAGATTGGCAAAAAAATCGATTATGTGATTAACATTGAAGTTAATCAAAATATATTGATGGAACGTCTTACAGGTCGCAGAATTTGTAAGAACTGTGGTGCCACTTATCACCTAGTATTTAATCCACCTACAGAGACAGGTGTTTGTGATCGTTGTGGTGGGGAACTTTACCAACGTCCTGATGACAATGAGGAAACCGTTCAAAATAGACTTGAGGTAAATATGAAACAAACACAACCTCTTCTTGATTTCTATAGCGAAAAAGGGTATTTGACAAATATTAACGGGCAGCAAGATATCGACGATGTATATCAAGATATTGATTCATTGCTCAAAGGTTTGGTATAATGATTATTTGTAAAACACCTCGTGAACTAGAAATCATGAGAGAAGCTGGTAGAATTGTTGCTTTAACTCATCAAGAGTTACGCAAAACACTTCAACCGGGGATTACGACAAGAGAACTAGATACCATTGCTGAGAGTTTTATTAAACAACATGGTGCATACCCGTCTTTTAAAGGGTATAATGGCTTTCCCGGCAGCGTATGTGTATCAGTTAATGAGGAACTTGTACACGGTATACCTGGAGACCGTATTCTTAAAGATGGGGATATTATTAGTATCGATATTGGTGCTAAAGTAAACGGCTACCATGGTGATTCAGCTTGGACTTACTCTGTCGGTAATATTGATATGGAAACACAAAAACTTCTTGACGTCACAGAGAAATCTCTCTATCTAGGCTTGGAAGAGGCTAAACCGGGAGTACGTCTTTCTAATATATCTCATGCTATTCAAACTTACGTTGAATCCAATGGCTTTTCCATTGTTAGGGAATATGTAGGACATGGAGTTGGTCAGAATTTACATGAGGATCCTCAAATTCCTCACTACGGTCCGCCTAACACAGGACCCCGTTTGAAACCCGGTATGGTTTTAGCCATTGAACCAATGGTTAATGCTGGAAGTCGTTATGTTAAAACACTGGCAGATAATTGGACAGTAGTAACAGTGGATGGTAAAAAGTGTGCCCATTTCGAACATACAATTGCAATTACTGAAGCTGGTTACGAAATTTTAACAAAGCTGTGATTAAAGTATTACCAAATTGGGCTATAGTATAACGGAAAAATACGTTAGGCAGTTTAAATTTTAGTAGAAGAGGTTTTGAAAGTTATAGAGAAGGGAGAACAACTTGATGGCGAAAGAAGATGTAATTGAAGTAGAAGGTACAATCGTGGATACATTGCCAAACGCAATGTTTAAGGTAGAATTGGAAAATGGGCACACGGTACTTGCTCATGTATCAGGCAAAATCCGTATGCATTTTATTCGTATTCTTCCAGGTGACAAAGTAACTGTAGAACTTTCTCCGTATGATTTGACACGAGGAAGAATCACATATCGTTTTAAATAAATCATGCACTCCGGACTACTAAGGAGGTTTTAAAAGATGAAAGTAAGACCATCAGTGAAACCCATCTGTGAAAAGTGTAAAGTAATTCGCAGAAAAGGGAAAGTTATGGTTATTTGCGAAAACCCTAAACATAAACAAAAACAAGGATAATAAGGAGGTGCACAACATTTATGGCACGTATTGCTGGTGTTGACATTCCACGTGAAAAACGTGTAGTCATTTCATTAACATATATTTATGGTATTGGTAAAAATACAGCATCTAAGGTCCTAGCTGAGGCAGGTGTTTCTGAGGATACACGTGTACGCGATCTTACAGATGATGAACTAAATAATATTCGTAACATCATTGACAAATTAAAAGTTGAAGGTGACCTTCGTCGTGAAATATCCCTTAACATTAAGCGTCTAATGGAAATTGGTTCATATCGCGGTCTTCGTCACCGTCGTGGATTACCTGTTCGCGGTCAAAATACGAAGAACAATGCTCGTACTCGTAAGGGACCACGTAAAACAGTTGCAGGTAAGAAAAAATAATAGGTAAAGGAGGTAACTGATTAAAATGGCACGTAAAACAAATACTCGTAAACGTCGTGTGAAAAAGAATATTGAAAATGGTATTGCTCACATTCGTTCTACTTTCAATAACACAATTGTTACTATTACTGATGCACAAGGGAATGCTATTTCTTGGTCTTCAGCTGGAGCTCTTGGTTTTAAAGGTTCTCGTAAATCCACTCCATATGCTGCACAGATGGCTGCTGAGACTGCTGCAAAAACATCAATGGAACATGGTATGAGAAGTCTTGAAGTAACTGTTAAAGGCCCAGGTGGCGGACGTGAAGCTGCTATTCGTGCATTACAAGCTGCAGGACTTGAAGTTACAGCTATTAGAGATGTAACACCTGTACCACATAACGGATGCCGTCCACCTAAACGTCGTCGTGTATAATGATTCTCTTGTATAAAATTACTATTACCTGGTTATAATGGGGTAATATGTTAATTTATGCTCGAAAGGATCTATTCTTCATCCAGTTGTTGCACAAATGAGTTTGTAACATGGGGAGTTTCGGATACTTTCCGAACTTAGACGTTTTGAAGGAGGGTATATTTGAATGATCGAAATGGAAAAGCCGAAAATTGAAACGATTGAGATCAGCAATGATGCCAAACATGGAAAGTTCGTTGTAGAACCACTTGAGCGTGGATATGGAACTACTCTAGGGAATTCCCTGCGTCGTATTCTATTGTCTTCACTTCCAGGTGCTGCTGTTACATCTATCCAAGTGGAAGGTGTTCAACATGAATTTTCAACTATTGAAGGTGTTGTTGAAGATGTTACCTCTATCATTCTTAATATAAAGAAACTAGCTTTGAAAGTTTACTCTGACGAAGAAAAGACTTTAGAAATTGATGTACAGGGCGAAGGCGTAGTTAAGGCGTCTGATATTATGCACGATAGTGATGTGGAAATTTTAAATCCTGATTTACACATTGCAACTCTAGGAGAAAATGCTAATTTCCGTATGCGCATGACTGTTAAACGTGGCCGTGGTTATACGCCGGCTGACCTTAATAAGCGTGATGATCTGCCAATCGGTGTTATTCCTATTGATTCAATCTATACTCCGGTTTCACGTGTAAATTACCAAGTGGAAAATACACGTGTTGGACAGATGACAAATTATGATAAGCTTTCTCTAGACGTATGGACAGATGGAAGCATTGGACCGAAAGAAGCTATTTCATTAGGTGCAAAAATCTTAACTGAGCATTTGAACATCTTTGTTGGTATGACAGATGAAGCTCAACATGCTGAAATAATGGTAGAAAAAGAAGAAGATCAGAAAGAAAAAGTACTAGAAATGACAATTGAAGAACTTGACCTTTCCGTTCGTTCTTATAACTGCTTAAAGCGTGCTGGAATCAATACTGTTCAAGAACTGGCTAATAAGACAGAAGAGGACATGATGAAAGTACGTAACTTAGGAAGAAAATCTTTGGAAGAAGTCAAAGCGAAACTTGATGATCTTGGACTAGGCCTCCGAAAAGATGACTGACCTAAACATCAACATTAAAGGGTTATGAACCTTTTATATGCGTAAAGTATAGTACTTTTTATCAACAAAGGAGGGAAACTAGAATGGGTTATAGAAAACTAGGACGTACTAGCTCTCAACGTAAAGCATTGCTTCGTGACTTAGCTACTGATTTAATTATTAGCGAACGCATCGAAACAACTGAAGCTCGTGCTAAGGAACTTCGCTCTGTAGTGGAGAAAATGATTACGCTTGGTAAACGCGGTGATATACATGCACGCCGTCAAGCTGCTGCTTTTGTACGTAATGAAGTTGCTAATGCAGAAACTAAACAAGATGCAGTGCAAAAACTTTTTGCAGATATCGCTCCACGTTACGCTGAACGTCAAGGCGGATACACTCGCATCATGAAACTTGGACCTCGTCGCGGTGATGGTGCTCCAATGGTAGTTATCGAGTTAGTATAATATTTCTTTCAGAGAAGGGCGAGGTAGTTGGTAACGCACTGACTTCTTCTGCCCTTTTTCAACAACTAAAATGTAAACGAATAAAGCTAAAAAAGAGCGTTACGATAGGCACATAGGTTTTGTCTAGTACAGACCTAGCTCCTCGAAGTAGAATTGACTGAATCAATAAATGTCAAAAGACAGACTAATTCATTTCAGAAAGTTTGCTTGTTTGAGGGCCGCTGGTGCGAGTACTGGGGGGTTAATATTAAGCCATCCATACTTTTATATACATCAGCTTTTGTGTGATCCTGTCTAGCTCAAGCGCCTCCTCCTCACACTCTAGGAAATACTAGTGATAAATGATAGTAACTGATTGTCAGTTCTTCGGAGTGAGGTGCAGGCTTTTTTTCTATTTACAGACTTTTTTAATAATACATAGTTAATACATTAACAGAGGGGGAATTAACATGAGTGAACACGAGTCTATTATCGATATTAAAGATATTTCCTTTACATATGAAGGTCAGGATTCGTTTGCTTTACAGAATGTCTCCCTTACTGTTACAAAAGGTGAATGGCTTGCGGTTGTTGGTCATAACGGTTCTGGCAAATCGACTTTAGCAAGAATATTATTAGGACTTCAATTTCCCAATAGTGGTACTGTCATGGTTGATAATAAAGTATTAACAGAAGAAACCATTTGGGATATCCGCAGAGTGGTAGGGATGGTATTTCAAAATCCTGATAATCAATTTGTTGGATCAACTGTACAAGATGATGTGGCTTTTGGTTTAGAGAATAACGGTATTCTTCATGATGATATGGTATTAAGGGTAGAGGATGCTCTTAACCGTGTACACATGTCCGATTTTCTTAATCAAGAGCCACACCATCTTTCAGGTGGACAAAAACAGAGGGTTGCAATAGCTGGTATCATTGCACTAAGCCCGAAAGTAATCATATTAGATGAAGCTACATCTATGTTGGATCCTTTAGGGCGTGAAGAAGTCTTGAAGACCGTGAAAGATTTAAAGGATGAGCAAGGTTTAACTGTCATATCGATAACTCATGACTTAGAAGAAGCTGCAAAAGCAGATCGAGTTATTGTGATGAATAAAGGACAATTTTACAAAGAAGGTACACCTAGTGAGATATTCCAACTAGAAGAGGAGTTAATATCATTAGGTTTAGATATACCTTTTCCGATTAAAATGGCAAATGCTTTAAGAGATAGAGGGATTCTAGTCCCTAAAAACTTTCTGACAGATATTGAGTTGGTGAATGAGCTATGGACATTACACTACAACAAGTAGAATATAAATATCAGGCCAATACCCCTTTTGAAAGGATGGCTATACAAAATGTTGATTTTTCGATACCACATGGCACATTCATGGCATTGATTGGACATACTGGTTCTGGCAAATCAACCCTGCTCCAACATTTAAATGCGTTATTACAACCGACAAAGGGACGTGTCATCATCGGCGATCGTGTAATAAATGCTGAGAAAAAGGAAAAAAAGCTACGCCCTATTCGTCAGAAGGTAGGGATTGTGTTCCAGTTTCCTGAACACCAACTATTTGAAGAAACAGTGGAGAAGGATATTTGTTTTGGTCCGATGAATTTTGGTGTTTCTGAAGAGGAAGCAAAAGCACGTGCACGAAAATTAATTGTAGATGTAGGACTGACAGAGGATGTACTTCATAAATCCCCATTTGATTTGTCTGGTGGTCAAATGAGAAGAGTTGCAATTGCTGGTGTACTAGCAATGGAGCCCGAAGTATTGGTATTGGATGAACCTGCTGCAGGTTTAGATCCACGAGGTCGGACGGAAATAATGGAAATGTTCCACCAGCTTCATAAAGAAAAGAATCTTTCTACAATATTAGTAACTCATAGCATGGATACTGCGGCAAAATATGCAGATGAAATTGTTGTGATGCATAAAGGTCAAGTAAGGAAACAAGGGAAACCTCGCGATATTTTCTCCGATCCAGAAGAATTGCTTACATTAGGATTAGATATCCCGGATGTTGTAAAGTTTCAGTATATGTTTGAAAAGAAATTTGCAAAAAAAATTGGAAAGACTTGTTTAACGATAGAGGAACTGGCGGAAGCAATTGAAAAAATGATGCGACACGGTGAAACATCATGATGGAAAAAATGATATTTGGTCGTTATATTCCTGGAGATTCTGTTATTCATAAGCTAGACCCACGTTCAAAATTACTATTTGTATTTGGGTTTATTTGTATTATTTTCATCGCCAATAATATAGCAACATATGGATTTTTATTTGTCTTTGTTGCATTTTTGATTATGCTTACCAAAATCAAAGTTACATTTCTTTTTAATGGACTAAAACCAGTTTTATTTCTTGTTCTTTTCACCTTTGTATTGCAAATTTTATTTAACAAAGAAGGAGAAGTTATTTATTCCCTTGGATTTGTCAATATTTATGAAGAAGGCTTAAAACAGGGGATTTATATATCTATACGCTTCTTTTTATTAGTATTTGTATCATCATTATTAACCCTTACAACAACACCAATAGAATTAACAGATGGGTTAGAAAATGTATTACACCCATTAAAGAAAATACGGTTTCCTGTACATGAACTAGCTCTAATGATGTCAATTTCTCTTCGATTCATCCCAACCTTAATAGATGAAACAGATAGAATTATGAAAGCACAAATGGCTCGGGGTGTGGACTTTTCTAGTGGGACAATCAAAGAAAGAATTCAAGCAGTACTCCCACTATTAATTCCATTATTTATTAGTTCCTTTAAAAGAGCCGAGGATTTAGCGATTGCAATGGAAGCAAGAGGTTATCGTGGTGGAGAAGGAAGAACAAAGTATCGACTGTTAAGATGGAAATTTAGGGATACAATGGTTTTATTTGTATTGATAATACTTACAAGTGGACTAATTTTATTGAGATCATAATAAGGAATGAAATATATGCAACGTTATAAAGCAATTGTTTCTTACGACGGTTCAACTTTTTCGGGATATCAAATTCAACCTAAGGCAAGAACTGTTCAAGGTGAGCTAGAACGTGCATTGGGAATGATGCATAAGAGTGAAGAAGTGAAAGTAACTGCTTCTGGTAGAACAGATGCAGGTGTTCATGCTAGGGGACAGGTTATTCATTTTGATTCACCACTGCAACTTCCTCCTGAGAGATGGTTAAAAGCATTAAATGGCTTACTACCAGCAGATATAGCTGTTGTAGAAATTGATTCAGTACCATCAGACTTTCATGCTCGCTTTGATGTGACTGGAAAAACATATAAATATTTTCTATATAAGAGTAAGGTAAGAGAGCCATTTAAAAGAAATTATGCTACTCACTTTCCATATGATCTAGATGTAGAATTAGTTCGAGCAGCAACTAGCTATTTGCTTGGAGCACATGACTTTACAAGTTTTTGTTCTGCAAAAACAGACACCGACAATAGAATTAGAACCATCTATAAAATTGAAGTAGTCGAGAATGAAAATGAGGTAGTTTTTTCCTTCACCGGAAATGGATTCCTATATAATATGGTGCGAATTCTAGTAGGAACTTTATTAGATGTAGGTATCGGCAAGATTACGCCTCAACAAGTAGAATCGATCGTAAATGGTCGTGATCGTGCGCTTGCTGGTAAAACAGCACCTGCTCAAGGCTTGTATTTGTGGGAAGTATTTTATGATTAATTTCTTCCTAACAACTTCACCTGGTGTTTAAAAAATCCTTGACTTTGCTTCTCAAAAACGATATTATATCCTATGGTATTGTTTTTAATCCCACGATAAGCCCCGGAACTTATTGTGATTAAATAAAACGAACTTTGAATTTCTTTTAAAAATTGGAGGGTAACAAATGCGTACTACGTATATGGCTAAAGCCAGCGAAATCGAACGTAAATGGTACGTTGTAGACGCTGAAGGCAAGACTCTTGGTCGTCTTTCAACAGAAGTAGCGTCCATCTTACGCGGTAAACATAAACCAACTTTCACACCGCATGTTGACACTGGAGATCATGTAATTTTAATTAATGCTGAAAAAATCGAATTAACAGGTAAAAAGTTATCTGATAAAATCTACTACCGCCACACAGGTTATGCAGGTGGTATTAAATCTAGAACAGCTCTTGAAATGCGTACAAAATATCCTGAGAAAATGCTTGAGCTTGCAATCAAAGGCATGCTTCCAAAAGGATCTTTAGGACGTCAAATGTTCAAGAAATTGCATGTATATGCTGGAGCGGAACATCCACACGAAGCACAAAAACCAGAAGTTTACGAACTTCGCGGATAATCACTAAAGGGAGGGAATTATATTGGCACAAGTTCAATATTATGGTACAGGTCGTCGTAAAAGCTCTGTTGCCCGTGTACGTTTAGTACCTGGTGAAGGCCGTATCGTTATAAATAACCGTGATGTAGAAGATTATATTCCATTTGCTGCATTACGCGAAGTAATCAAACAACCACTTACTGCAACTGAAACAGTAAATAGCTATAATGTATTAGTATCAGTTAAAGGTGGCGGCTACACAGGACAAGCAGGAGCAATCCGTCATGGTATCGCTCGTGCATTGCTTGAAGTAGATCCTGAATACCGTGGCACTCTTAAGCGTGCAGGTCTATTAACTCGTGACCCACGTATGAAAGAGCGTAAAAAATACGGTCTTAAAGGCGCTCGTCGTGCACCTCAGTTCTCAAAACGTTAATTTCAGACGTTCAAAGGCTCTTTCCGCTTTTGTGGAAAGGGTCTTTTTTATATGCACAAAAATCTTTTTTGACCACACGTGAACTAAACCTTCGGATATACGAGCAATATATCTCACTTTTTGTTCAGAACCATTAAGTTTAAATAACTCAGTATGGTTTTACTTTTTTGGTACGACATCTCATTATGTTAATTTAGAAGAACAATTCAAATAGAGGATCTTTATTTAGTAGTTCTGAGGATTTTGTTTTCTGGTTTCTTACTCAATTTATATGAAACTTCAAACTTCTTGTATTCAACCGATATAGTATACCGATGGCTTGGTTACCAATTTCAAAAATAAAGCTAAGCAAATATAAAAAACAGAAGGTGAAAAAATGTGAATTCGAGAACGCCAAATAAAAATTCTAAAAAGGTTCTAATGATGATCGTTGGAATTGTTGTATTAATTGTTGCAGGTACTGTAGGGATTCTTATGAGTAAAGGAAAGGCAGAAGAGTCAAATGAGGATCTGGACACTAAAGAACCTACTAAAGTTTCAATTGAGCAAAAGGTTGAATACGGAGATGACATTGGGGATAAAACATTTACAATACATATGGAAGATGAGACAAAGGAAGCAAACTTTGTTGACTTAGACCCAGAGGTTGACACAATGACGGTTGGTAATACTGAACATAGGTTAGAGTTGGAAGATGAAATTTTCGATGTGACAGTTGTCGTTGAAGATACTCAAAAGCCAGTGATTAAAGGTGTTAAGGATGTCATTGATTTTGAAGGGGAAGAAGTAGATATAGAGGAAGAATTGAAGAAATTGATTACTGCAGAAGACCCAGTTGACGGAGAATTAGACATAGTGTTCGAGATTGAAGAAGATAAGGATAAAGAAAATAATTATAATGTGACGGCTGAAGCGACAGATGAAAATGGCAACAAAACAACTGAAAGATTTGAAGTAGTTGTAAAGGTAGTGGTGAAGGAAGAAAAAGTTGACAAGAAGGATGAGGAAAATAAGTCGTCTTCTATAGCTTCTAAGTCGGAAAATGACACGTCAAAACCTAAACAGGAAAAACCTAAGGAAGAAATTCCTAAACAGGAAAAAACTAAACAAGAGGTACCAAAGAAACAAGAGCCTAAACAAGAGGTAGCAAAGAAAGAGCCAAAGCAAGAAAAACCAAAGCAGGAAAAGGCTAAAACGGAAGAACCTAAAGAAGAAAAACAGCCTCCGGTATTAGACACTGGTGCTCCACCGTTAAAAAGTCCTAGTGGGATTCCAAGTGGTGCAACATTGACCCAAGAATTATTACCGAGTTTTCACATGTACAGTTACAATAGGTCACTTCCTGGTGGAGGTTCAATTACTAAAGTTGACGTATCTTCCGATTATGGTGGTAGTGCAACGATGGTAGGTACAGATAATGATGGCAACAGCTTCATAGCTAGTTACTATGTAAGTCATCCCAATAATATCTCATATCAAGTGATTGGACCGATGGATAAACCTACGTTCACACAAGATGACAAAAGTCTACTGTTCGAGGTAGGTAGAGCATTCACTAGAGCATATGGAATGTAATAACAGCATTCTTTTGCTTAAAAGTGTTTCTCCTTGAAGGTAAGGATAATAATAACTTTTAATTGTTAATTGAAAGAGCAAGAAAATAAAAAAGTGAATTTTTATTTAACCAGAAGAAGACGCATAAGAGACAAAAGAAGTTCTAACAATAAAACTTCTAAAGAAAATCCAATTATCGTAAATAAAGTCTTTGTATGGTTACATTGGACAACAAAAAGATGGCTAAAATTTCAACTCCGAAATTTTAGCCACCTTTTTTATTGAATGTTTATCGCAAACAAAGTATTGTAAGATTTTCAGTGTCCTCTCCAAAGTAGGTTTAATTCTAAATAAAAGATAATACCTCTTATAGCTGTGACTGTGTGAAATTCCTTAAAACTGAAAATATCATTTACTATGCCTGAGAGTTATCAAAATGTTAATATTGTATTCAACTAACATCTATTACTTTGGTTCGGATTAGTTCAAGTAATATCATTTTCGATATTTTTTCATACGTTTTTATCCATTTGCAATTCCGCAAGACGTTGATATAAATGGCTTATGAGGTATTCGATATACTCGGAATTTAACTGGATACTTCTCAAAACGATAATTTCAGACGTTCAAAGGCTCTTTCCACGGAAAGGTCTTTTTTATATGCACAAATAGCAATAAAATATCTTATATTTGTAACTATGCATGACAGAGTAAATTACAAGGTCAAATGGGAAATACCACAAGGGAGAAAGACGTCATAACACTGCTGCGGGGAGGTAAACTAAAATGAGTAATAATAATGCTTCACCAATTCTTGGTGTAATATTTGGTATGATAGCAGGAGCAGCTTGGGGGCTAGCATTTCTTATACCAAGTATGCTCTCTAACTTTTCATCATTGGAAATTACTTTAGGGCGCTACCTTATGTATGGATTATATTCACTTTTATTATTTATAATTTACAAAAAGAACCCTTTGCATATTCCGCCAAGAGTTTGGTATAGAGCAATGCTTTATGCTTTCACTGGTAATATAGGTTACTTCTTTTTTCTAGTATTAGCTATTAAATATACCGGTGCGACTATTACCACGTTGATAATCGGAACTTTACCTATAATTATTAGTATTGTTGGGAACCTTTTACATAAAGAATTTCCATTTAAAGTAATGGTGATTCCTGCATTTTTAATATTAGTAGGTATCTATTTGTTATATAGCAATGAACAAGGAGACATAAGTAGTATAACTGTATCAAAAAGTAGTGTTTTGTTTGGGTTGCTATGTTGTATTATAGCTCTTGCCTTGTGGACGTGGTATGGAATCTCTAATGCTAATTTCCTCAAAAAAGAGTCTGAAGTTTCTCCTGACCTTTTCTCCACTATCGTTGGTGTCCAAACGCTAACATTAGTTTTTATTGCCCTGCTTATTAGTAAGCTAACAAATCAGCAAATAATCGGTAACCTTTTAGGGAAAGACTACTTTTATCATTATTTGCTTGGAATTATTGTTTTGGGAGTTATTGCTTCATGGGTAGCAACATGGGCATGGAATCAAACGTCTATACGATTAACTGTCTCCATTGCAGGTATGATGATCGTTTTTGAAACAATCTTTGGCTTACTTTATTCATATTTCTATCAGTCTACATTTCCTTCCGTGTTGGAAATGGTAAGTATTGTCTTTATTCTGACGGGAGTGACGTTTGGAATATGGAGAATTAATACATATCAAAAATCTTATAACTAATCAAGTCCGTTCTGAATAATCGAAGAGAGTGTTTCATTAGGAAAACGTGTCTTCAACCTTATTAAAGAAATAATCATCTAACAGAAAATAACAATAATGTGTTATTAACAGATATATTCATTTTTAGAGGAAAGGTAGAGATACCTACTCCTGAAGAGGATATCCTTGAGTAGGAGTAAATTAAATAGGGGAATGTATTATGAGGTAAAAAATATCCTTAATTTATTTTTATTAGCTATCTTTCTTGTTGGCTGTTCAGAGACTGAAATAGGTTGAACGAAGATTAAATACCGTGTCCTTCTTATACAGTAATCTCAATAGCTACGAAAATAGGTTGAGACAAAACGGTTTGACCTGGATGTAAATCCGAACAATGTAAGTGTAGCTATAACGCTTCGGAAATACACTTCGCTTTCCGCGGGCTTAGAAAAGTGAAAGGCGCTTGGGATTTGAAGGAAGGCTAATTTCGCAACATCCTGTTCCAACGCCTTCCTGACCCGCCTCGTGCGGGCCAGCGACAAGCAAATGTTCTGAGACAAAGAAAGGCGGTCTTTGCCTTTCATGTCTCAGGTTATTTGACCTCGAGCCGATAGCGCCTACAACTAGACAAGGCTAATGAGCCTCCTGATATGAACGAAACTGTCAAGGCTCCCACTCAATATTTTGTAATATAGATTTTTGGGCAACTTTAAGTTAAGGAGCTGTTT